>NZ_JAVREK010000002.1:0-398917 GCF_031845375.1 Streptomonospora wellingtoniae
CGGCAGCTCAAACGGGCCATGTTCCTCTCGGCGTTCGCGGCCTTGCATGATCCGGCCTCCCGCGGCTACTACGACAAGTGCCGGGCCCGCGGCAAGACCCACACACAAGCTCTGCTGCGCCTGGCCCGCCACCGCATCAGCGTCCTGTTCGCCATGCTCCGCGACGGAACCTTCTACGAACCCCGAGCACCACGCCCGGCTTGACAAAGAACATAGAGGCACCCCCCCCCCCCCCCGAAAAGCGGCGGTCCCGTCCGTACCGAGCCGGGCGGGACCTGGAGAGGCCGCTGACGTGGGCGGGCGGATCAGGCGCGGGGGTCGAACTCGATCCCGGAGGGCTCGGCCTCCTCCAGGTCGGCCTCGAAGTTGCCGTCCTTGAGGGCCAGGCGGGCGCTGCCGAAGTCGGCGGCCACGAGCTTCTCGCGGATGCCGGACGGGAAGTTGTTCCAGCTCACCAGGTCGGGGTACTGCCAGACCCCGTCGTGGTTCTCCGGCGGGTCGTCGTGGTCGGCGGCGAAGCGGAAGGCGTGGGTGCTCACCCCGTCCTTGTGGTAGACGATCTTGGCGTGGGTGCCCTCCCAGCGGATGTCGGAGGCGGCGCGGGTGTCGTAGTCGCCGTGGGCCGAGGCCGATACGTAGCGCGCCTGGCCGTCCTTCACCCAGACGATCACGTGCTCCAGGTCGTGGCGGTGCCCGCAGCACCCGTGCACGGTCTGGTCCTTCTCGAAGTAGAGCGCGTACATGTAGGCGCACCAGCCGCTGGGGTCGCACTCGGCGCGCGCGTAGGAGTTGGTGTTGTCCAGGTCCCAGCCGTCGCGGCAGCTGCCGTTGAGTGCACCGGAGGTCTTCAGTCCGGTCGCGACCGTGCCGTCGGCGCCGATCGCCGGGGTGGGATAGCAGCCGTCGGTGTCGTAGTCGAAGGCGGGCTGCCACGTGCCGTCGGGTGCGGCCACGCTGGCGGGGAGCGCCTCCGGCGGATCGGCGAAGGCGGGGGAGGCGGGCAGGACGGCCAGCGCCGCCGCAGCGGCGAGAGCGAGCGCCCCGCGCCGCCGGCGCCGCGTGCGGGCGCGGCCGGGAGAAGGGGCGGGTTCGGATTCGCCCGGCCGCGGCGAAGCGGGGCGGCGGGTTTTCCGGACAGGCGAAGAAAAGGCGGAGGACACGCGTCCTCCGCCCATGGCGATGATATTCATCGAGCGGGGTATCCGATCTGCGCTGACAGTTTTCGTCTGATCTCGTCGGGGCAGGGGCGGGAATCGGTGATCGGAGTGGTGAGGGAATCGCAGTACGTCGGGATTCAGCGCGCACACGGCGCTCCAGCGGTTCGCCCGCCCGAATGCGCGCAAGGTCCGCGCAAGGGGTGCGGACGGTTGCAGCGTGGTCGGGAAAGGCTCCCGTGCGGAATCCGGTTCACAATGGCGCGGCAAACGTAGCGGAGTCCGACGGCTACTGCAAGGGGTCGTGCGGATGCTCTGCGTGGCATTCCCACTACGTCGACGCGATTCCACCGGTGCACCGCCCCATTCCCCCGCAGCCGGTATTGATGGGCCCGTGCCGCCGTGCGCCGCGTCCGTTCAGCTCAGCCGCGCCTGCTTCGCCGGAGGCGTCGGACCGGCCCCGGTCGGCCGTTGGGCACTCTGAGTGCTTTCCGTATCACCGATCGGAGTCGATGTGCTTTGCGTACATCGGCGGCGCCCCACCCGGGTAGCACAGTCCACGACCGAAACGTGATCCACATCATGCTTTTGGGGGAGCTATGGCTGAGAACAGGGGCGTCGCCTACGCGGGTCCCGGCCGCGTAAAGCTCGTCGACATGGACTACCCCGAGTTCGTCCTCAAGGACGGCCCCGGCGTGAACCCGGCGAACGTGGGGCGGCCTGTGCCCCACGGCGTCATCCTCAAGGTCGTCGCCACCAACATCTGCGGCAGCGACCAGCACATGGTGCGCGGCCGCACGACCGCGCCGGAAGGGCTGGTGCTGGGCCACGAGATCACCGGAGAGATCATCGAGAAGGGGCCCGACGTCGAGTTCCTCGATGTCGGCGACCTCGTCTCGGTGCCCTTCAACATCGCCTGCGGCCGCTGCGCCAACTGCAAGGCGCGCCGTACCGGCATCTGCCTCAACGTCAACCCGGACCGGCCGGGATCGGCCTACGGCTACGTCGATATGGGCGGCTGGGTCGGCGGCCAGGCGCGCTACGTCCTCGTGCCCTACGCCGACTGGAATGCGCTGCGCTTCCCGGACAAGCAGCAGGCCATGGAAAAGATCCTCGACCTCACCATGCTCAGCGACATCTTCCCGACCGGCTTCCACGGCTGCGTCACCGCGGGGGTGGGCGTGGGCTCCACGGTCTACATCGCCGGTGCCGGACCCGTCGGGCTCGCCGCGGCGGCCTCGGCACTGCTGCTCGGCGCCGCCGTCGTGATCGTCGGCGACCTGAACAAGGAGCGCCTGGAGCAGGCGCGCGCCATCGGCTGCGAGACTGTCGACGTCTCCGAGCAGGACCCGCGCGACCGGATCGAGCAGCTTCTGGGCGTGCCGGAGGTCGACGCAGGGGTCGACGCGGTGGGCTTCGAGGCCCGCGGCCACGGCGCGGACGCCGCGCACGAGGCGCCGGCGACCGTGCTCAACACGATGATGGAGGTCACCGCCGCCGGCGGGTCGCTCGGCATCCCCGGTCTCTACGTCACCGGCGACCCCGGTGCCGCCGACGAGGCCGCGCGGAATGGCTCGCTGTCCATCCGCATCGGACTGGGCTGGGCGAAGTCGCACGCGTTCTTCACCGGCCAGTGCCCGGTGATGAAGTACCACCGCCAGCTGATGCAGGCGATCCTGCACGACCGGGTGCAGATCGCCCGGGCGGTCAACGCCACACCCATACAGCTGGAGCAGGCCGACCGCGGTTACCAGGAGTTCGACAAGGGCGCCGCCCGCAAGTACGTCCTCGACCCGCACGGACTGCTCGGCTCCGGCTGAGCCTGCCGTGTCGGCCGGTCTCCCCTCTCCGACGGCGGGCGAGGGGAGAACCGCGCCGCGGCGGGGCCGTGCGCCCCTCCGCGGCGCGGACGCTTCCTACGGACGAGGTTCCGGCGATGCGCCCGCCCCGGCGGCGGCGCGCGCCCGCGGGCGGCCGCGGCGGAGACGACCCGTCCGGAGGTGGAAGCGCGCCCCGACGCGGCGTCTACTCTTGCGTCGGGTCCCGCTCGCCCCGACCGCACCCCGATCACGGCAAGGAGCCCCGACGCCATGACGACGGCCCCCTCGGCACCCCCGCGCCCGCGCTCCCAGCGCAAGCTCGACACCCTCGCCCGACTGGAGTCCGACGTCGACGCCTGGGTGGCCACGGCGGGCGGCCCCGCCGGCACGCCCTACATGGTGCCGCTGTCCTTCCTGTGGGACGGCGCGACGCTGCTGCTGGCCACGGTCGCGGCGAGCCCGACCGGGCGCAATCTGCGCACTTCCGGGCGGGTCCGGATCGGGGTCGGTCCTCCCCGTGACGTGGTGCTCGTCGAGGGCGAGGCCGAGGCCTTGGCGGCGGCCGAACTGCCGCCGAGGACCCTCGACGCGTTCGCCGCCAAGACCGGTTTCGACCCGCGGGATTCGGAGGGCAACCTCTACTACCGCGTCCGTCCGCAGCTCGTCCAGGCCTGGCGCGAGGTCGACGAGCTGCCCGAGCGCGACCTGATGCTGGACGGCAGTTGGCTGGTGTGACCGCCGCCCGGGGGGTCCGCGGCGACGCCGCGGAGCCCCCGCCGGGGTTGGCCGCGCCGGACCCCGTCGGGGCTGGCGCAGCGGAGCCGGAAACGGGGGACAATAGGGCGATGAGCGACAGCGAACGCGGCATCGGCGCCAGCGTGCCCGCCTGGGCGCTGCCCGTCCGGATGCGGGTCGAGACGCACGACGGCCACCGCTGGGTCCTGTACGTGGCGGTGGGCGGGCTCCTCGCGGGCGCGGCCATGGCGGTCTTCGGCCTGCCCCCGGTCGAACTGCACAGCCCGCTGCACTACATGGGCGTCATGATGCCCACCTGCGGCGCCACCCGCGCGGTGTGGGCCGCCATGAGCGGCGACCTGGCGATGTCCCTGCGCTACAACCCCCTGGGGATCGTCCTGGTGGCCGGCGCCTTCGCCACCCTGCTGCGCCTCGCCGCAGGGCTGGTCACCGGGCGCTGGGTGAACGTGCGCGTCGTCTCCTGGCCCGCCGCCGCCGTCGTCGCGACCGTCCTGGTGATCGCCCTGGAGGTGAACCAGCAGCTCAACCGCGACCTGCTGCAGACCTCCGCCGAGGACGCCACGCCGCTGGCCACGATGGCGGTCTACGCCGTCGGCGCGGCGCTGGCGGCCGTGGTCGCGGTGGTCAGCACGCGCTCCGGCCGTGCCGCCCGCGGCGCAGGCCGTGCGTCCGCGCGCTGATCCGCCCGGAGCGAGCGCGGCGGCCGGGGCGCGAGAGGGAAGCCGCGCCCCGGCCGCCGCATGAGGGGGCGATTGGGGTGTCGATCGGCCGGGCGAGCCCCGACCGTTCCGAGGCCTAGCGCAGGGGCCCGACGGGCTCGCTCAGCCGGTCGATCTCGGCCTGGGTACCCCAGAACTTCACCAGCACCTCGCGTCGCGGGCGCGGGCCCAGGTAGCTGCCCAGCAGGAACAGCGCCAGGGCGACGGCCGAGGACGTCGCGATCGGGAACATGCCCAGGGCCAGTCCCGGAGCCCAGTTGTTGACGACCGTGTACCAGGCCATGCCGCCCGCCATCCCCAGCCCCGCGCCGAGTGCGTTGGCCCGTTTCCAGTACAGCCCGAGCACCAGCGGGAAGAAGAACGCCACCTCTAGGCCCCCGATGGCGTAGATGACCAGCAGCTCCAGGTAGTCCGGCGGGTTCAGGGCCAGCACCAGCACGATCGCGGTGAGCCCCAGCGTGGTCGCCGAGGTGACGACCGAGGTGCGGCCGTCGCTGATGCGCGGGTTGACGTAGGTGACATAGAGGTCGCGCACGATGGTGCCGCTGACCACCAGGATCATGGCGTCCACCGTCGACATCACCGCCGCCAGCGGCGCGGCGAACAGCACGCCGGCAAGGCCCGACGGCAGCACCTCGATGATCGTCATCGGCAGCGCCAGGTCGCCGACCTCCATGTCGGGCCGGAAGTAGCGCGCCATCATGCCCATCGTCAGAAAGCCCAGGGTGATGACGGTCATCACCAGCGGGCCGACCTTCATCGCGGTGTGCACCGAACGGGAGTCGCGGTAGCTCATCGCCCGCACGGCCAGGTGCGGCAGCACGCCGAACATCAGGCCCAGCTGCAGCGAGTAGGAGGCGATCATCTGCGGTGTGAACCCGGCCGGACCGGGCAGCGTGAACAGCTCCGGGCTGGTGCTCATCACCTGCTCGTTGACCGGGCCCATGCCCCCGGCCGCGACCAGCAGCGCCACCCACACGGCCACCGCGCCCACCAGCATGATCACGCCCTGCAGCACGTCGCTCATCGCGTCGGCGAGGAAGCCGCCGAAGGTCGTGTAGAGCGCGATCAGCGCCGCCAGGCACACCAGCAGGACCGTGTAGTCGGCGCCGGTCGCCGCCTCCAGCAGCCGAGTGCCGCCGACGAACTGCGGCACCATGTAGGCGGTCAGGAACACGACGATGCCCAGCGAGCTGACGATCACCACCGCCGGGTTCTCGTAGCGGTGCCGCAGCATGTCCACGATCGACAGCGCGCCCAGCTTGCGCCCGACGATGGCGAACTTCTTGCCTAGCACCGCCAGCGCGATGAACGCCGTCGGCACCTGGAAGACCGACACCAGGATCCAGCCGTAGCCCTGCCCGTAGACCAGGCCGGGGCCGCCGATGAACGTGCCGGCGCTGGCGCCGCTCGCCAGCAGCGTGAACATCAGCAGCAGCCAGCCGAGCGAACGCCCGCCCATGTAGTAGTGCTCGGTCTTGTGGCCTTCGGCGACCGCCCGGCGCCGCTGGAAGCTCCACCAGGCGATCACCAGGAGTGCGACGGCGTAGAGCAGGATCGGGATGATGACGCCCCAGCGCATGGTCGGCTACCTCTCGTCGGGCTCCCCGGCGTCGCCGCCGGCGGAGAGGGGGATGTCGGTGAAGAAGCGGTGGACGAGGATGAAGGCGATTCCGGAGAAGAGCAGGCAGGCCACGGGTACCGACCAGAAGAACCAGGCGGGAAAGCCCATGACGAAGGCGATCTCGTCGGCGGCCTTGCCCCCGCCCAGCAGCCAGGCGGTCGCGGTGACGGCGACGGTGAACGCGCCCCAGTAGGCCAGCGCGATGAAGAGCTCCCGTTTGGCGGTGCGGTAGCGCGGGTCCTCCTCGAAGTCGGAGTCGCCGGTCCGGGTGGCGGGTTGCGGCATGGTTCTCACATCCCTTCGGGATCCGGCAGCGGGTGTTCGGCCAGGCCGTCCACCAGAGCCGAGACCAGTGGTATCCGGTGCAGGGTGGCGTCGACGTCCACCCACTCGTGTTCGGCGTGCGGCCCGCCCCCGACCGCGCCGAGCCCGTCGAGGACGGGGATTCCCAGCGCGGCCACCAGGTTGGCGTCGGAGATGCCGCCGACGGCGGCCGACTCGGGCGGCCGCGCGCCCAGCTCGCGCGCGTGCCGCTCAGTCCGCTCCAGCAGGGCGGCCGTCGCGCTCTCCTCCATCGGCGGCCGGTTGATCCCGCCCTCGACGTGCACCTCGACGCCGGTCGACGCGGCGGCCAGGCGGCGGATGCTCTCGTCGGCGCGGCGCTGGTCGGCGGCGGTACTGGCGCGCACATCCAGGTGCAGCTCGGCGTCGTCGGGGACGGTGTTGACGGTATGGCCCGCCCGCGCGAGTGTCGGGGTCACCGTCAGCCCGCGCTCCGGCGCGCCGAGCCGCTGCGACTCGGCGACCAGCTCGGACATCCGCACGAGGGCGTTGCGCCCCTTGTGCGGCTCCAGTCCGGCGTGGGCCGAGCGCCCCCGGCAGCGCAGGGTGTAGATGGACCACCCCTTGCGGGCGCGCTTGAGCGCTCCGCCCTCGGCGGCCCCTTCTAGCACGAGCACGGCCCCGCACGTCCGCGCCTCGGCCTCGATCAGCTCCCGGCTGGCAGCCGAGCCCACCTCCTCGTCGCCGGTCACCAGCAGCGTGACCGGCACCTGCGGCTGCAGCTCCGCCATGGCGTACAGGGCGACGAGCAGCCCCGCCTTCATGTCGAAGACGCCCGGCCCGCGGGCCCGGCCGTCCTCGACCGCGAACGGGCGCTCCGCCACCGTGCCCAGCGGCCACACCGTGTCGCGGTGCCCCAGCAGCAGCACGCGGCCGGGAGCCCGCGCGTCGCCTTGGCGCCAGATCAGCGCCGAGGGCCCGTCCGCCAGCGCGATACGCTCCGGCGCGGCGCCGGCGACCGCCTCGCCGACCTCGGCCAGGCGGTCGCCGCACCTCTCCACCGCGGCTGCGTCGGCCGACGGCGACTCCGCATCGACCAGCGAGCGCAGTGCGGAGGTGAACTTCCCCTGCATCGGCATTGCCTCCCCGGATGACGTATAGCCGCCAGTTTCGGCGAGTGATCGTCGCGCTGTAATGATCCGCTGGTATGAAGAACCGCACGGAACTTGTCGTCTGCGACAAGGAGGTGGGGCAGGTGCACGGACCGACGCTGAACACGGTGGTCGAGGCAATCGGCGCGAACCTGCTGTCGGTATGGGCCGAACCGCCCGACCCCGCGGTGCTCTGCCACGGCGTCGTGATCCACGACTCCGCCGCGGAGTTCGCCGCCGAGCCCGGCGACCTGCTGCTGGCTGTGGGCGTCGACGAAGCGGGCGCCCCCGAGGTGCTGGAGGAGGCGGCCCGGCGCGGCGCCGCCGCGGTGGTCGTGCGCGGCTCCGCCGAGATGCGCGAGCGGCTGAGCGCGCTCGCCCGGCACGCCGGTGTCGCGCTGCTCGCGCTGGAGTCGGGCACCGGCTGGGCGGAGCTCTCCGGCCAGCTGCGCGGCCTGCTCGCCACCGCGGGCGCCGGCCTGGACGCCGAGGCATCCGCCCCGCCCGTGCGCGAGCTCGCCGACTTCGCCAATGCGCTGTGCGAGTCGGTCGGCGGTTCGGTGATGATCTTCAACCCGCAGCAGGAGGTGCTCGCCTCCTCCCGGCTCGCCGACTCCGACGACGCGATGCGCCGGCAGGCGGCCCTCGACCAGCGCGGCCCCGCCTGGTACCGCTCGCGCCTGCGCGAACAGGGCGTCTACCGGCGGCTGTGGCGCGACGGCGACGTCGTCGACATACCGGCCGTACCCGAGCAGGGGATCAACCGCCGCTTGGCCGCGGCGGTGCGCTCGGGCGACGAGATCCTCGGGTCCATCTGGGTGGCCGAGCGCGGAGGCCCGCTGCCCGAGGACGCGCCGGTCGTGCTGCGCCGGGCCGCGGCGTCGGCCGGGCAATACCTCTCGCGGATGGGGGTGCGCACGCAGACCCGCCGCCGCGCCGCCGAGTCGGCCGCCCGCAGGCTGCTGGACGGCACCGCCGAGGACGAGGCGCTGGAGTGGCTCGACGTCGACCGGGACCGGCCCGCGGCCGTCCTCAGCTGCGTCTTCGCCGACGGACGGCCGCATGACACGCGCGCGTTCGCCGACCTGCTGAGCGTGCACCTGCCCGCCCTGGACCATCCGGCGGTCCCGGTGGCCTCCCGCGGGCGCGTCGACGTGCTGCTGTGCGGGGTGGAGGGCCGCGGCAGCGCAGAGCTGGCCGGTGCCGCCCGCGAGGTGGTCGAGCGCGCGGCCGGCGCGGCCGGCTGCGCGGTGCTGGGCGCGCTGGGCACGGTCGTTCCCGACGCCGGGCGCGCCCCCGGCTCCCTCGCCGAGGCGGACCTGGTGCTGCGCGTGCTGCGCGACCGGGGCGCCGCGCACACCTGCGTCGTGCATCCCGGCGAGGTGCGCGCCGCCATCGGCGCACTCGTACTGGCCGACCTGGTGGCCGAGGACGCGCGCTTCGCCGCCGGTCCGGTGCCCGACCTGCTCGCCTACGACCACCGGCACCAGACCGACTACGCCGCCAGCCTGGCCGCCTACCTCGACGCGTTCGGCGACGTGATCGGGGCCTCCCGCGCGTTGCACGTCCATCCCAACACCCTGCGCTACCGGCTGCGCCGCATGGGGCAGATCTGCGGCATCGACCTCGACGATCCCGACGACCGGCTGGTCGCGGCCCTGTCCCTGCGCCGGTCGGGTTTGGACCTGCGCACAAGGGGGACGGCCGAAGTTCAGAGCCGGGCATGAGGCCCGGGCCCGCCCGCCGCCGCCATACTGGCGACGTGAGCAACCGACGCGAGCCGGGCGTGCTGAGGGCGTGTCCGGCGCAGGACCGCCGCCCGGCGCGGGCCCCGTGCGGGGGCGGGTGCCGTCCCCGCCGCGCACCGGCGGCGCGCAAGCGCACGGCGGCGGAGCGCGAATGAGCACCGCCGCGCGCCTGAAGAGGGCGGCGCATGCGGCCGTCGAGCGCCGCGCCGACGCGATCGAGGCCCTCAGCGGCGAGCTGATGCACACACCCGAACCCGGCTACGCCGAGCACGCCACCGCGGCGCGCTTCGGCTCCTGGCTGGAGGATCTGGGGCTCACGCCGCGCACCGGGCTCGCCGGTACGGGGGTCGGGGCCGTGCTGCCCGGCCGCGGCGACGGGCCGCGCGTCGCGCTCGTAGGCGAGCTGGACGCCCTGGTGCTGCCCGAGCACCCCTTGGCCGACCCGGCTACCGGTGCGGCCCACGCCTGCGGCCACCACGCCCAGATCGCCGCCGTGGCCGGTGCCGCGGCCGGCCTGCGCGAAGTGATGGCCGAGCTGGACGGGTCGGTCGCCCTGATCGCCGCTCCCGCCGAGGAACTGGGCGAGGCCGACGCTCTCCTCGACGCCGCGGCCGGCGCAACCGGCGGTGCGAAGCGCTCCGACCGGGCCGAGTTCCCCGTCGGCAAGGCCGAGCTGCTGCGCACGGGAGCCTTCGACGGGGTCGACATGGCCCTTCTCGCACACACCGGGCGCGGTGGCGGCCCCCGCTTCTCCGTGGGCGACACGCTCAACGGGTCCTGCCTCGTGCGCGCCCGCTTCGGCGGCCGCTCCGCCCACGCCGGGTCGAGCCCCTGGCTGGGCGTCAACGCCCTCAAAGCCGCCACCGTAGCCGCCCACGCGCTCGACGCCCAGCGCGAGGCCTTCCCCGAGGACGATCGTGTGCGGATCAACTACCTGGTCACCGGGGGCCACGGCACGCTGGGCTCGGTGCCCGCCTCGGCCGCGCTGCACGCCATGGTCCGCGCCGTCGGCGTCGATGCGCTGCGCGGCGCCGCGGAGGCCGTGGCCCGCTGCGCACGCGCAGGCGCACTCGCCCTGGGCGCTCGGGTCGAGACCGACACGCTGCTCGCCTACCTGCCGCTGCAGTCGGCCCCGGCGCTGGACGACGTCGTCTCCCGCAACGCCGGGCCCGTCGTGGGGGACGCGCCGACCGCCCGCGGCCGCCACCTGGGCGCCTGCACCGACATGGGCGATCTCGCCCACGTCATGCCGGTGTCCCACCCCTACTGCGGGGGCGCCGCAGGCGACCACCACAGCAGCGACTACCGCGTCGTCGACCACCGCGCCGCAGCCGTGGAACCGGCGCTCTACCTCGCCGGTACCGTCGTCGACCTGCTCTGCGAGGGAGCCGGGGAGGCCCGCCGGGTGCTGCGCGAATCACCGCCGCGCATGTCCGTACCGGAGTACCTGGCCCTGCGCCGCAGCATCACCCGCCGCCGGACATGGGAGGAAGCGTGAGCCGCACAGTTCTGGTCACCGGAGCGTCGGGAGGGATCGGCGCGGCCGTCGCCCGCCGGTTCCTGGACGAGGGAGCCGCGGTCGTGCTGAGCGAACGCGACGAGGAGCGGTGCGCGGCCGCGGCCGCGCAGTTCGCTGCGCCCGAGCGCGTCGGCACCGTCGCCGCCGATGTCGCCGATCCGGAAGCGGCCCGCGCCTGCGTCCGCATCGCCTGGGAACGCGCCGGCGGGCTGGACGTGCTGGTCAACGCGGCCGGTGTCTACCCGAGCCGCCCGCTGCTGGAGATGAGCGACGCGGAGTGGCGGGGCGTGCTCGCTCCCAACCTCGACGGGCCGTTCGCCCTGTCGACCGAGTTCGCCCGCGCCCTGGTCGCGGCGGGCCGTCCCGGGGACATCGTCAACATCACCTCCGGAGCGGGCGAGCGGGCGCGGCGGGGTGCGGCGCACTACTGCACGTCCAAGGCCGGGTTGACCATGCTGACCAAGGCGCTCGCCCTGGAGCTCGCCGAGCACCGCATCCGCGCCAACGCCGTCTCACCGGGGTTCATCGAGGTCGGCAGCGACGTCAACCCGCTCCGGCCCGACTACGTCCGCGCCGTGGAGGCCGGGCGGCCCTGGCCGCGGCCCGGTTCCCCCGACGACGTCGCCTCGGCCGTGGCCTACCTGTGCTCCGGCGGCGCCGAGTGGATCACCGGTACGACCGTCACCGTCGACGGAGGGGCGGGGGCCGGCAACGCCGCGCTCCCGCCGGCCTGAGGAGGCACCGCGATGCCGCACGGATACGTCTGCCTCACCTTCGACTTCGATGCGCTGTCGGTGTGGGTGAACCGCGGCCAGCTGACGGCGACCCCGCGCTCGCGCGGCGAGTTCGCGGCGGTGGCCGTGCCCCGGCTGCTGGACGCGCTGGCGCGTCGCGGGCTCGCGGCCACCTGGTTCGTTCCCGGCCACACCGCGCGCACCTATCCGGAGCTGTGCCGGCGGATCCGCGACGGCGGGCACGAGATCGCCCTGCACGGTTACGCGCACGAGAACGTCGCCGTGCTTGAGGAGGACGCCGAGCGGGCGGTGCTCGACCGCTCGATCGAGGCGCTGCGGGAGGTCGCCGGCACCGAGGCCCGCGGGTTCCGGGCGCCGGCCTGGGACCTGTCGGAGAACACCGTGGCGCTGCTGAACGAGCGCGGGCTGCGCTACGACAGCTCCATGATGGGCCACGACTACGCGCCCTACCGGTGCCGCACCGGCGACCGGGTGGACGCCGAGGGCACCGTCTGGGGCGAGGAGACCCCGCTGGTGGAGGTGCCGGTCAGCTGGAGCCTCGACGACCTTCCGCACTTGGAGTTCCTCAGCTCCCCCGCGCGGACGCTGCCCGGTCTGGGCGACGCCGAGCGCATGTTCGCCGACTGGGAGCTGGACCTGCGCTACATGCTGCGCGAGACCGAGCAGGGAGTGCTCACCGTCACGCTGCACCCCCAGGTGATCGGCCGCGGCCACCGGCTGCTGCGGCTGGAGGAGTGGCTGGACCGCGTCGCGGCGTACGGCGTAGAGTTCGCCACCGTCGGCGCGGTCGCCGACCTGGCGGTCGGCGGCGCCCGGCTCGGCCGCCCCAAGGCGGCACCGCCGCGCGGCTGAGCCGGACCCGCACCCCTGCGCCGGGCCGGCGAGCACCCGGCTCCGCCGCCGGCGGAGCCGATGCGGCCCCACCGGGATAGTGTCGGGGGCCGCGGAGGCGTGGGCGTGGGCGTGCTCGCGGGAAGCGCCGCACCGCGGAGTGCCTGCTGCACCGTCTGCTCGGCCGCGGGGCCCGCGCCGACGTGGCGCGGGCATGCGGAGCGTGAAGGGAGCGGGCCGTGGGCCGTCGTTTCGAGGAACTGGACTGGCGTCCGACACCGATGGGCGACCTCGTGCTGCGCCGCAGATGGGACCCCGTCTTCCGCGCCGACGTCCACGAGATCAAGCTCGGCGAGGACTTCCTGATGTCGAGCCTGTTCACCGTCGCCGAGGAGGAGATGGCCCGGCTCGCCCTAGGCGAGCCGGAGCGGGGCCCGATGGACGTGGCGGTCGGCGGCCTCGGCCTCGGGTTCACCGCCGAAGCCGTCCTCGACCAGCCCGGGGTGGCCTCGCTCGTGGTCGTCGAGGCGCTGGGCGAGGTGATCGAGTGGCACGAGCGCGGGCTGATCCCGGCGGGCGCCCGGCTGACGGCCGACCCGCGCTGCCGGTTCGTGCACGGCGACTTCTTCGCGATGAGCGGGTCGGAAGACGGCGTCGACCCGCAGGAGCCGGGGCGCCGCTTCCATGCTGTCCTCGTCGACATCGACCACTCGCCGCGCCACCTGCTCGACGAGAGCCACGCCGGCTTCTACGAGGCGGAGGGCCTGCGCCGCCTGTCCCGCCTGCTGCACCCCGGCGGCGTCTTCGCGCTGTGGTCCAACGACCCGCCCGAGGCGCGCTTCTCCGCAGTCCTCGGCGAGGTCTTCGCCGAGGTGCGCGCCGAGGTCGTCGCCTTCCCCAACCCGCTGCAGGAGCGCGACGCGGCCAACACGGTCTACCTCGCGACCGCCCACTCCGCCTGACGCGCCGGTGCGCCCGCCGCCGACCGGGTCGGCGGCGGGCGCGGTGCCGGATGCGGCCGCCGCGGTGCTCCGCCCGGCCGCATCCGCCGATCAGCCGCAGTTGCGGGCGGCGCTCGTGCTGGAGGCGACCACGACGTCGACTCCGCCGGGAGCGGTCAGGTGGAGGGCGTTGACGGTCAGCCTGCCGTCCTCGCGGACCTGCTCGTTGACCACGAGCTTGGTGCCCGCGGCCCCGAGGTCGACCTCGAGGTTGGGCGTGTCGCCCACGTCGACCGGCGTCCCGGCCACCGTCAGCTCCATGTCGACGCTGCCCGACTGGTCGTCACACGTGCTCGTCGAGGTGGAGCGCACTCCCGAGAGCCCGACCACCGGCAGTCCCGGAAGCCCGATCGAGGCCTCCTCCACACTGGCGGTGGAGGTCGCGGCGCTCGGCCCGGTCTGGGCGGCGACCTCGGTGCAGAGCGTGTTCGCCGACAGAACCAGCGCGCTGACGTTCTGCGCGCACTGCGGCCCGACCGTCTCGGCGCGCGCCGTGCGCACCTCGCCGGTGTCGGGCGTGGGATCGATCGACACCGGCAGTCCGAGCACCGGGACGTCCGCCTTGATCCCGTAGGAGCGGCCGGTGACGTACTGGAGCCGCAGTTCCGAGGAGGCCTCCGAGGGCTCGAAGGCCGTGCTGCCCTCGAACCGCGCGGTCAGCGGGACGGTGGCGTCGTCGGTGAGGGGCTGGTCGACGGCGTCGATGGTGCATGTGGCGGTGCCGTCGGTGTTCGTGGTGCCTTCGCAGGTCTGTTCGTGGTCTGCGGTGCCGAGGGTGAAGGCGACGGTGCGGTCGGCGACGGGGTCGCCGCCTTCCTCGGTGAGTGTGGCGGTGAGTTCGGGGGCGGAGCCGTTGGAGACCGACTCGGGGCCGGTGTAGGCCAGCTCCGTCGCCCGTGTGACCACGATTTCGGCGGAGGCCTCTGCCGAAGCGAAGTCGTCGCCGCCGGCGAAGCCGGCCGTCAGCGGGACGGTGGCGTCGTCGGTGAGGGGCTGGTCGACGGCGTCGATGGTGCATGTGGCGGTGCCGTCGGTGTTCGTGGTGCCTTCGCAGGTCTGTTCGTGGTCTGCGGTGCCGAGGGTGAAGGCGACGGTGCGGTCGGCGACGGGGTCGCCGCCTTCCTCGGTGAGTGTGGCGCTGAGTTCGGCGGCGGAGCCGTTGGAGACCGACTCGGGGCCGGTGTAGGCCAGCCGGGTGGGAGCGGGCTCCGGGTCCGGCGGGTCGCCGTCACCGCAGTTGGTGCTGGTGACCAGCGGATCGTCGCCTTCGGTGTAGTACTCCATCTCCTGGCCGTCGAGGACGACGCGGACCGGGTCGCCGTCGAGCTTCTGCTCGAAGTGCAGATGGGCGCCGAAGGAGCCCCCGGTGTTGCCCACCGCGCCGATCACGTCGCCCTGGCTCACGTCGTCGCCCGCGGCGACGTCCACGGAGTCCAGGTGGGCGTAGAGGGTGGAGTATCCGCCAGCGTGGTCGATCTCGACGTAGTTTCCGTAGCTTCCTTCGGCGAAGTCCACTGTCGACACGGTTCCGCCGGCGCTGGCGCGGGCGTTCTCGCCCAGGGCGTCGGGGCGCTGGAAGTCGACGGCGGGCCGGGGACTGTGGTCTCTGCGGGTATTCGCCTCCCACTGCTGATCGCAGTCGAACGGCGCCAGGAAGTCGTCCGGAAGCGCGGTCGGGGAGGGGGGTTCTTGCGGGTCGGCCTGTGCTGCGCCCATCGGGGTGAGAGCGAGCAGGGCGGCCGCCAGCGCGGCGGTCAGCGCCGTTCCCCGTCCCCCGCGGTGGCGGCGGGCGGGGCGGGGCGATCGGGCAGAGGCGGCCTTTTCCGATTGCGGATTCGGCATGCGGTATTCCTTCGGTCGGGATCTGCCGTCCGCGAGGTGACACTAGGGTGCCGAATCCGCGTACCGGAAGGAATTGGCCAATTTCGGACGAAGATCGGCGGATGATCATTCTGGTTCGATCACTGCGCCGGTGAATCGGGGGCGGCCGTTTCTGCGGCACGGTATTGGGCGCCCAGGAAAGGACTGCGCCGGTCATACGGGAGTATTCCGCTCCGAATGCGTTCGCGGCCCGTCGCAGTCGCGGCGGGAGTCCGACGGGTCCGGACCGACCGGCGCCCGTCGAAGAAGAGGGCCGCCGTCGGGAGCCCCGCGGTCGGCGGCGCGCGACCGGCGGCCGTCAGCGGCCCGC
This sequence comes from Streptomonospora wellingtoniae, assembly GCF_031845375.1. NCBI lineage: Bacteria > Bacillati > Actinomycetota > Actinomycetes > Streptosporangiales > Nocardiopsidaceae > Streptomonospora > Streptomonospora wellingtoniae. The sequence goes on from NZ_JAVREK010000002.1 coordinate 15,552, forward strand.
CGCGTATCCTTGCATGCCGCGCGGGTTGGCCGCCGCGGAGACGACCCCCGTCTCGGGGTCGCGCGCGACGGCGCACAGACGGCCCTCCGACCACGCCTCGCCCACGGTCACGTCGTGCCCGCGCCGGCGCAGCTCGGCGATCGCCGCCTCGCCCACGCGGGACTCGACGGTGATCGAGCCCGGCCGCCACGCTCGCGGGTAGAAGGAGCCCGGGAAGCTCTCGGTGTGCCAGTTGGGCGCGTCGATCGCCCCCTGGAGGTCGAATCCGCCGCGCACCGCTCGGCGCAGGGCCGCCGCCAGGAAGAAGTGCAGGCTCCACTGGTCCTGCTGGTCGCCGCCCGGGGTGCCGAAGGCCATCACCGGCTCGCCGCCGCGCAGCGCGAGCGAGGGCGTCAGCGTGGTGCGCGGCCTGCGGCCGGGGGTCAGAGAGTTGGGCAGGCCCGGCTCCAGCCAGGTCATCTGCAACCGGGTGCCGAGGGGGAACCCGAGCGCGGGCACCACCGGGTTGGAGTGCAGCCACCCGCCGCTGGGGGTGGCGGCGACCATGTTGCCGTGCCGGTCGACGACGTCGACGTGACAGGTGTCGCCGCGGGTCCCGCCGTTCGGGGCCACGGTCGGCTCTCCCGCGCCCGCCGCCGGGGCCGCGACTCCGGTGCGGGACAGCGCGTCGCGGCCCAGCCGCGGCGTGCGGCCGCCGGGCGAGCCCGGGCGCAGCTCGTGGGAGGCCGCGCTGCCGACGAGGGAGCGGCGCGCGCGGTTGTAGGCGTCGGAGAGGAGGTCGGCGAGGGGCACGTCGGCGGCGTCGCCGTACCAGGCCTCGCGGTCGGCCATGGCCAGTTTGGTGCCCTCGGTCAGGGTATGCACGTACTCGGGCGTGCCGTAGTCGAGGGCGTCCGGATCCTCGGGCAGGAGGGCGAGCTGCTGGAGGAAGACCGGGCCCTGGCTCCACGGCCCGGCCTTCAAGACGCGCCAGCCGTTCCAGTCGTAGCCGACCGGCTCCTCGTAGGAGGCGGCGAACGAAGCCAGGTCGTCGCCGGTCAGCACGCCGGCGTGGCGCTCGCCGGAGGAGTCCAGGGTCGGCCGGGCGGCGAAGGCGGCCAGCTCCTCGGCGACGAAGCCCTCCCGCCAGACGCGGCGCGCGGCCTCGATGGTGCTCTCACGGTCCCCGCCGGCGGCCCGCGCCTCGCCGAGGAGCCGGCGCCAGGTGGCCGCGAGCGCCGGGTTGCGCAGCAGGCCGCCCGGCCGCGGCGGACGGCCGCCGGCCAGGTACAGCTCGGCGGAGCTCGGCCACTCCGACTCGAACAGCTCCCGCACCGTCTCGACGGTCTCGCCGACACGCTCGACGGCGGGGTGGCCGCGCTCGGCGTAGCCGACGGCATAGGAGAGCACGTCGTCGAGCGGCTTGGTGCCGTGGTCGCGCAGTAGCAGCATCCACGCGTCGAAAGCGCCGGGGACGGCCGCGGCGAGCGGGCCGGTTCCGGGCACCAGGTCAAGGCCCAGCCCGGTGTAATGGTCCACTGTGGCCCGGGCGGGGGCCGGGCCCTGGCCGCACAGCACCAGCGGGCGGCCGCCGGCCGGCGCGAGGATGATCGGCACCTCGCCGGCGGGGCCGTTCAGGTGCGGCTCGACGACCTGGAGCACGAAGCCGGCGGCGACCGCGGCGTCGAAGGCGTTGCCGCCGTCTTCCAGTACTGCCATGGCGGTGCCGGAGGCCAGCCAGTGCGTGGAGGCCGCCATGCCGTAGGTGCCCTGCAGGGTCGGTCTGGTGGTGAACAACGGGCGAGGCCTCCTCGGCGCGTCCGGACGCCGGCCGGATCGGGGGTAGCGGGGGCGGGCCGGCCGGAGCCCGCGTGATCCGATGGTAGGACCTGCGGGCTCCGGTGGACAGCCGACCGCATGCGTGGGACGGACGGTCCGGGCGGTGGGTTCAGGCGCGGTCGAGGCGGGCGATCTCCTCGTCGCTCAGCTGCAGATCGGCGCCGAGCGCGCTGTCGTGCACGGTCTCCGGCCGCGAAGAGCCCGGAATGGGCACCACGACCGGCGATTTGGCCAGCATCCAGGCCAGGCACACCCGCTGCGGGCTGACGCCGCGGGTCTCGGCCACCGCCGCGAACGCCGAGTAGCGCGAGCCCAGGTCGGCGGCCTCCCTGATGCCGCCCAGCGGGCTCCAGGGCAGGAATGCGACGCCGAGCTCCTCGCAGAGCCGCAGCTCGGGCTCGCTGGAGCGGAACTTCGGCGAGAACTGGTTCTGGACCGAGGCCAGGCGCCCGCCCAGCACCTTGTGCGCGGAGCGGATCTGGTCGGGGTCGGCGTTGGAGATCCCCGCCATCAGGATCTTGCCCTCGTCCAGCAGCTCGGCCAGCGCCCCGACCGACTCGGCGTAGTCCACGCCGGGGTCGGGCCGGTGGAACTGGTAGAGCCCGATGGCCTCGACACCGAGGCGGCTCAGGGACTCCTCGCACGCCCGCTTCAGATACTCGGGCCGGCCGTCCAGGGTCCAGGTGCCGTCGCCGGGCCGCAGGTGTCCGCCCTTGGTGGCGACGAGCACGCCGTCCCCGGCTGTTTTGGCGGCGGCGAGCGCCTCGGCGATGAGCGACTCGTTGTGGCCGACCTCGTCCGCGTCGCGGTGGTAGGCGTCGGCGGTGTCGATGAGGGTGATGCCCTCATCCAGCGCCGCGTGGACGGTCGCGGTCGCGCGGGAGCGGTCGGGCCGGCCCTCGATCGACATCGGCATGGCGCCGAGTCCGATCGCGCTGACCGTGCGTCCTCCGATACTGCGGTTGTGCATGATCCGGGTCTCCCGAAAATCGGATGGCGTATGCGGTGCGCCCCGGAAGCCGGCCGTTGGTCCGCCCTCCGCGGCGCTCCCAGCTTCACGCCGACCCCACTAAGCTGTCCAAGAGAATAAACCGATGGAACTGTTCGATTGCGGTGATCAATCGTGGAGCTGCGCCAACTGGAGTACTTCGTCGCGGTGGCCGAGGAGCGCCACTTCACCCGCGCGGCCCAGCGGGTGCTCGTGGCACAGTCCGGGCTGTCGGCGTCGATCCGCTCCCTCGAACGCGAGCTGGGCGCCCGCCTCTTCGTGCGCAGCACCCGCCGGGTGGAGCTGACCGACGCCGGCCGGGCCCTCCTGCCCGAGGCGCGGCACGTCCTCGCGAAGGTCTCCGGTGCCCGCGACGCGGTCGCCGCCGTCCAGAGCCTGCTGCGCGGCACACTGACCGTGGGCAGTCTGCAGTGCCTGGCGGCCCCCGACGTCCCGGCGCTGCTCGGCCGCTTCCACGGCAAGCACTCCGGCGTCGAGATCCGGCTCCAGCAGGACGGGGCCGCGGCGCTGCTGGAGGGAGTCCGCCGCGGCGCGGTCGACGTCGCCTTCACCTCCACCGGCGCGGGCACCACCGCCGACCTGGAGGAGCTGCCCATCGGTGCGGAGCCGATGGTGCTCGCCTGCGCGCTCGCCCATCCGCTGGCCGAACGCGGCCGCGTCGCGCTGGGGGAGCTCGACGGCGCGGCGTTCGTCGACTTCGGCCCCGCTTCGGGCATCCGGGAGGAGGTCGACGCCATGCTGGCCGGAGCCGACGCGCGCCGCCGCGTCGCGGTCGAGGTCAACGACGTCCACTCGCTGCTCGCGTTCGCCGCGCAGGGGCTGGGCATCGCCCTGGTGCCCGAGCACTTCTCGGTCAAGACCTCCGAGGCGCGCTTCGTCCCGATCGAGGACGCGCCGCAGTGGCGCACCGCGGCCGTCACTGCGGCGGGAAGCGCCGCCGGCACCGCCGCCCGCGCGCTGCTCGCCATGGTCGAGGAGGACCTCGCGCCCGGCCGCGGCACCCCGGCCGCGGGCCGCCGCGGCTGAGCGGGACGCGGCAGCCGCCCGCGCCCTATCCGCCGATCCCCGACCGTACCGCCTCGTGCCGGTTGTGTGCGGCGTCGGCGGGGGTGAGGTCGCCGCCGCGGACGTTGCCCGCGTCCACACGCGCGACCGCGCGGAGGCAGGTGCCCTTGGTGGTGCCCGGACACCTCCTCGCCGCCGGAGTGGACGGCGGCGGTCAGGAGATCAGGAACTCCTCCTCGACATATCCGTAGGCGGCGAGATCCTCGGTCGAGGACAAGAACGGAGAGGTCCGGCCGATTTCGTCGGAATCCGGGTCTGCGGGCGGCGTTCCCGGAAGCGGGCTCCGGATCTCGGGCAGGGGGACGGGGATCGGTACTTGCACCGGAGTTTCCGCGAGCGCGAATTCGGCCGCTCGGTTCCCGGGAAGCCGGTGCTGCGCCGCAGGCTCCGACCGGCTCCGAAGCAGGGCTGGCGGAGCAGCGGCGCCCGCCGCGGTCGCGGCCGCCGCGGCCCCGCTTTCCCTTCCCCTTCCCGCTTCCGCTTCCGCTTGCGCGCGATAGGCTGTTCGCACCGACGGTCCCCCTCGGGGGAGTGAGGGGGCGGTCCCGTGAGTCCGATCGAGACCGGGAGCGCTGCGCGGCGCCGCGGCCGCATCCTGAACATCGTGCTGTGGGTGGTGCAGATCCTGCTCGCCGCCTTCTTCCTATTCCAAGGCGGCACGAAGCTGGCGGGCAGCGAGGACGCGGTCCGCCTGTTCACCGACCTCGGCGCAGGGCAGTGGCTGCGGTACGTCACCGGCGTCTGCGAGGTCGCCGGCGCTGTAGGCCTGCTGATCCCGCGGCTGTCCGGTCTGGCCGCGCTGGGGCTGCTGGGCGTCATGGCCGGAGCGACCGCCGGGAACCTGCTCACCCCCGGTTACCACTCCTTCGCGGCGCAGACCGTCGTGCTGGGCGTCGTCTTCGCCCTTGTGGCGTGGGGCCGCCGGCCCCGGACGCGCGAACTGGCGGCGCTGGTACGGCGGTGAACGCGGATCCGGCCGCGGTGCGCCGCCTCAGCCGGCGAGCACCCGGTGGACCTCGACGCCGACCGGGCCGCCCGGTGCGGTCGGCAGGCGCAGCTCCCCCACGAAGAAGGCGGTGTTGAGCCAAACCGGACCGCCCTCGGGCGCCTCGAACACCGGGCGGGTGGCGCAGGACCGCGCGCCCGCGCCGGAGTTGCCTAGCCCCTCGTTGACGACCGAGATCACCGCCCCCTCGGCGGTGCGGATCTCGTAGCGCGCCCAGACGTGCACCCCGCCGTCGGGGCGCACGAGGTTCCAGTCCGCGCCGCCGGGCAGCACTTCGCCGGCCAGTGCGGGGCCGCGGACCGAGCCGCCGACGATCGGGATCACCCGGCGGTACCCCGCGGGGGTCAGGCCGACTTCGCGGACCTCTCCGAGCTCGACGGTGACGGTGAAAGCGTGCTCCAGCGCGAGGGCCATCGGGCTCCGTCCGGGTAGGGCTGCGGGCGTGCGGGAGGTCCGTACCCGCGAAGGCGCCCCGCCTCCCGAGGAGCTCCGCCGCCGAATCGGCCGAGCGCCGCGCGTCCGGCGCCTCCCGCCGCCCGATTCTCGCAGGAAGGCCGGGCCGCGTCCCGCGGTCATCAGCGCGCGGGGGAGCCGTCCGGGGCCACGGCGACGACCTCGACCCCCGCGTTCCAAACGGCGCCAGTGCCGCGGTCGGGATGGTGCGGGTCGAAGCCAACGACCCCACCGCCATCGGCCGGGCGCTGGACGCCGGCGCGGCGGGCGTCATCGTCCCCATGGTCGACACCCGCCCGCCCATCACGCCGATCTTGTAGCTATCGCAAATGGAAATCGGTTTCCTTCACGATAGCTACAAGATCAACGGGGTTCGGTCCCTGTGAGTCGGGTGCCCACCGCTCACGCCCGCCGCAGACCCGCCTCGTGCGCCAGGACGGCGGCCTGCACCCGGTTCCGCAGCCCCAGGCGGGCGAGGATCGCGCTGACGTGGGCCTTGACGGTGTCCTCGGCCAGGTGCAGCCCTCGCGCGATCTCGGCGTTGGAGGCGCCCACCGCGAGCAGGGCCAGCACGTCCTTCTCGCGGCGGCTCAGCACGTCGACGCGCTCGCGGGCCTCGGCCGCCGGCGCCGTCGGCCGGTTCCGCAGGTGGGCGACCACGCGCCGGGCGACCTGCGGCGACAGGAACGCGCCGCCGTCGGCGACCGCACGCACCCCGGCCATCAGCTCCTGCGGCTCTGCGGTCTTGAGCAGGAACCCGCTCGCGCCTCCGTCCAGCGCGCGGGTGATGTAGTCGTCCTGGCCGAACGTCGTCAGGATGGCGACCGCCGTACGCGGCGACACGCGCAGGATCTCCGGTACCGCGCTCAGCCCGTCGGTCTCGGGCATCTGGATGTCGACGAGCGCGACGTCGGGACGGTGCACCCCGGCCAGCTCGACGGCCCGGCTCCCCGTACCCGCCTCGGCGACCACCTCGATATCGGGGTCCGCGGACAGGATCGTGGCGATGCCCGCCCGGATCAGGGCCTCGTCGTCGGCGAGTACGACCCGGATCACCGGGCGGCCCCGCCGGCTCCGGCGCCTTCGCCGACGGGCACCGCCGCCTTGGCCGCCAGCCGGCCCTCGGCGAAGCACAGCCGGTAGGCGGTGGTGGCGGCGCCCGGCAGGGCGATCTCCGAGCGGTAGTAGCGGCACCGGGCGCCGTCGGCGGGCGCACCGCTGCGCTCGGACGGCGGGTCGAGCATCCGCATCGCCGGAAGGACCTCCTCGACATGCCGCTGCTCCTGGCCGATGCGCAGGCGGGCGAACTCCTGCGGCTCCAGGACCGATCCGGCGGAAACGTAGCCGTAGTATCCCAGCCACGCCGCCGCCAGCACGCCGAGCAGCCCCGCCGGCGCCAGCACCGCCGCACCCAGCGCGCGGCGCTGGGAGGCGGAGTAGCGCGACTCCAGTTCCGCGGCGCTTGTGCCGCCCGTATCGGCCCCGGCGGCGGCCGGGGGAAGGTGCGCGACCACCTCGAAGCCGCCGTCGCTGCGGACGCCCGATGCGATGGTGCCGTCCAGCGGGCGCAGCCGCCGCGCCAGCCCGGCCAGCCCGCTGCCGCCGGAGGCGCCGGCCGCGCTCGGAGCTCCGCGCGGCGCTGTGTTGCGCACCCGTACCGTGCACCCGCCCTCCGCACCCTCCTCGGCGTCGACGCGCACCGCGGCGCCCGGCGCGTGCTTGGCCGCGTTGGTCAGCGCCTCCTGTACCACCCGGCACAGCGCCCGCTGCGCCGCGCCGGAGCCGCGGTCGAGCAGCTCTGCACCGTGCACCGCGACGTCCATGCCCGCGTCGCGGGCGCGGTCGACCAGCTCCACGGCGCTCTGGCTCAGCGGGTCGCCCGCCAGCGGGTCGCCGGTCTCGCGCAGTATCCCGATGATCTCCTGCAGCCGCTCGACCGCCGCGGCCGCGCCCGACCGCACCTCGCCGGCCGCGCGCCGCAGGTCCCGTTCGCCGTAGTCCGGCGCCACCTGCATCGCACCGGCGCGCACCACGACCAGGCTCAGCTCGTGCCCCAGGGAGTCGTGCATCTCCTGGGCGATACGGGCTCGCTCGCGCATCCGTTCGTGCTCGGCCACCAGGTTCCGCTCGCGCTCCAGCAGCTCGGCGCGCCGCCATCCGAGCGAGGCCGCTTCCGCGCGATTGCGCAGGTAGCGGCCGAGCAGCCAGGGCAGCACCGCGACAAGCACAGCCGAGGCCGCCGTGGCGAAAGCGCTCGTCACCGTGGCGCGGCCCAGCAGCGCGGCGGTCGGTTGGAGCACCAGCAGCGCCGCGGAAACGCCGAGAGCGAGCCGGTCTCGCGCGGTCAGGCGCCCGCAGAGGAATGCCAGGACGCCCACGGCGGGGGAGGCGACCGACACAATGCCGCCTCCGGCGAGCGCGGCGCCGCTGTCCGCGGCCGCGCACAGCGCGAGCACCGCCCACAGCACGGTCCCCCGCCGCGCAGTGCCTGCGGTGCGCACGGCGGGGGAGGGGGTTGGCGTGTCGTCGATCGGCTGCACGGTGCCAACCGTACAGAACGCCTGCGTCGGTATCTTCGCCCGTCAGTGGGGGGATCGCGGGGGCGGAGCGCCACGAAGGAGGGGGTGGCGGGCCTCCGGGCGCCACGAAGGTGCGGGCGCGGCCGGGCACGTTCGCATGATGCGCTGCGGGGCGCCGGCTCCCTAGCGTTTCCGGGCAGGCATCGGGACCACGTGGGAGGAAGACCATGCTGCTCAATCGAGGCCGCCCGCGCGCCCCGCGTCGGCGCGAACCGCTCGGAGGGCGCCGCCGCGCAGCAGGCGCGGCCGCAGTGTGCGCCCTGGCCGCGCTCGCGGCGTCCGGTCCGCCCGCGGCCGCGCAGGAGAGCGGTGTGAGCGCCGCGCGGCTTGACGCCTTCGCCGAGCGCTATGTGGAGCGCACCGGGCTGCCGGGCGCAACCGTCGCCGTAACCGAGGGGCGCGAGACGGTGCTCACCGCCGGCTACGGCCGCACCTCCGACGGCGCACCCCTGACCGCCGACTCGCCGATGCGGATCGCCTCGCTGAGCAAGTCGTTCACCGCGCTGGCCGTCATGCAGCTGGTCGAGGCGGGCCGGGTCGAGCTGGACCGGCCGGTGCAGCGCTACCTGCCGGAGTTTCGGGTCGCCGATCCGCGCGGCGGGCGGATCACCGTCCGCCACCTCCTCGACCAGAGCTCGGGCATGTCCGACCGGACGTTTCCCGACGCCTCGCGCCCCGACCAGCCCCAGTCACTGAAGGAGGCCGTCGCGCAGCTGCGCACCGCCGGCCTTTCCGCCGACCCCGGCAGCGAGTGGAACTACCACAACCCCAACTACCACGTCGCCGCGCGGCTGGTGGAGAAGGTCGGCGGGCTCCCGTTCGGCAGCTATATGCGCCGGGAGGTGTTCGCGCCTGCGGGGATGGACGACACCGTCGCGCTGGAGTCGTCGGGGGCGCCGAGCCCGGGGCTGGCGAACGGGTTCGTCCGCGCCTACGGGGCGGACATCGCGCTGCCTGAGCCCGACCACTTCAGCGCCGGGTCCGGCGGGATGGTGTCCACCGCCGAGGACATGGCGCGATGGCTCGTCCTCCAGCAGAGCGGCGGGCGCTCTGCCACGGGTGAGCGCGTGGTGTCGGCGGCGAGCGTCGCCGAGATGCATGCGCCCTCCTCCCACGACGGCCGCTCCGCGCTGGGCTGGATGCGGCGCGAGCCTGAGGAGGGCGACCACGCCCGGTTGCCGCAGACCTGGCACGGCGGCGCCCTCTCCACCTACTCCTCCTACCAGTTCCTGGTGCCTGAAACGGGCTACGGCGTCGCGGTGCTGCTCAACACCGGGATCGCGCTGACCGAGGAGGATTCGGCGCGCCTCGTCGACGGACTGCTGGCGCTGACGGAGGGCCGCACACCCCCGGAGGGCGGTTCGTCGCTGTGGAAGGTCGACGCCGTGTTCGGGGTGCTCACCGCGGCCACGGTCGCACTGGGTGTCTGCGGAGTGCTGCGCAGCGGCGACTGGGCGCGGCGCCGCCGGGGCCGCCCGCTGTGGCGGACCGCCGGTCGGCTGCTCGCCTACCTCGTCCCGCCGGGCCTGCTGGCCGTCTTCCAGCCCGCCGTCGACATCCTGCTGGGAGGCAGGGACGGCACGTGGCTGCAGCGCTTCTACGCGATCCCCGCCGAACTGTCCTTCCTCGTTCTCGCCTCCTTCGTCTGCCTGGGGGTCGTCGCGGTCCGCGTCACCGCCCTCGCGCGGGAGAAGCGCCGATAGGCGGCCGGGTCCCGCCGCCGGCCGCGTCCGGCGCCGGGACCGCCGACCGTCGGGGGCGCGGCGGCGGAAGCCGGGCCGAGTGCGGCCAGGCGGCGACGACCGCGGCCGCCGCGAGCACGGGAGGTCACGGGTTCCTCCGATAGCGGGTCTCGCGCAGCACGGCCAGAAGGTAGTCCTCGATCTCGTGGGCGGTGGTGCCGTCCGGCCGGGTCAGCAGGTGTGTCACGACCGCGCCGGTGATGATCTGCTGGACGACGCCCAGGTCGGCGTCGGCGGGGAACCGCCCGCGGTCGCGGTCCCGGATGAGCGCGGCCCGGATCCACCGGTTCCGCGGCTCGACGCTCACCTCCGTGAAGGCCTCCGCGAGCTCGGGGTGGTCGTACAGCTCGGTCATGAGGCGGCGGATGAGCGGCCACCCGCGGCCGGCCGCGGGCGTTCCGAGGGCCTGGGCCCACCAGGAGAGGAGCTGCTCGACGTCGTCGGGCTCGGGGAGCTCGTCCGGCGCCGCGTCGTGGTCGTGGTGGATGGCGGCGATCAGCAGCTCGGTCCGGTCGGCGTAGCGCCGGTAGACGGTCGCGCGTGTGACGCCCGCGCGCTGCGCGACCTGTTCGATGCTGATCGCCCCGATACCGCGCTCGACGAGCAGGTCCAGCGCGGCGTCGAGTATGGCCGTGTCGGCCTCCGTACTGCGTGGACGCCCCGGCGCACCTGAGGTCGGTCCCACGGTCACCACCCGCCAGTCAACAATACAGAACAGTGCTGTATTTTAGTTCGGCCCGGATCGGCCCGCCGCACACGGCGAACGGAACGGCCGCTACCGCGCCGTCTCCGTCCCGTTCGCCCCACCCGGCCTCCGCCGGTCCGCAGCCGGACCGCCCCGGGGGGCACGCCTCAGGCGTCGAAGGGGCTGGCCACCGTTCCCGACTCCTCCAGCGCGGCGAACATGCGCTGCATCGTCTCGGTTTCGTTGAGGTGGGGGAACGGTTCGTCCGGAACATCGGCGCCGAGGAAGTCGCACAGCGGCCCCCAGCCGTCGCGGGCTGAGAACACCAGGAGGCGGTCGGCCGGCGCCGCCGCGCGGACCTGCTCGGTGTGCGTGTTGAACACGTCCACCGCCTCGTCCTCGGTCAACGGGCGGCCGGGTGTCCAGTCCAGGCCCAGCCGCTCCTCGGCCGCCCCCGTCAAGGCCGGCAGGAAGTCGGAGAAGCCCTGCAGCGGACCGGGGAGGCTCCCCGCGTCGATCGCGGACCGGTCGGGGAAGGCGTCGCGGACGCTCTCGTGCCAGCGCCTCGGGTCGCGGACGGTGAGGATGACCTTCGCGTCCGGGTACGTCCGGCTCAGCTCCCGCCAGAAGATGGCGGCGGGGAAGTCCACGGCCGCCCGGTACCCCTCGAACACGTGGTCCCAGTCGGCCGACCCGCCCTCCAGGGCGGGCATCCAACGCTCGATGTGCTCGGGGTGGCTCATCACCTCGAACATGTGGTGGCAGGGGCCGAACCCGAGGCGCTCCAAGGCGGACTTGAGAGAACTGGTGCCCGTGCGCGGCAGCCCGGCTCCGATGACCTTCAGCAATTGCACTCCCTTTCCTGCGGACTCGGGGGAATCGGCGGGATCTCGCTTCCGCCTGTCGCCAATCGTAGGAACTTCCTACGGAAATCCGTAGATGCAGCCTACGGTTAGACTGCGACCACGGCAACAAGGCATCGGGTGGGACGCCATCGAGTGGAGGTGGACTGTGCGGACCGACGCGCGGCGCAACCGCGAGGAGCTCCTGCGTGCGGCGCGGGCGCTGTTCGTCGAGCGGGGCGCGGACGTCGCCCTGGAGGCCGTCGCCCAGCGGGCGGGCGTCAGCATCGCGACCCTCTACCGCAACTTCCCCGACCGTTCGGCGCTCGTGCGCGCCATCGTGCTGGAGGGCATCGGCTCCATGGACCGGGCGGCGCGCCGCGCCCGGGACGGCTTGGCCGAGGACCCCGCAGGAGCCTGGCGCACCTTCGTGGAGACGGCGGCAGGGCTGCAGGCCGGGGTCCTCATGCCGATGCTGGTGCCCATGCTCCCCGACCTGGCCACCGACCCGGAGCTGAGACGGGCCCGCGACGCGGTCGTCGACGCGGTCCGCGACCTGGTCGCCGCGGCGCAGCGGCGCGGCCAGGTGCGCTCCGACGTCGCGGCCGACGAGATCCTGTTGTTGATCATGGCCATCGCGCGCCCGCTTCCCGCCCTGCCCCAGGAGCACGTCCCGGAGTTCATCGATCGCGCACTCGCGGTCGCCGTCGCCGGCTTGCGCCCGGGCAGCGGCCCCGCGCTGCCCGGGCGACCCGTGGCGATGCGGGTCCCCGGTGAGGAGTGCGCGGACCGGCCCGGAGAGTAGCGGGGCGGCCGCGTGCCGGTCAGCGCGGTCGGCCTCCGCTGCAACGGCCGCGGGGCGCGGCAGGAACCGGCGTCCCTGCGGCCCCGCCCGCGCGGTCGTAAGGCCGGACCGCCACCAGGGGGCCGCCGAACGGGCCGGGGAGGGGCCCGGTGCGGGCGGCAGCGGCCCGCACCGGGGGTGCCCCGGTCGGCGCCTATCCGGTGGCGCCCGTCTGCTCCTGCGCGGCCTGCTCCTGGCCTTGCCCCTGTTGGTCCTGCTCGCCCTGCCGACTCTGCTGCCGGGCGTCGTCGGGCGGTGCTGCCGAGACCGACTCGATCTGCTCGGTGAGCTGCTCGGCGGCCTCGGCGGCGCCGGTGCCGCCCGCGGCCTCGGCGCGGGAGGCGGCGGATTCGAGCAGGGAGGCGGCCTTGCCGCTCTCGACGAGGTCGGCGTACATGTCGGCATAGGCCTGCTGGTAGAGCTTCGCGAACGCGTCGTCTGCCATGAACCGCTCGGTGAGCGCGCTGCTGCCGCCCATGCCCATGCCGCCCTGGCCGCCCTCCCCGCCGCCGGGGGCCCGGCCGCCCGGGGGCGCGCCCATGCCCTCGGGCATCCCGCCGCCCTGGGGCGCGCTTCCCTCCTCCGGCACCTGCCCGTCCTGGGGCGCCTGCATCCCTTCGGGCATCTGGCCGCCGCCCATCATGGCGCCCATGCCGCTGAAGGAGAGGTTCAGATCCCACGACAGGACGGTGAAGCGCTCCTTGCCGGTGTCGTACCACAGGTAGTAGTTATTGCCGGGCCCGTCCATCGCGTCGCCGTTGGAGATCAGATCCTGCATCGCGAGGTAGCGGGCGAAGGCGTCCACGTCCAGGTGGTCCTCGAGTTCGCGGGCGAATTCCTCGTCGCTGGACGCATCGACGAACTCCAGCAGCGACATCACCGGCTCCAGGTCGTAGGAGCCCGCGCCGTTGATCTGGTTGAAGGCCTCCTCGTAATCGGTGGGGTCGTCGCCGAGGTAGTCGAAGGACCCTCCGGCGCGGGCCTTGTAGAGGACGCCCTGGCCGTAGGACCGGGCCCAGGCGGCGTCGGGTGCGTCGATGAGCAGGCGCGGCGCGGTGTCGCCGCCGTTCACCCCGAAGGAGGTGAACGAGTAGTCCTGCGTGGTCTGGCCGTCGGCGGCGGTGACGTCGAGGGCGAGGGCCTCGTTGAGGGCGGTGTCGGAGGTGCCCGTCGCCGGGCGCAGGGCGATCTCGGTGTGGCCCTGGTAGGCGCGCCCTTCCTGGAATTCCTCGAAGCTGATGAGCCAGGGGAGCTTCTCGGGCTCGTCCTCGGAGAGCTGGACCATGCCCGGACCGCCGCCCTGCTGCGGGCCCTGGCCCTCGTTCTGCTGCTGGGTCCCCTCCGTCCGGCCCGCTCGGCCCTGCTGCAGGTCCGGCCCCCGACCGTTCTGCTGTTGCGGCGGGCCGCCGGGCACGGCGTCGTCGCCCCGCAGGCTCGACAAGGTGGAGTTGCCCTTCAGCCGCAGGCCCACGTCGTCGATCACAGTGCCGTCGATGGTGATGTCGGCGCTGATGAACTCCTTCTCGCCCTCCTCGCGGAAGGTCTCCATCATGTCGGCGTACTCGTCCTCGTTGTAGGTGACCCGGATGCTGTGCTCGCCGCCGTCGAACACGTCGCCCTCGCCCTCGATGTCGTTCGTGACGGCGTCGGGCGAGACGAGATCGGAGGTGATGTAGGGCCGCACGCGGGCCTCGCCGAAGACCAGCACCAGCGCCAGCAGCGCGGCGCAGACGACGGCGGCGGTCTTCCAGTAGTGGCGCAGCCGCACGGGCAGTCGGTGCCGGAGGCGTCGGCGCGGCGGCCGGGGCCGTGCGGGCGGTTCGTGGTCGTCGGTCGCCGTCATCACATGTCCGTCTGGTCGTATCCGGTCAGCACGGTGGCCTTCTGGCCGGCGTTGAGGGTGCGCAGCCGCTCGATGACCTCACCCGGCGTGACGCCCTTCTTCAGCCGGGCCGAGTAGGCGAGCTCCAGCAGGCTGCCGCCGCGCACCGACTCGGTGCTGATCAGCTCGAACTCCTCGGTGGCGGCGACGAGCACGTCCTCGATCGCACCGGTGTAATCGCCCTCGTCGGCCGGGACCTGGACCTTGACGACCTGGCGCTGGACGTTCAGCGAGAACCAGTTGAACCGGTGCATGAGCAGGATGACGGCGCAGATGACGACGGTGGCGATGACGGCCAGGGTGTAGAACCGGGTACCGCAGGCCATGCCCAGCCCCATCACCAGGAAGATGAACCCGACGTCGCGGGTCTCCTTGATGGCGTTGCGGAAGCGCACCACTGACAGGGCGCCGACGAGGGCGAACGCGCGGGCGATGTTGGAGCCCACCACCAGCATGATCAGGGCGATGAGCATGCCCAGGATGATCAGCGTGTGCACGTAGCTCTGGCTGTAGGAGATGTTGCGGTGAGTGGCGCGGTAGGTCCAGGCGACCACCACGCTGGTGGCGAACGCCAGGGCCAGGGACAGGACCACGTCCATCACGCTGAAGGTGCCGGACAGGTCGGTGATGCCGAAGTTGAGGTTCATGGCTGGTATCGGTGCCTTCTCACGGGTTCACGGGTTCACGGCTTCGGGGGGAGCGGTCCGTCGGCGGGGGAGGGGCGCGGCGCTACATCTGCCAGGGCTGCGGTGCGCTCATCGGCCGCGACTCGCCCACCGGGTCCTCCTCGGGCACGTGGAAGACCGAGCGGGGCGCCTTGCCGAATGCCTCGACGCTCTGGCAGTACTTGGAGATGCGCTGGACCTGCAGCCCGTGGCGTGCGGCCATGTCGGTGATCCAGTAGGGCGCGCGCTCGTTGGCCTTGACCTCCATGACCGCATAGCGCGGGCTGATGATGTAGCGGCTCTCGGCTTCGGCGCGCACGTCGAAGTCGCGGTCGCGGCCGCGGACCCGGTGGTCCAGGGTCACGCGCAGGCCCAGGTCGGCGCCGGTGCCGACGTAGGGTTCGCGCCGGTAGCCGGTCATGGCGCTGGGGCGCAGGTCCAGCCGGTGCAGCAGGTCGAGGACCTCGTCGACGAAGGGCTGGGCCCGGGGATGCTCGACCCGTCGCCGGCGGTCGCACAGGGCGCGGGCGTCACCGTAGGGAAGCAGGACGCGGCGCTTCTGGGTGACCCGGTTGACGCGCTGCTTGATCTCGACGGAGACCATGGTGTCGTCGCTGCCGGTGCCCGTCTCGCCGTAGCGCCGGATGCGCAGTTTGCGGCGGAACTTCAGGCCCTCGATCTTCTCCCAGTAGAACCGCAGACGCCGGGTGTCGTAGTAGAGGCTCCACACGCCGTAGCCGTCGGGCCCGGCGTTGGCATCGGACTCCATTCGGGCGGTGAGCTCGGCGCGGACGTCGCCGACCTGCTCGACGGGAACGAGGTACTTGAGCTCGTACCGGTTGAAGGCGTGCAGCCTGCTGGGAGCGCGGAAGCGGTGCCCGGCCTCGGCGGCGCCGGGTTCGCCGGCGGTCGCATCACCGGTCCCGGGCGCCTCGGGGCCCGGTCGCAGCGTCGTCATGCGGTCTCCCTCCGTCGTCGATGACCACGCAGGGAACGAAAACCGACCGGGCCGTGAACAACGGCAGAGCTTCCTGATAAAAGTCTGAGGCTCCCACCGGGACCGCAGGTCACGCCGGAAGGCCGGCGGTGAGTAAGAATTCGGATAAGGGTCTCGGCGGGGCGGTTCCGTTGGTCCGTCGGAGGGCGATGATCCTAGGCTGCAACGGCGCAGTGTCACCGCTCGACCACTCCGCCGGTCCCCCGGACCGGAGCGCCACCGCGAAGACACCCCGACCTGAGTACGCCCACTCACGTCCCCGGGCCCGGCGGTGCGATGGAATCGGGGCATGACTCACTCGCGAGTCGTAGCCCCGGGCGAAGTCGCCTGCGCCCGGGCGCTCGACCTTGATGACGCGCGCGCCGAGGTCGGCCAGTTGGCGGCTGGCGTAGGGAGCGGCGATGGCCTGCTCCAAGGACACGACGGTTACTCCGCGAAGCGGCTGCATGGCCTCTCCGCTTGGTGTGGGTGCGGTGGACGCGGGCTGCGAGGGGTGGGCGGGTGACTCCGCCGCGCGCTCAGGCGACGAGGCTGATCGCGGACACGATGACCAGGGAGACCACCGACGCCAGAGTGGTCACGAAGGTCAGCGCCTTGAGCGTGCCCCGGGTGGTGACGCCCAGCAGCGACTGGAACATCCAGAAGAAGCTGCTGTTGACCTGCAGCGCGAACAGCGCGCCGGAGTCGATGGCCAGACCCGGCACCTGCGGGGGCAGGTCCAGGCTGCCCTTGATCGCGGCCGCACACGGGCGACCTGCGCGGGGCGCGGAACACCGGGTGCACGCGGCTGCACGCCGACTCCGAGGGGTGCGGTGGGGGTGCTCGCAGGCCGCCGGACACGGCGGGGGTGCAGGGATGTGTGCTACATCGCACACCCGCCTCTGTGTGCCGCGACACAGACCCGGCCATGCAACACGACCAGGGCGGATTGCGGTAGACGTCGGATTGCGAGATGCGCATAAGCGGTGCTTATACCGCACCGCGTGCCCGCACGGTCGCCGGGTGTGTCCGGCGCTTGCCGCGTGCTCGTAGGATAAGTGCCCGAACGCGCCGTGTGGCGGGGATTGGGCTCCGATTCCCGACATCGGGTGTGCCCGCCTCACGCGTCCTGCCACCCCCGGGAAGGACCGATGAACGCCGACACCCCCTCGCCGGACCCCGTGCACGGGTCGGCGCCCACCCCCATCGACACCTCGGTCCCGCACTCGGCCCGGGTTTGGAACTACTGGCTGGGCGGCAAGGACAACTACGCCGCCGACCGCGAGGCCGGCGACCAGTTCCTCCAGCGCTTCCCGCAGGTGCCCGCATTCGCCCGCCAGGGCCGCGGCTTCCTCATGCGCGCGGTGACCTACCTCGCCCGCGAGGCCGGCATCCGCCAGTTCCTCGACCTGGGAACGGGCATGCCCACCGCCAACAACACCCATGAGGTCGCCCAGGCCCACGCGCCCGAGTCGAGCATCGTCTACATCGACAACGACCCCCTGGTGCTGGCGCACGCCCACGCCCTGCTCGTCGGAACGCCCGAGGGCACGACCGACTACATCCACGCCGACATACGCGACCCCGAGACCGTCGTCGCCATGGTCCGCGAGCGCCTCGACTTCGACCGGCCGATCGCCCTGGTCCTGATGGGCGTGCTGGGCCACATCGACGCCGACGAGGTCCCCCGGATCATCAGCGCCCTCGTCGAGGCCCTGCCCGGCGGCAGCTATCTCGCGCTGTGGGACGGCACCGACACCGACCCCGGTGTGCTGGCCGCGCTGGAGGAGTACAACGCCAACGCGCCGCTGCCCTACCGGCACCGCAGCCCGGAGTGGATCGCGTCGCTCTTCGACGGCCTGGAGGTCGTCGAGCCCGGCCTGGTCCCCTGCCCGCAGTGGCGCCCCGCCCCCACCGAGGTGGGGACCGACTCTGGCGCGCCGTCCGGCGCCCCTTCCCTGGCCGGGGTCGGCCGCAAGCCCTGACGCGCCGGGCACTGCGACGGCCGAAGCGGGGAGCGGCGGCAGTGCGTCGGCCGGTCCGAGCCGGCACGTCCGCGCCGCTCCGCCCACCGTCGGCGCCTCACCGGTGGGCGCGGTGCATGTCGGCGGTGTGCAGGGCGCTGTGCGCCCGCCAGCGGCCCACCTCGCGGCGCAGCCGCAGTTTGGCCGCCGCAGGCTCCGCGGAGGCCGAGTCCCACAGGTCGACCGACTCGCCGGGGTCGGCCGCGAGGTCGAAGAGCTGCCCCTCCTCGCCGCTGCGCCGTCCTCGCCGCACATGGCCGTGGAGTACGTCGGCCGCGCCCTGGCCGAGGAGGTGGCCGCGGCGGTGAAGGACGGCGACGCGCTGGGGGTCGCCTGGAGCAGTACCACCGTCGCCATGGCCGACGCCCTGTCGCAGCTGCGGCCGTGCTCGGTGGTCCAGCTCGCCGGCGCCATCTACCCGCCGTCGGGCATGCCCGGATCGGTCGAGATCACCCGCCGAGAGGCTGGCGGGCAGTCCGCATACCACCGTCGATCTTGTAGCTATCGTGAATGGCAATCGATTTCCATCACGATAGCTACAAGATCGGCGGGGCGGGGTTGAATCGTCCCCACGCCACGAAGGCGGCCAGGACGACGTAGACCAGGTTGCCCAGGATCTGCTTGCCCTCGCCCCGGCGCGCGTGCACGATGATCGCGCCGGCCATGACCAGCACGAGGCCGACGGCGGCCAGCGGCACCAGGACGGGCGCGACACCGAGTGCGGCGGGCAGGACCAGGCCCGCGGCGGCCAGGACCTCCAGGGCACCGATCGCCTTGATGGCGCCAGGGCTCCAGTCCTCGGCCCACCGGCCGGTCCGCACAGTGATGATCTTCTCCTTGGGAACGACGATCTTGAGCGCACCGCCGGCCCCGAAGGCGAGGGCCAGCAGTCCGGCGACGATCCACAGCGCGAGGTCCATCGGGTCTCCTGGAAATGCAGCAGGCGTATCCGTCGCGCATGAGACGCCGGCGATCGGATACTTGTGACACCGCCCGCTGCGGTGTCACAGAACCGCGGAGGCCGGCGTCTCGTGGGTGGACACGCCCAGGAGAAGCGACAGGAGCACGGCATGGCCCACTCAGGCCCGGATGACGGGGCGAACAGGAACGACGGCGCGGACCACGCGACGCAGGCCTTCCTGGCCCACCGCAACCTGCTCTTCACCGTCGCCTACGAACTCCTCGGCTCGGCCGCCGACGCCGAGGACGTCCTCCAGGAGACCTGGTTGCGGTGGGTCGGCGTCGACCTCGCCGCGGTGCGGGACCGGCGCGCGTACCTGGTGAAGATCACCACACGCCAGGCGCTCACCCGCCTGCGCACGCTCGGCCGGCGCAAGGAGACCTACGTCGGGCCCTGGCTCCCCGAACCGCTGCTGACCGCGCCCGACGTGGCCGAGGACGTCGAGCTGGCCGAGAGCATTTCTACGGCGATGCTGCTGGTCCTGGAGACGCTCACGCCGACCGAGCGGGCGGTGTTCGTGCTGCACGAGGTGTTCGACTTCGGCTACGACGAGATCGCCCAGGCCCTCCGCAAGAACGTGCCCGCGGTACGCCAGATCGCCCAACGGGCCCGGTCCCACGTCGCCGCGCGCCGCCCCCGCGCCGCCGCGTCGCCGGCGGAGACGCGAAGCGTGACCGCGGCCTTCCAGCGCGCGGTCGAGACCGGCGACCTCCAGGGGCTGGTCGACCTGCTCGCCCCCGACGTCGTCGCCCTGGCCGACGGCGGCGGGATCAAGCAGGCGCTGCCCCGGCCGATCACGGGTGCCGACCGGGTCGCCCGCGTGCTCAAGGCCGGCCTGGACCGGGTCGGCGCCGCATTCGCGGTCGCCCCCGTCCACGTCAACGGCTGGCCCGCACTCGCGTTCCTGCTGGACGGGAGGATCGACAGCGTCATGAGCATGCGCGTCGAGGACGGCCTGGTCACCGCGATCTACACCGTCCGCAACCCCGAGAAGCTGTCCCGCATCGAGCAGGAGACCGCGGTGAGCCGCTGAGCAGGGGCACGCGGCGCGCGACGGACCGCCGGCGCGGGCGCAGATCTCTGCACCCTCACCAGCGCAGCAGGACCAGGTCGGCGGAGAACCCGGGGCCGAGGGCCATCAGCAGGCCGGGTTCGCCCGCGGGCGGACGGCGGTCCGCGATCGTCTCCTCCAGCACATGCAGCACCGACACCGACGACAGGTTGCCCAGCCGCCTGAGCGAGCGCCAGGTGATGTCCAGTTCGCCGTGGTGGAGGCCGAGGACGTCGCCGATCTTCTCGAGCACCTTGGGGCCGCCGGGGTGGCAGACCCACGACGACACCTGCCTCGGCGAGAGCCCGTGGTCGCCGAGGAACGAGGCCACGTCGTCGGCGAGGACGGCCTCGACCTGGTCCGCCAGGTCGGGGGCCAGGATGGTGCGGAATCCGTGCTCGCCGATGTCCCAGCCCATGAGGCGTTCCGTGTCGGGGTAGAGCTTGCTGCGGGAGGCCGCGACCCGGGGGCCGTCCCAGGACGTGCCGCTCCGTTCGGCGGCCCTGTCCCCGAGCGCCACCACGGCCGCGGCCGCGTCGCCGAACAGGCCGCTGGCCACCAGGTTCGCGGTGGAGGTGTCATCGCGCTGCAGAGTCAGCGAGCAGAGCTCGACGCACACGAGCACGGCCGTCTGGTCCGGCCAGCCGTGCAGGTGGTGGTGCAGCTGCGCCAGGCCGGCGGCGCCCCCGGAGCAGCCCAGCCCGAACAGCGGGACGCGATCGACGTCGGCCCGCAACCCGACGCGCTGGGCCAGGCGGGCGTCCAGGGTCGGGGTGGCGACGCCGGTGGAGGTGCACACGAGGATCCGGTCCACATCGCGCGCATGGGTCCGCGCCTGTGCGAGGACCTCCCGAATCGCGCGTTCGCCCAGGTCGAGTGCGTTGTCGATGAAGGCGTCGTTGGCGGTGCCGAAGTCGTCCAGGTCGCGGTAAGCCTCGATCGGCCACACCAGCGGTCGCCCGGTCACCTGGGTGGCGGCGTGGAACCGGCGCACCAGGCGCTCGTCGGCGTTGGTCCACCGTGCGACGGCGTCGGTGATCTCCTCCTGGCTGTAGTAGTGCTCCGGAAGCACGGTTCGTACGGCCGCGACACGCATCATCGCTCCCAGGTCTGCTCGGGGGCCCACCTCGACACGGCCCCCACCGCGCCGCCGGGTCCGCTACCCGTGAGCCAAGTCGCGAAGCGCCACGCGGCCGGGTCCGCCGAGGAGCCGCGGCGACGGGTGCGGCAGGGGCGCGCGCTCCGGCGGACCCGCGGGCCTCGCGGCGCGGGTGCCTAGTCCGGGGCCTCGCCCCAGAGGAAGTCGGAGATCCGGGTGGCCTTGGCCTGCATGTGCTGCAGCGCGTCGGGGATGCGGTCCCGGCCGAACCGGTAGCGCGGGCCGTCGACCGTGAGGATCGCGGCGAGGCTCCCCGAGGAGTCGCGCACCGGCCGGGACAGCGAGAGCAGGCCCTCCTCGAACTCGTTGTCGATCACCGAATAGCCCTGCTCGCGGACCTCGCACAGTTCCTTCAGCAGAGCATCGCGGTCGGTGATGGTGCGGGGGGCGAAGGAGTCGAGCCGTTCCGGGAGGAGCGAGGTGACCTTCTCCTGCGACATCTCCGCCAGCAGCACCTTGCCGGTCGAGCTGGCGTGCAGCGGGAAGTGCCGGCCCACCTGCTTGCCCATCGCGACTCCGACCAGGTGCGAGCTGTCGGCCTGGGCGATCAGCTCCAGACCGTCGTCGCCCACGGTGACGGACAGGGTCACCGTCTCACCGAGTTCGGCGGCGAGCTCGTCCAGGACGGGGTGGACCCTCTTCACGACCCCGGAGTAGGGATCGGCGATCTTGCCGAGCCGGGCCAGTTCCCACCCGAGGATGTAGTTGTTGTCCACGCGGTCGACGAAGCCGTTCTGCTCCAGGCTGTAGAGGAGGCGGAACGCCGTGGGGCGGGCGATGCGCGTCGCGGCGGCCAGGGTCGTGGCCGTCGCGCCGTTGGGGTGCCCGGCGAGTTCCCGAAGCAGGCGGACGGCTTTGACCACGGACTTGTTGGTCATGTCCGCCGGTTCGGGTGAGTCGCCCATGGGGTGGCCTCCAGCTCGTCCTCGCCCGCACATAGCGGGACGCATTGCAGTTCCCACTGTATCGGGGGGACCAGGGACGACGTGTTGCGCGCACGTCGCCGGCGGTGGCGCCGACCTCGGCGCCACCCCACGCCGGATCCCTGCGGCACGGTGTGCGCCTGCGCGGCCGATCGGGGCGGACCTTTCTGATTCCTCTTTCGAGAAAGGCCGGCAGGCACCGAATTCACAATGTGTGGAATACACGCGCAGAAAAGAACGGAACGGAATGCGCGTCGCCGGGTCCGGGGACGGGACAAGCGATTCCGCCATCGGGTTCCGGCGCGAAAGCGCTTCGCGTTCGCGGCCCGGGTGGCCCGGGTGGGCCGGCTCCTCGGGCGGCGCAGGCCCACCCGGGCACCGGCCCGGCTTTCGGGCCGGTGCCGCACGCGCCGGACCGGGCTTCGCGCGCTCGCACCGCCGCGGGCCCCGCGGCTTTCGGGGCGGCCGGGGGGCGGGAGGCCCAGGTTCGGGGAGCGGCGGACCCGCCCCTGCCTCAGGTACGGGTCGGCCCGGTGGCGCCGGCCCTCCGACCGGCCGCGGCGGCGACGTCGGCCGCCGTGCGCAGGCCGCTCTCGATCGCGCCGTCGATGAACCCGGGCCACAGGTCGGCGTGGTCGCTTCCGGCGAAGTGCAGGACGCCCTCGGCGCTGCGCTGCCGGTCCCGGTGCCGGGTGAGCTGGTGCGGGCGGTGGATGAGCCACGTCTCCTTGGAGTGCGGGTCGGCCATCCAGTCGTGCCCGGTGACATCGAGGACCTCCAGGTCGTCCCGCCAGACGCGGAGGGCCTGCTGGACCGCGGCGCGGTCGTCGGGGGAGATCCGCTGCGCGTCCGCCCCGAAGGAGACCAGGACGGCGTCGTCCTCCCCGAGGAACTCGGTGCGTACGACGGAGAGCGGGTGGTGCGCCGAGGAGTAGGCGAAGAAGGGGGCGACCGGGCCGCGCACCCGGATCCACACCTTCACCCCCTGGGACGCGGTCTTCTCGCGGCCGGCGGCGAGCTTGTCCTCCGGGAGCCCGGGGGACAGGCCCAGGTCCGGGAGGATGTTCTGCGGCAGCGTCACGACGACCCGCTCCGCCCCGATCTCGGTGCCGCCCGCGGTGGTGACCACCGCACCTTCGGGACCGTGGTCGATCCGCTCGACGGGGCACGAGGTGCGGATGTCGGCCCGGGCTTCGGCGGCGATCGCCGAGACCAGGGCGCGGGTCCCGCCGGCCAGCCGGAAGACGGCCGAGGCCTCGTGCATCAGGTGCCAGGACCCTGCGGTGGCCGCGGTCCACCGCAGGGCGCTGCTGAAGCCCGCCTGGTCCAGCGGGGCGTTGAGGTGGCCGACCCAGGCGGCCTCGTTGGCGTTGCGCTCCTCCACCGGCAGGTCGAGCTCGTCGAGCTTCTCCTGCACGGTGGCGCCGTCGAGGGCGCCGATCCCGGGTGCCGATGTCGGCAGGTCCGGCCGGGGGATCGCCTGCATGGTCCCGGCCGTAAGGCGTCGCATGCCCGGGTCGATGAGCTCCATGAACGCGTCGAGTGAGCCGGTGCGGACCTCGTCGCCGGCCAGCCAGTAGGCCTTCTCGGGGCGCGGCCCGCGGGTGACGGGCAGGCCGTGGCGGGTGATCTCGGCCCAGACGTGCGGCTGCACCCAGTGGACCCACGTGCCGCCGATCTCCAGGGGGCGGCCGAGGCGCTCGTCGG
The DNA here is from genome assembly GCF_031845375.1 of Streptomonospora wellingtoniae. Lineage (NCBI taxonomy): Bacteria > Bacillati > Actinomycetota > Actinomycetes > Streptosporangiales > Nocardiopsidaceae > Streptomonospora > Streptomonospora wellingtoniae. The sequence continues at coordinate 38,943 of NZ_JAVREK010000002.1, forward strand.
TCCATACGCGCCCGCCGAGCCGCTCCCGGGCCTCCAGGACGGTGACGCGGAGCCCGGTGCGGCCCAGCTCGCGGGCAGCCACCAGGCCGGCGATTCCGGCCCCGACGATGACGACGTCGCTCTTCTCCTGCATGGCTGCCCCTCTCGGGTGCTTCGGATCTCTCGGCGTGCAGGCCGACGAAGGGCGGCCCCGCCGGATCGCCGGTCGGGCGCCTGCCCGGCGAAGACGAAACGGGGACCGTCGATCATCGGCGGATGTCGGGACAACGCACCGGGAAGCGGGATACCGCTGCGCTAGGCGTTCATTTAATGGACATGACGTTCATTTTAAGAAGCTATCGCTGGCACCGTCAAGGCCCGGCCCCGGCCTGCGGGGGAGCGCGCAGTCCGGCTCGCGGAGGGGCGCGCAGTGCCTCGGCGATGCGCCGCGGCCGCCCTGGCGCAGTGGTCCGCGTCGGCGGCACGGGGCTCGGAGGCGGGGTGTGCCGTATGGGGTCGCGCCCCTGATCAACTGCGGTGTCCACCTGCCCTGCCAGGCGGCCTCGCAGGCGTGCGCAGGCAGTGGGGGCCGCTGGCGGGCGGGGCGTCTTCGACCGGATGTCGGATCGGACGGCGACCGGTGGAGATTCTCTCCGGCGCATCTTGACGGCTCGGAACGGCCGATCGTACTGTGCGTTCAATGACGTTCATATAGTGGCTTTCGTGTTCATTTATTGAACAAAAGGGGGGTCAATGTCCCACGAGCGGATGCGGCTGTTCGCCTTCGACTTCAACGGGCCGGCGCACCTGTCGGCGGGTCTGTGGCGGCACCCGGACGACCGGGGTGCGCGCTACACCGACGTCCGTTACTGGACGGAGTACGCGAAGCTGCTGGAGGAGGGCCGCTTCGACGGCCTGTTCCTGGCCGACAACGCCGGGTACCACGACGTCTACGAGGGGAGCGCGGACGCGGCCCTGCGCGATGCGGCGCAGGTTCCGGTCAACGACCCGGCCCTGGTGGTGTCGGCGATGGCGAGCGCCACCACCCACCTGGGATTCGGCATCACCGCCTCGACCTCCTACGAGCACCCCTATGCGCTGGCTCGGCGCTTCACCACGCTGGACCACCTCACCTCCGGGCGCATCGGCTGGAACCTGGTCACCTCCTACGCCGAGAGCGCGGCGCGGAACATGGGGACCGGCCGCCAGGTCCCGCACGACCAGCGCTACGACATGGCCGCGGAGTACCTGGAGGTCTGCTACAAGCTCTGGGAGCAGTCCTGGGAGGAGGACGCGGTCCGCCGCGACCGCGGCGAGGGGGTCTATGCGGACCCCTCGCGCATCCACGCGATCGAGCACCGGGGCACCTACTTCACCGTGCCGGGCTTCTTCCTGTGCGAGCCGTCGCCGCAGCGCACCCCCGCGATCTTCCAGGCCGGAGGTTCGTCGAAGGGCCGGGCCCTGGCGGCGGCCAGCGCGGAGGCGGTGTTCGCCAACGCGACGTCGATGAGCGCGCTGAAGCGGCAGGTCGACGACCTGCGTTCGCAGGCCGAGGCGGCGGGGCGGGATCCGGAAGGCGTCCGGGTCCTGCAGATGCTGACCGTCGTCTGCGCGCCGACCGACGAGCAGGCGCAGCAGCGCTACGAGGAGTACCGCCGCCTGGTGAGCTACGCGGGCGCGATGGCCCGCTACAGCGGCTGGACCGGCCTCGACATGGCGCAGTTCGACCCCGACGTCCCGCTGCGGCACGTCAAGACCGACGCCGGGCAGACCATGGTCGACATCTTCTCCGCGGCCGACCCCGACCGGGACTGGACCCCGCGCGACATCGCCGAGTACATCGGCGTTGGCGGGACCGGGCCGACGCTGGTGGGCTCGCCGGCCACCGTAGCGGTGCAGATGCAGGAGTGGATGCGCCGGACCGGTGTCAGCGGCTTCAACATCGGCCACGCGCTCAAGCACAGGGACATCGCGGACTTCATCGAGCTGGTCGTCCCCGAGCTGCAGCGGCGCGGACTGGTGTGGGAGGACTACGACGGCTCCACCCTGCGCGAGAAGCTCTACGGCCCCGGTGCGACCCGCCTCCGCGACGACCACCCCGGAGCGGGCTACCGCGCGCGCCGACCGCAGGGCGTCGGCGCCTAGAACCCCAGTGCACGCATCGACAGGAGGTGTGGTCCATGTCGACGTTCGAGTCAGCGATCTCCCAGCAGCACTACCGCAGCGTCATGGGGCGCCTGCCCACCGGAGTGGCGGCGGTCACCGGCCTGGATGAGGACGGCGAGGAGCTCGGCCTCATCGTCGGGACGTTCTCCTCGCTTTCCCTGACACCGCCGCTGGTGACCTTCAGCGTCGGCGCGACGTCCTCCACGTGGCCCAGGATCCGGCGCCGGCGGTACTTCACGGCGAACGTCCTCGCCAGCGACCAGACCCACGTGTGCCGCGCGCTGTCGCGCAAGGGAGCCGGCAAGTTCGAGGGCCTGCACTACACGAGCGGCCCACTGGGGACGCCGCACCTGCCGGAGTCGATCGCCTGGATCGACTGCGAGGTGCAGGCGGAGGTCGCGGTCGGCGACCACTTCATGATCGTCGGCAGCGTGGTCTCGATGGAGTCGGCCGCGGGGGAGCCGCTGCTCTTCCAGGCCGGCGAGTTCGGCCGGTACGCCGGCCTGTCCGAAAGCGCAGCGGTAGCGGGTTAGGAGTGGGCATGCACGACGACCGGCGCCGGAACCTCCTCGACGCCTGGCACGCCGCCTGGGGAAACGGCGACGTCGAGGCCTTCGAACGCCTCCTCGCCAGCGGGTACGTGCGCCACACCAAGACCGGATCGGAGGGGGTCGAATCGGTCAGGTCCGCCATCGAGTCCTCGCAGAAGGCCTTTCCGGACCTGCGCACCGAGATCCTCGAAACCGTCGAGGAGGGGGCGGTCCTCGCGCTCCGCTGGCAGAGCCGGGGGACGCACACCGGGGAGTTCATGGGCGTGCCGCCCACGGACCGGATGGTGACCGTGACCGGTGCGTCCTTCTGCCGCTTCGAGGGCGCGCTGCTGGCCGAGGAGTGGGTCGTCTGGGACCCGCGCGAACTCCTGTCGGCGATGAACATCTGGGCGCTGGGCTCCCGCACCGAACGCTAGGAGCCGTGTGGGTGTGCGACGAGCGTGCACCCCGGCCGCTGCGGGGGCGGTCCCCGCCCGAAGCCGACCGACCGGAAAGGAAGGGCGCCGCCATGCGCGTGCTCGCGATCATCGGGTCGCCCGCTGCGGGCGGCCGGTCCACCGCCGCCGCCCGTGCGGTACTGGACGGAGCCCGCGCGGCGGGTGCCGACACCGAGGTCCTCGAACTGTCCGGAGCCGCCGGTCCCGAACACGCGGTCGCGGCGCTGGACCGTGCGGACGGAGCGGTCTTCGCGGCTCCCGTCTACCGCGCCCGCGCCGCCTATCCGCTGAAGTCGTTCCTGGACGCGGTGCCGCGGGGGATGTGGGGGGAGACGGCCGCGCCGCTGCAGGGCAAGGCGTGCGCGGTCGCGCTGACCGGAGCGGGTTGGCACCACTTTCTGGCCGTCGACGACCTGCGCGGCGTCCTGGCCGGCTTCTTCGCGGCGCAGGTGTTGTCACCCGGGCTCTACCTGCCGCAGAACGCCTTCGCCGATCGCGAGCGCCTGCTCGGGGACGCGGCGGACCTGGCGGGCGCACACGGCGCGGCGCTGGTCGACCTCGTCCGCGCTGTGCGGGACTCCACGGCGCTCGGCGCCCTGCGGCCGCTCGCCTGAGACCGCCGGGCGTCGTGCCGGGGCCGCCGAAGCGCCCTCGACCGGCACCGCGGCCCCCTAGAGGAGTCGCCGCGCGGCGTCGAGCAGCGGTGTGCGGTAGCTGCGCCCGAACAGGCAGACGTGGGCGAGCAGCGGGTGCAGCTGGTGCAGCGGGACGCGGGCGCGCCAACCCTCGGTCAGCGGAAAGGCCTCATCGTAGGCGGCGAGAATCCGGTCCAGGTGCGGAGCACCGAACAGCTGCAGCATGGCGAGGTCGGTCTCACGGTGCCCGCCGTGGGCAGCGGGGTCGATGAGCACCGTCCCCTCGGGGCTCCACAGCACGTTGCCGCTCCACAAGTCGCCGTGGACGCGCGCCGGGGGCTCGCCCGGCCCTGCGAGGCCGTCGATGCGCGAGAGGACGCGTTCCAGTTCCGCCGCGTCGGCGGAGTCCAGGAATCCCCGGTCGCGGGCGTCGCGCAGGTAGGGCAGCAGGCGGCGTCGGGCGTACCACTCGGGCCACCGCTCTCCGGGAGTGTTGTCCAGGGGCAGGGTGGCCAGCCACCCGGGCCGGGATGCGCCGAAAGACGGCGCCCCGGCGCGGTGGGTGAGCGCCAGGCGCCGGCCCAGCTCGGCGGCGGCATCTGCGCTCGCGCCGTGCTCGCGCACGAGCTCCAGCACCAGCACTCCGCCGTCGGCGGCGAGCACCTCGGGTACGGCGGCCCCTCCGGCGGCCTCGGCGAGCCAGCGCAGCCCGGCGGCCTCGGAGCCCAGCGCCTCGGCGTAGCCGTCGGCGACCTTGGCGAAGAAGGGGCGCCCGTCGGCCAGCTCGCCGCGGTGCAGCGTCCATGCATGCGAGGAGCCCAGCGGCGTGCAGGAGCGCACCCCGGTGGAGGCGGCCGCGGCGATTGCCGCCGCCGGCGAGGGCGCGGAAGTCGGCTGGGGCATGGGCGTGCTCACTGGGGCCGGGTGCCGGTTTCGGACACACGGTACCGCCGCGAGCCGCACGGGGCCGCCGGGCGGCGGTCGCGGGGCGCGGCCGGTCCCTCGCGGCCGTGCGGCGGCCCGCAGCGGGGACGGGCCGGTGCACCGGGTGCCGATTCCATGTTCGGCGCTCCATTCGACTAAGTTGGCCTCGCCGAACATCGCGGATCCCAGCGGCACGGAGGTCAGGCGTGGGACTGCTCGACTCCCCGACCGGCGCGGCACGTTCGACGACGTCGCGCCTGCGTTCGGGCGTCGCCCTGCTCGGTCCGGCGTTCGTCGCCGCGATCGCCTATGTCGATCCGGGCAACGTCGCCACGAACGTCGCCGCCGGCGCGTCCTACGGCTACCTGCTGGTGTGGGTCATCGTGGCGGCCAACGCAATGGCCTTCCTGGTGCAGTACCTCTCAGCCAAGCTCGGGCTGGTGACCGGCCGGTCCCTGCCCGAGGCGCTGCGCGAGCGCATGCCGCGCTCCGCCCGGCTGGCCTACTGGGCCCAAGCGGAGGTGGTCGCCATGGCCACCGATCTGGCGGAGGTGCTGGGCGGGGCGATCGCACTGCGCATCCTCTTCGACGTCCCGCTGCTCCTCGGCGGCGTGATCACCGGGGTGGTCTCGCTGGGGCTCCTGACGCTGCAGAACCGCTACGGCCAGCGCCCCTTCGAGCGCGCCGTAACCGGGCTGCTGGCCGTGATCGCGCTGGGGTTCATGGCAGGACTGGTGGTGGAGCCGCCTTCGGCCTCCGGCGCCCTGGGCGGACTCGCACCGCGGTTCGCGGGTGGCGAGAGCGTCCTGCTGGCGGCCGGCATGCTCGGGGCCACCGTGATGCCGCACGCGGTATACGTGCACTCGGCGCTGGCGCGCGACCGGCACGGGCGCCGGCGCGGGCCGTTCCTGCAGCGGCTTCTGGACGCCAACAAGGTCGACGTGGGGGCCGCCATGCTGCTCGCCGGCGCGGTCAACCTCGCCCTCCTGCTGCTGGCCGCGAGCGCGCTCCAGGGCAGTGAGACCGGCGAGTCGCTGGAGGGCGCCCACGCGGCCGTGAGCGCGAACCTCGGACCGGCCGTCGGGCTGCTGTTCGCGATCGGGCTGCTGGCCTCCGGGCTCTCCTCGACGGCGGTGGGCTGCTACGCGGGCGCCGTGGTGATGGACGGCCTGCTGCGGCGGCGCCTCCCGTTGTTCGCGCGCAGGCTGATCACCCTCCTGCCGGCCCTGGCCGTACTCGCCCTGGGGCTGGATCCCAGCCGCGCCCTGGTCCTCTCGCAGGTGGTGCTGTCCTTCGGCATCCCTTTCGCGCTGGTGCCCCTCGTCGTCCTCACGGCCCGGCGCGACGTCATGGGCGAGTACGCGAACGGGCGCGCGGTCACGGCCGCGGCCGCGGCCGTCGCGGTGGCCGTGGTGGCCCTCAACGCCGCGCTCGTCTACCTCACCGCGACCGGGAGCTGAGCGGGGAGACGTCCGCCGGGTTGCGGCGGTGCGGCGGGGCCGCGGCCGGGTTCGACTCCGCAGGACCGCCGGCGGGGTCGAACGGGGCAGCAGGGTTCGGACGGGCGCGCGTCAGGCGCGCGGTTCCGCGGGGGCGGAGACGACGGTCAGGGTCCCGGCGGTGCCGTCGATCTCGACGATTTGGCCGTCGACGATCCGTCGTGCCGCGTCCTCGATGCCGACGAGGCAGGGTTTGCCGTACTCGCGGGCGACGAGTGCGCCGTGCTGGAAGCTGCCGCCGGTCTCCAGGACGATGCCCGCTGCGTTGACGAACAGGGGCGTCCAGCCGGGATCCGCGGCCCGGGCGACCAGCACCTCTCCGGGCAGCACGGGCTTCTCGCCGACGTGGCTCAGCACCTTCGCCGGCCCCGACGCCAGGCCGGGCGAGACCCCTTCTCCGGCCAGCACGTTCGCGTCCGGTGCCCGGGGCGCGGGCCGGGGGATGCGGCCGCGGGAGTCCACCGCGACCGGGAACCCGGCGCCCGGCAGCCGCCGGACGAGCCTGCGATAGCGGGTGTTGGCGCGGGCGCGGGCGCGCAGGTCCGCCTGCGGCGCGCCGGGCGCCTCGGGTGCGTGGTCGAGGTCGTCGCAGGTCAGGTCGAATACCTGCTCGGCCGCGTCCAGCAGTCCGGCCGCGGCGAGCCCGCGACCGGTTTCCAGTGCGCGTCGGCGCACCTGGTAGCCGTCCCGGACCAGCTGGTACTTGTGGATCTCCCGGAGGCCGCCGAGAAGCTCGGCGGCACGGTACAGCCGTTTCACGAGCCGCGCCTTCAGCGGGTTGCGGGTTTCGTCGAGGAGCCGGCGGTAGGCGTCGCGCCGTTCGCGGCGGCGCCGCTCGCAGGCCTGCCGCGGGTCCTCCTGCGTCTCCGCGTCGAGCAGCGCGTAGTTGCGCATCTGCTCCAGTACCGGCCCGGGGTCGTCGGCGTAGCGGGGGGGCGGCGAGGTCCAGTTCGTCGGGGCCGCGGAACCCGTAGTCGGCCATGAACGCGTCCCACCGGTCCAAGAACGCCTGCGGGAGTTCCCGTGCGCCGATCCGGCGGGCCAAGGCCGCGGGATCGGAGTAGGCGTCCGGGCCCGCGTGCTCCTCCAGCGAGCGCGCGAGGTCGTAGAGCGAGAGTCCCATCTCGACGGTGGTGTTGTCGGGCATCGAGCGCAGCGCGGTGTCGAGGCGCCGTCGCTGCTCGGCCGGGCCTCGCCGGTAGAGCGCCGTGAGCAGGGACGTCGCCGCCTCGGCCGCGGCGGTGAGGGGCAGCCCTTCGCGGACGAGCAGGCGGACGGCCGGCCTCATGGTCTGCTCGCCCAGGTGCCGGAGCGACGGCGCGGCGCGCTCCACGCCGGCCACACGGCGGCGATGCCGGGTGACGGCGGTGGTATAGCGCCGCCGCGCCCGCTCGGGAGCCGCCAGCGCGCCCAGCGTCCTGGCGAGGAGGCCGGAGGAGCGTGCGACCGTGCCCGCGACCGTCCGTGCGGCGTCCGCCGGTGCCGGCCGCGCCGCGGCCCTGCGGTAGTACCGCGCGTCGATGTTGCGCATGGTCCGCGCCGCGTGGACGTCGAGCGCCGCCAGGGACCGCGCCAGCCGCTCGGTGCCCAGCCACAGCACGTCCGACGCGTTCAGGTACCACCGGCCGCCCACGGTGCTCATGAGGCCGCCGCCGTCCCGCGTCGGAAACCGCCGCCCCGTGACCTGCCGGACCATCTCGACGACGGCGTCGGCCATCCACTGCTCGCCGAGCACCGACAGCGGCTCCTGCATCCCCTCTTCGAGCAGCGTGGTGTCCAGGTAGAGCCGCCGTGGCGCCCCCGGTGCGGTGCGCAGTTCCTCCGGCACCGGGAAGTAGGAGGTGACCGGGCGCGCCTGCAGCAGCGAGAGCCTGCCGTCGGCGGTGTAGGCCCATTCGACGTCGACCGGGGCGGCGGTAAGCGCTTCGGCGCGCTCGACCATCCGGGCGAGGGCCGCGGCCTGCTCGGCTGTCAGGGCGCACTGCGAGTGGTCGCCGCCCTCGGCGCGCCTCTCCACCGAGCCGCCCTCGGGCCGGGACCACAGCGAGGTCTCCTTGGCGCCGGGCCTGGTCTCGACAAGGCGTCCCGTCGCCTTGTCCACCACGAACCGGTCCGGTGTGGCGCTGCCCGAGACCACGGTCTCGCCCAGCCCCCGGTTGGCCTGGATCACGACCTCGTCGTAGTCGTTGTTCTGCGGGTTCAGGGAGAAGGCGACGCCCGCCGCGGCGCTGTCGAGCTGGCTTTGCACGACCACCGCTATCTCCGCCGCGGCGGGATCGAACCCGCGCTGGCGCTTGTAGGAGACCGCCGGAAACCCAACGGCGGAGAGGAACACCGTGCGCAGAGCCGCGGCCAGGGCGTCCGGCCGGACACCCAGGACGCTCTCGTAGACCCCGGCGAAGGACGCTCCCGCGAGATCCTCGTGCGGCGCCGACGAGCGTACGGCCAGCAGCGGCGCCCCCGGGGCGCGGTCGGGCCCGGGGCCCGCGCCCGCCAGCCCGCGCAGCGCCTCGGAGAGGTGCCGTTCCTGCCCGGGCGCCAGTGCCAGCTCCCCGCCCGCGGCCTGCAGATCGGCGGTGCGCGCGCGCAGGTCGTCGTCAGAGGGGGAGTCGGCGCCCACGGCTTCGGCGAAGCCGGTCCACGCACGGGTGGTGCGCAGGCGTTCGAGCCACGGTCGGAAGAACGCCGTGGTCAGCACGAAGCCCGGCGGTACCGGCAGCCCGGCGCGGGTCATGTCGATCAGTGCCGCGCCCTTGCCGCCCACCTGCGCTGCAGGGGGGTGTTCGGCCGTCGTGAAGGTGTACAGCGCTGCGTCCAATTCTTCCCTCATCGTCGTCCTTCCGGCGAGGGGTCGGTCCTAGCTAGGTCTCCAGCAGGGCGCGCAACGTAGCGAAGGCGCCGACGGTGTCGGTGGCGGGGTCGAGCAGTCCGTGCAGCACCAGGCCGTCGCCGGAGGCCGCCAGCAGGGCCGCCACCGCGTCGGGGTCGGCGTCGGCGCGCACCGCCCCCCGCTCCTGCTCGGCGCGGACCAACCCGCTCAGCAGGCGCCGGTACTCGGCCAGCAGGGCGGTCACGCGCTCGGTCAGCTCCGGGTCCCGTCCGGCTTCGCGCAGGGTCTCGACGAGTACGCCGGAGAGCACCCGCTCGGCATCCCCACGGCGGGCCACCGCAGCGGTGATCAACTCGATGAGCTGGCTCAGCGTCGTCACGGCCGCCAGTTCGCCGATCGGAAAGGCGGCCTCGACCGTCTCCAGCGCGGCCTCGGCGAGCAGTTCCCGCTTGCCGCGGAAGTGGTAGCTCACCGCCCCCAGCGGCAGCCCGGCCCGTTCGGCCACCGCCCGCGTGGTCACCCGCCCCCAGCCCACCTCGGCGATCAGAGCGGCGGCGGCGGTGAGCAGCCGCCGCCGCGTCTCCGCGGACCGCGTTCGCGCCGGAGGGTTTTGTTCAAATGAACTGTTCACTTGTACAAAACTAGCAGGACGACCGCGCCGCCGGCGACCCCGCGGTTGCGACGGCTCTGTCCTCCGCGGCGGAGGGACGTGTCAGACGGCGGCGCGCTCCCCGACGGGGCGGCGGCGGAGGCTCGGCTGCCGTAGAGCCGGCGGTACGTAGGCCTGGTCGAGCGTGCCGACGTCGGTGCCGGGCGGGACGATCTCGTCGATCCGGTCGAGGATGTCGCCGGTGAGGGCCACGTCGACGCCGGAGAGGAGGTCGTCGAGGTGGCTCATCGTGCGCGGCCCGACGATCGCGGCGGTCACGCCGGGATGGGCGGTCGCGAACGCCATGGCGAGGTGGGTCAGCGACAGGCCCGCCTCCTCGGCGAGCGAGACGAACCGCTCCACGGCGTCGAGGCGGCGCTCGTCGTTGAGGTGATCGAAGAGGCCGGCGCGGCGGAGCCCGTTCTGCCGGCCCTTGCGGACGCGCCCGGTGAGCAGGCCCTGCCCGAGCGGCCCCCAGACCAGCGTGCCCATCCCGTGGTGCTGCGCGGTCGGCAGCACCTCGCGTTCGGCGCCGCGGTCGAGGAGCGAGTACGGCGGCTGCTCGGTGCTGAACCGCTCCAGACGGCGCCGCTCGGCGGCCCACTGGGCTTCGACGATGCCGGAAGCGGGCATCGTGGACGTCCCGATCGCGCGGACCTTGCCGCTGCGGACCAGGTCGGAGAGCGCCGAAAGCGTCTCCTCGATGTCGGTGTCGGGGTCGGGCCGCTGCAGCTGGTAGAGGTCGATGCGGTCGGTCCGCAGGCGGCGCAGCGAGTTCTCGACCGCGGTCGTGATCCAGCGCCGGGACGCCCCCTGCCGGTTGGGACCGGCACCCATCGGGCGGCCGACCTTGGTCGCGAGCACCACGTCGTCCCGCCGCCCCTTGAGCGCCCTGCCGACGATCTCCTCGGAGTCGCCGTAGGCGTCGGCGGTGTCGACGAGGTTGATTCCCGCGTCCAGTGCTCGATGGATGATGCGGACCGAGTCGTCGGGGTCGGGGTTGCCGACGGACGTGGCGAACATCAACGCCCCGAGTGCATAAGGGCTGACCTTGATGCCGGTCCTGCCGAGTGTGCGGTACTGCATGGCGGCGATGGCCTTTCGTAGCAGAGGGATCCGAACGTCCGGCGGTGCCGGCGGCACGTGCCGACAGCACCGCCGATCCGGGAACGGCAGAGGCGGCCGCACCGCTGCGCGCCGCGTCGCGTCCGCTGGCGCCGACGGTCTGCCGAGCCGGATCCCAGCCTGCGGCGTTGCGGGCGCAGGCGGAAGAGACGCCTTGTCCGGGGACGGGCGGTCCCTGGATGCGTCCGGCGCCGCAGATGCATGGTGGGGGTGTGGACCGAACCGAGCTGGCCGATTTCCTGCGCCGCCGCCGAACGCGGCTCGCCCCTGCCGACGTGGGGCTGCCGCCGGGCGCGCGGCGCCGCACCCCCGGGCTGCGCCGAGAGGAGGTTGCGCAGATCGCGGGCATGTCCACCGACCACTACACGCGGTTGGAGCAGGCCCGCGGCTCGCGCCCGTCCCGCCAGATGCTCGCGGCCGTCGGCCGCGCGCTGCGGTTGAGCGGCGACGAGCGGGACCACCTCTTCCACCTGGCCGGCGAGGAGCCCCCGCGCGGCCGGCCGACGTCGGCACACGTCCGCCCCGGACTGCTCCTCGTCCTCGACCGGCTGACCGACGCTCCCGCCCAAGTGGTGACCGACCGCGGCGACCTCCTCGCCCAGAACGCGATGGCCAAGGCGCTCCACGGCGACGCCTCCGCCCGTCCCGCGTCCGAGCGCAACGTCGCCTGGCGCTACTTCACCGACCCGTCCGCGCGGGAGCTCATCCCGACTGAGGACCGCGACCGCGCCGCCCGCACGGCGGTGGCGGACCTGCGCGCCGCACTGGCCCGCCGCCCGGACGACGTGCGGCTGGCGGAGCTCGTGCGCCGGCTCCGCTCCCGAAGCGAGGAGTTCTCGGCCTTGTGGGACACCCACGAGGTCACCGTGCGCCGCGCCGACGTCAAGCGCTTCCTGCACCCGGTCGTCGGCCTGGTGGAGCTGGACTGCGAGGTGCTGCTGAGCCCTGAGCACGACCAGCGGCTGGTCGTCTACACCGCCCGCCCCGGCAGCGAGTCCCGCGAACGGCTGGAGCTGCTGCGCGTGATCGGGCTTCAGGACCTCACCCGCGGCTGAGCCGCAGAGCGGGGGCCGCCGGCGCCCGCGGCGGCCGGGGACCGGCGCCGGCTCGGACACGCGCCGTGGGCGTCACTCCACCGCGGTGCTGTCGACGGTCCAGGCGCGGGCGCGGTCGCTGAGGGTGACACCCAGGCCGGGGCGGGCGGAGAGGTGCATGCGCCCGTCGGCGATCTCCAGGTGCTCGTTGAACAGCGGGTCGAGCCATTCGAAGTGCTCGACCCATGGCTCGCGCGGGAACGCGGCGGCCAGGTGGATGTGGATCTCCATGGCGAAGTGCGGAGCCATCTCCAGCCCGCGCTGGTCGGCCATGGCCATCACCTTGAGGAACTGCGTGATCCCGCCGATGCGGGGCGCGTCGGGCTGCACGATGTCCGCGCCGCCTGCGCGGACGAGGTCGGCGTGCTCGGTCACGCTGGTCAGCATCTCGCCCGTGGCGACCGGGGTGGCGCCGCCGGCGGCCAGCGCGGCGTGTCCGGCGAAGTCCTGGGCGTCCAAGGGCTCCTCGATCCACACCAGGTCGAACTCCTCCAGTGCGCGGCACATCCGCCGCGCGGTGGCGCGGTCCCACTGCTGGTTGGCGTCGACCATGAGGGGCACGTCCGGGCCCAGGTGCTCGCGCACCGCACGCACCCGGGCGAGGTCCACAGTGCTGTCGGGGTGGCCGACCTTGAGCTTGACGCCGCCGATCCCGGCTTCCACCGCCGCGTTCGACTTCTCCAGGACCTCCTCCACGGGCGCGTTCAGAAAGCCCCCGGAGGTGTTGTAGCAGCGCACCGAGTCCCGGTGAGCGCCGAGCAGCTTGGCGAGCGGCAGCCGCGCGCGCTTGGCCTTGAGGTCCCACAAGGCGATGTCGAAGGCGGCGATGGCCTGGACTGCGAGACCGCCGCGGCCGACCGACGCCCCCGTCCACGCGAGCTTCTCCCAGATCTTGGCGATGTCGCTGGGGTCCTCGCCCAGCAGGGCGGGGGCGATCTCCGCGGCGTGGGCGAACTGGCCCGGCCCTCCGGCCCGCTTGGAGTAGCTGAACCCCACCCCGTCGAGTCCCGACTCGGTGGAGATCTCGGCGAACAGCATCGCCACCTCGGTCATCGGGCGCTGCCGGCCGGTGAGGACCTTGGCGTCGCTGATCGGGGTGTCCAGGGGCAGGGTGACCGAGGACAGCCGTACCGCGGTGACGCGGTCCACCGTGGCGGGGCCGGAGGCGACCAGGGCGGAGTGGGCGGAGGTGCTGGTGGGCATCGGCGGCGGTGTCCTTTCGCGGCAGGTCGCGGCCACGGAGGACCGAGGGGGTCCGAGGGCCAAGGGGACGACGAGAAGGGGGGAGGGGGAGCGGGGGGCACGGAAGGCGGGGCGGGGCGCCCCGCCTCCCGTGCCCTGGCGGTGCCTCAGCTTTCGCGGACCTCGTCGATGGCGGCCATGACTTCGCTGTACTTGCCCTTGCGGGCCTCGTCCAGCAGGCCCGACACAGAGTCCTGGAACTCGGCGGTGTCCACTTCGTGGATCTTGATCCCGGCGTCCTTCATCTCCGCCAGGGACGACTCGACCTCCTCGTCCCACAGCTTGCGCTGCTCGGCGATGGACTCCTGTGCGGCGTCGCGCAGCAGCGTCTGGTCCTTCTCGCTGAGGGAGTCGAACAGGTCGGCGTTGATCATCAGCACCTCCGGGATGCGCTGGTGCGCGTCCATGGTGAAGTGCTTGGCCAGCTCGTAGTGGCCGCTGCTGACGTAGCTGGGCTCGTTGTTCTCGGCGCCGTCGAGGACCCCGGTCTCCAGCGAACTGTAGACCTCGCCATAGTCCATGGTCACGGGGGAGCCGCCCATGGCCTCGACCATGTCGGCGTTGACGGACCCCTCGATGACGCGGATGTTCAGACCCTTCAGGTCGTCGGGGGAGGTGACGGGCTTGTCCACAGTGTAGAAGTTGCGGGCGCCGGCCTCGTAGTAGGCGAGGCCCACGAAGCCGCTCTCGCGGAGGTCGTCCAGCATCCCCTGGGCGTAGTCGCCTTCGAGGAACCGCCACAGGTGCTCTTCGTCGTCGAAGAGGTAGGGCATCGAGAACACCCCGAACGCGGGCACGAACTCCGCCACGGGCGCCGTGCTGACCCGGGTCATCTCCGCGGCGCCCATCTGCACCTGCTCGATGACCTCGCGCTCCTCACCGAGCTGGGCCGAGTGCCGGACGCTGATGTCGATGCGGCCGTCGGTCTGCTCGCGGACGCGGTCGGCGAACCAGATGTCGGCCTGGGTGGTCGGGTACTTCTTCGGGTGGGTCTCGCCCAGCGACCACTGCTGGCCGTCGCCACCGCCGCCACAGCCGGTGAGGGCGAGTGCGCCGACCAGTCCCAGCGCGGCAAGTGTTCGTAGAGGTCGTGTCAGCTTCTGCATGAGGAACTCCTCGGAGGAGAGGGGACGGGCCCGCTAGATGCCGGCCAGGGACGGCAGCCAGAGCGAGAGGGCGGGGATGAAGGTGATGGCCAGCAGCACCAGCAGCATGGGCACGTAGAACGGAAGTACGCCGCGGGTGGCGTCCTCCACCCGCACGTCGCCCACCGCGGCCCCGACGAACAGGACGCCGCCGACCGGGGGCGTGATCAGGCCCAGGCCGAGGTTGAGCATGAGCATGACGCCGAACTGGACGGGGTCCATGCCCACGCTGATCGCCACGGGCAGGAGGATGGGGGTGGTGATCAGGATGAGCGGGGCCATGTCCATCACGGTGCCGAGCGCCAGCAGCATCAGGTTGATGAGCAGCAGCACCACGATCGGGTTCTCGGACATGCCGGTCAGCGCCTGGGTCAGCGCGGCGGGGATGCGCAGCTGGGTCATCAGGTAGCCGAAGGCCCCCGCCGAGGCGATGAGGAACAGCACCGACGACAGTGTGCGCATGGACCGGTTGAGGACCCCGATCAACCCGCGCGGGGTCAGCTCCCGGTAGATCACCAGCGCCACGATCAGCGCCCATACGCAGGCGATGGCCGCGGACTCCGTGGCGGTGAACACGCCGCTCATCACGCCGCCGATGATGATCACGGGTGTGAGCAGGCCCAGCATGCCCTGCCAGATCACCCGCGGCCACTCCCGCAGGGGGACGCGTTCGCCCTTGGGGTACTTGCGGCGCCATGAGAGGTAGTAGGTGAGTGCCAGCAGCGCCAAGGCGAGCAGCAGCCCCGGAAGGACTCCCGCGAGGAACAGCGCACCGATGGACACGCTGCCGCCCGCGGCCAGCGAGTAGATGATCATGTTGTGGCTCGGCGGGATCAGCACGCCCTGGATCGAACTCGAGACGGTGACCCCGACGGAGAAGCGGGCGTCGTAGCCGCTGCGCTTCATCATCGGCACCATGACCGAGCCGATCGAGGAGGTGTCGGCCACCGCCGATCCGGAGATGCCGCCGAAGAAGGTGCTGGCCACCACGTTGAGCATCGCCATACCGCCGCGGAGCCGCCCGATCAGCAGGTTCGCAAGGTCGATGAGCCGGCGGGAGATCCCGCCCGCGCCCATGATCTCCCCGGCGAGCACGAAGAACGGGATCGCGAGCAGGGGGAAGGTCAGCAGCGCGTTGACGATCTGCTGGCCGACGACCGGCAGGGGGATCTGCAGGTAGAGCGCGGTGCACAGCGAGGCCAGGGACAGCCCGAGGGCGATCGGGATGCGCAGCGCCAGGGCGGCCACGAACACCCCGATGAGGATGGCGACGGCCAGGGGGTCACCGATCATCGTCGTCCTCCTCGGGAGCGGGTTCGGCCTCGGTCTCCTCGGCGGTCCGCGACTGCGCGGGTTCGGCTGCGCGACGCGGGCCGGCGGTCAGTCCTTCGCCGGAGATGGGCACCGCCTCGATTCCGGGCGCCGCGGCGATGTCGTGTGCGCCGTCCTCCTCGCCGGGCGGGCGCGTGTCCCGGCGGGTGTCGACCCCGAGCAGCTGCAGCACGCTGTACACGGCGACCAGCACGCCCGTCACCGGCATGACGGCGTACTGCACCGAGGACGGCAGGCCGGTCGCCGGAAGGGTGGTGCCCGCGGTGGACACGGTGAACTGCCAGCCCTGGAACACCAGGTAGAGGGCGAAGGCGAGGAACGCCAGCGGGGTCAGCGTCTCCGCGGCGGTCCGCAGCCTGCGCGGGAGCCGGTCGGTGATGAAGGTGACCCCGATGTGCGTGTGCTCCCGCAAGCCGATGGCGATACCGAGGTAGCCCACCCACGCCAGCAGGATGAGCGCGACCTCCGACCCCCAGCGCGGGCTGGCCTGGAGCACGTAGCGGCCGAACACCTGCCAGGTGACCACCAGCACCACCGCGGCCAGTGCCGTGAGCGCCAGGGTGTCGGTCGTGCGGTCGACCGCGCGCAGGACGCCGCGCGCGATCGACTGGAACTTGGGAGGCACGGCTATCGACCCCCTGCGGGTGCGGCGCGTTCGGCGAGGGCGCGGCGGACCTGCGACAGGCGGCGGGCCGAGGCCAGGCCGCCGTGGTAGACGTGGAACTCCGTGGCGCCCGATCCGGCGTACAGGTCGAGGCGCCGCTCCAGGTCGGCCGGGTCCGCCGGTCGCGGCGGCAGGGCGAGCACGTAGGCACCCACGCCCGCGTCCGCGGGCCGCGCGTGAGCGGCCAGCCCGGCCAGCCCGGCGGCGGCCTCCTCGTCGGGCGTCCAGCAGGTGCCCACGAGGCAGTCGGCGGAGAGACCGCTCGGGTCGTCGGCGACGGTGGCGAACGGCCCCGTGGCCCACGGGTCGGCGGAGGCGTGCAGCGCGACGCGGATTCCGGGACGAAGCTTGCGGGCCCGTGCCAGCAGCGACGAGCGCAGCTCCGAGGCGAGTCCGGTGCGTACCCTGCGCACGGGTTCGGCGAGCGGTCCGAGCGCCTCCTCAACCGAAGGCGGGGGCTCGGCCGCGTCGACCCCGGCGCGCACTCGGAGGACCAGCTCGGCCGGATCGGCGCCGGCGTCGCGGTAGCGCCGGTCGCAGGCCGCGCAGCAGCACAGCGACAGCAGGTCCAGCTGGACCGGGGTGTACTCCGCGCCCTCGGTCTTCTCGTGGTGGCCGCCGTGGCGGACGCCGAGCGGGCCGCAGGCCTCCAGGATCAGGCCGTCGGGTTCGCCGAGGGCGAGGATCTGCTCCACGAGGCGCGCGCAGTAGTCGCGGACCTCGGGGGATGCGGGGCACAGCGCGTACTCGTAGTGCTCGCCGAAAGCGTTGCGCACGGTCAGTTCCGGGTGGGCCGCGCCGAGCAGCGAGTTGTGGGTCAGCACCACCCACGCGGGCACGGCGAGGCCTGCGGCGCGCAGGGCCGTGCGGGCCGCGGCGAAGGGGTTGTCCCCGGCGACCCAGTCCGGGCTGCCGGGCACGAGCCTGCTGTCCTGGTACGCCTCGGGCGTGACGGGCACGTAGCAGGCGGCGTGCCGGGCGTGGACGAACCTGTGGCCGGGGTGGTGGGGAGTGGCGGCACGGGCGGTGTGGTAGGAGGCGGCGACCGCGACGGAACCGGCACCGAGGCCGGCCAGGCGGTCGGGGGCGCCGGGGTCGCCGACCACGTCCCAGGGGTAGGCGTAGACGGTATTCACCAGAACCTCGTCTTCGGCTGGTAGTCGGGGTGGAAGCGCCGCATGTAGGCGGTGTCGTCGCGCCGGCTGATCCCGCAGCGCAGGTACTGCTCGTGCATGGCCGCCAGCGCGTCGCGGTCCAGTTCCACGCCCAGCCCCGGCGCCTCGGGGACCGCGACCGCGCCGTCGCTGAAGCGCAGCGCGCCGGCGGCGACCACGTCCTGCCCGTTCTGCCATGGCGTGTGGGTGTCGCAGGCGTGGTTGACGTTCGGCACGGCGGCGGCGAGGTGGGTCATGGCCGCCAGGCTGATGCCGAGATGGGAGTTGGAGTGCATGGACAACTCGATGCCGAAGGTCCGGCACAGGGCGGCCATCTGGGTGGAGCGCCGCAGGCCGCCCCAGTAGTGGTGGTCGATGAGCAGGACGCCGATCGCGCCCCGGGCGACGGCCGGAGGCAGGTGGTCGGGGGTGACCACGCACATGTTGGTGGCCAGGGGCATGGGGGAGCGGGCCGCGACCTCGGCCATGCCGTCAATGCCGGAGGTGGGGTCCTCCAGGTACTCCAGCACCCCGTCGAGCTCGTCGGCGACCCGCACCGAGGTCTGGGGGGTCCAGGCCGCATTGGGGTCCAGGCGCAGCGGCATGCCGGGGAACGCCTCGGCGAGGGCGCGGACCGCCGCGATCTCCTCGTCCGGAGGGAACACCCCGCCCTTGAGCTTGATGGAGCCGAATCCGTAGTCGGCGACCAGCCGGCGCGCCTGGGCGACGATCCCGTCGGGGTCGAGGGCCGCGCCGAAGGGGTCTTCGGGGCCCCCGGGATGGGCGGCCCACTTGTAGAACAGGTAGGCGCTGTAGGGCACGGCCGAACGGACCGGCCCGCCCAGGAGGTCGACCAGCGGCCGGCCGGCAGCCTTGCCCTGGATGTCCAGGCAGGCGACCTCGAAGGCGGAGAACACGCCGTCGGCGGTCTTCTGGTTGCTGCCCGCACCGGTGAGGCCGTGCTGGTGGGTGACGACCGCCGAGCCCACGCACTCGGCGACCAGGGTGCCGATGCGGTGGAGGTCGTAGGGGTCGGTGCCCAGGAGCGCGTCGGCGGCGGCGCGCACCATCGCCAGGTGCGCCTCGTCGCCGTAGGTCTCCCCGAGCCCGGTGAGGCCGTCGTCGGTGGAGACCTCGACGATGCCCCGCAGTGCCCACGGCTCGTGCACGCCGGTGGCGTTGAGCAGCGGGGGATCGTGGAAGGCCACCGGGGTCACGGTGATGCCGCTGATGCGCACGGTCACCCCCTGGCCAGTCGCAGGCCGTCGTCGATGATGCGCTGGAGAACGGCCAGGTGCTCGGGACCGGGATCGACCAGGGGGGCGCGTACCGGGCCGACCGCGCGGCCCCGCAGCCGGGCCCCGGCCTTGACCAGGGACACCGCGTAGCCCGGGACGCGGTCGCGCAGTTCGGCGAAGGGCCGGTAGAAGCCGGAGAGCAGCCGCTGCACGACCACCTGGTCGTCGTTGCGCAGGGCCGTGTGGAAGGCCCCGGCGACCTCGGGGACGAAGGCGAAGGCGGCCGAGGAGTACAGGTCGAAGCCGACCGCCTGATATGCGGGTGCGGAGAGTTCCGCGGTCGGCAGGCCGTTGAACAGAAGGAACTCGTCGCCGACGGCCTCGCGCACCTCCAGCACGACGCGCTGCGCGTGCTCGATGTCGCCCAGGCCGTCCTTGAAGCCCACGACGAACGGCTCCTTGGCCAGGCGCGCGACGTCTTCGGCGGAAAAGCGCGCATTGCTGCGCTGGTAGATGATCACCGGCAGCGAGGACGCTTCGGCGACCTGGCGAACATAGGACTCGAGCCCTCCCCCGGGCCCCTGCACCAGGTACGGCGGCATCAGCAGCAGACCGTCCGCCCCGGCCTCCGCGGCGGCCCGGGCGCAAGCGCGGGCGTGGGGGAGGGGGCCGCCGGCGCCGCTGAGCACCGGTACCCGTCCGGCCGCGGCCCGCACGGCGGCGCCGACGAGCTGCCGGTACTCCGCGAGGTCCAGGGCATGGAACTCGCCGGTCCCGCACGCAGCGAAGACGCCGCCGGCACCGGCGTCGACGCCGTCGGCGACATGGTCGGCGAGCACCTCGGGCGCCAGATCGCCTGCAGTGTCGAACGGTGTGACCGGGAAGAACAGAAGGCCGTCTAACTGCATCGCATCTCTATCCACATATATGAACGAAAATCTCCCTTGTAAATGATGGCTAGAAATGTAAAATTTTCGATTACCGGTGTCAAGGGGGTGTAACGGGTGACTGTGCGACGAAGGGCCACGTCATGACGGTGAAGTCCGCTGATCGGACGCTCGAGGTCATGGAGGTGCTGGCGCGAGCGACCGCGCCGTTGTCGCTCGCCGAGCTGCATGAGGAGCTCGGCTATCCCAAGTCCAGCCTGTACGTGCTGCTGCAGACGATGGTCGAGCGGCGGTGGGTCGAGACGGACGCGCGCGGATCGCTCTACCGGGTGGGCGTACGCGCGCTGCTGGCCGGTACCTCCTACCTCGACCGCGATCCGGTGGTCCGCGCCGCCGCGCCGATCCTCGAAGAGGTCCGCAGCGAGGTCAACGAGACCGTGCACCTGGCGCGGCTCGACGGCGACAGCATCGTCTATCTGGCCAGCCGGGAGTCGCGGCACCAGCTGCGCACGGTCTCCCGCGTCGGACGGCGGCTGCCGGCCTACGCCACAGCGCTGGGGCGGGCGATCCTCTCCCAGCGTCGGGACGGCGCGGACCTGGTACCGGAACGCCCCGAGGCGCTCAGTCCGCGGGGTCTCACCGACCGCGAGGCGATCCTCGCCGAGCTGGACGAGTTCCGCCGGATGCACTACTCGAAGGAGTCCGAGCAGACCAATCTCGGCCTGGGCTGCCGAGCGGTGGTGCTGACCTACAACGACCCGGTGACCGACGCGCTGAGCTGCTCGGTTCCGCTGGCGCGCCTGGACGAGGAGCACGGCCGGCACATCGTGGCCACCCTCATCGACGCGTCCCGCCGCATCTCCGAGCTGCTTGCCCGATGAACCCGTCTGGAAGGGATTGCCATGACCGAGCGGATTCTCATCACCGGCGCCGCCGGAGGACTCGGGAGCCTGATGCGCCCCCGGCTCGCCCGGTCCGGGCGCGAGCTGCGGCTGCTCGACGTCGCGACGCCGACCGACCCCGCTCCCCACGAGGAGGTCGTCACCGCCAGCGTCACCGACGCGGCGGCGGTGGCCGAGGCCATGCGGGGCGTCTCCGCGGTGATCCACCTGGGTGGCCACAGCCTGGAGGGGCCGTGGGAGGACATCCTCGACGTCAACATCCACGGCAGCTACGTCGTCCTGGAGCAGGCGCGGCTGGCCGGCGTCCCGCGGGTGGTCCTGGCCAGCTCCAACCACGCCGTGGGCTTCCACCCCCGCGTGCCCGAGGTGCCCGACTACGCGTTCCCCCGCCCCGACACGTTCTACGGCGTGAGCAAGGTGGCGCTGGAGGCGCTCGGCAGCCTCTACCACGACAGCTTCGGCATGGACGTGATCGCCGTGCGCGTCGGCTCCTGCTTCGAGAAGCCCAAGGACACGCGCATGCTGGACCACTGGATGTCGCCCGACGACGGAGGGCGACTGTTCGAGGCGTGCCTCAGCGCCCCCTCGCCGGGGTTCCGTGTCGTCTGGGGCGTCTCGGACAACACCCGGCGGTGGACCTCGCTGGACGCCGCCCGGGCGCTGGGCTATGAGCCGCAGGACGACTCGGAGGTATACGCCGAGGAGAAGCGCGCAGCTGAGGGCGCCCCCGACCTCGACAGCCCGCCGCACAACCAGGTGGGCGGCTACTGGAGGCTCGCCGCCGCCGACCCGGAGAACCGCACTCCCCGGATCGACCGGGGATAGGAGCCGCCCCGCCCTTCCCGCGCGCGGTTCCGCGTCCCTGCGCCGACCGGACGCCGAGCCGCGCGCGGGCCGCGGCCTTCAGCGATGCGGACCAGGCGGCGCACGGCCGGGCCGCGAGTCCGGCGGCCGACCGGGTCAGCGGACTCCGCGAAAGAACGTCCTGATCTCGTCGGCCGGCAGGTCCGGCGCTTCCACGGCCGCGACGTGGCCGCCAGGCGCAGCGCCGCCGAGGCCGGTGCGCGCCCCGGTTCCGGGCGCCCCATGCGGCCCCGGCCACATCGCCCGGTGACGGGAACCACATCCAACCCTTGACCCCTGCTCCGTAATCGAATTAGTTTACTTTCAGCACAAATTAGGTGCGTCACAGCGCGATGGCCCTCCGTCGCCGACCGCACCCTTCGCCCTCATACATCCACCGGTGGAGCGATGCCCTCACACGAGCACGAAGGACACACATGGCCAGGGAACTCTCCCGCCGCCACCTGCTCTCCGCGGGATCGGCGGCCTCACTCGCCCTGCTGCTTCCCGGCTGCGGGTTCGGCATCGGCAGTTCTCGGCTGAGCGCAGGAGCCGCGATCTGGGACATCTCCACCGGCAGTGAGCAGCAGCTGCTCGACGACGTGGTGCGGAGGTTCAACCGCCGCAGCGACGGCGCGTCCGTTGCCGCCCAGTTCTTCCAGAACGACCCCTACAAGAACCGCCTGCGGACGTCGATGATCTCCGAAACGCCGCCCGAGGTGTTCTACAACTGGGGCGGCGGCCAGCTCAAGGCGTTCGTCGACGCCGGAGAGGCCGCCGCGATCCCCCCGTCGGTCGCCACCGACCGCTACTTCCCGTCGGTGATGGAGGCGGTGACCTTCGACGGGCGCGTCTACAGCGTCCCCAAGTCGGGCACGGCGCCCAAGGTCTTCTTCTACAACAAGGACCTCTTCGCCGAGCACGGCCTCAGCCCTCCGGAGAGCTGGAGCGACCTGCTGGAGATCGTCGGTGTCCTCTCCGACGCGGGCCTGGCCCCGATCTCCCTCGCCGGCAAGAACCTGTGGACGAACATGATGTACCTGGAGTACCTCGTCAACCGGGTCGGAGGCCGCGAGCCCTTCAGGGCCGTCCTCGCCGGCGAGGACGGCGCCTGGTCGCACCCGGCCTTCCAGCAGTCGGTCGCCATGATCCAGGAGCTCGTCGAAGCCGGCGCCTTCCCGGACGGGTTCGCGGCGCTGGACGCCGACACCAACCAGGACACCCAGCTCGTGTACTCGGGGCAGGCGGGCATGCTGCTCCAAGGCGCGTGGAACTACCAGCGGTTCGTCACCGACGCCCCGGACTTCGCCGGCGGCAGCCTGGGCTGGTTCCCCTTCCCCGCTGTCGAGGGCGCCGGCGGCGACGCCGGCGCCGTGGCCGGAAACCTCACCAACTTCTACGCCTTGAGCAGCGCCTCGCGGAACCGCGACCAGGCGGTCGCGTTCCTGGAGGAGGCGGTCATGAACGAGTACATGGTCGACCGGTTGATCGGGCTGGGACTGGCGCCGCCTGTCGAGGGCATCGAGGACCGGCTGGCCGAAAGCGACCGCTCCGAGTGGCTGCTGTTCATCTACCGGTTGGCGCGAGGCGCCACCCACTTCGACCTGTCCTGGGATCAGGCGCTGGCACCCGAGGTGGCCCAGGAGATGCTGACGAACCTCGGCCGCGTGTTCGCGCGGAGCATCACCCCCGAGCAGTTCTCCCAGAACATGAACCGCATCCCGAAGCGCTGAGCACGCCAGCCCCGGCCCGCGAACGGCGGGGCCCACCACGCCGCCCCACCCCGACACAGGGGAGACTCGTGTCTGAACCACGCGATCGGAAAGCGCCGCTGCTGCTGATGCCGGCGCTGCTGTTCTTCTCCGTCTTCGCTCTGGCGCCGCTGGTCGCGGCCGTGTGCCTGAGCTTCCTGCAGTGGAACGGGATAACCCCGCCGCAGTGGATCGGCCTGGACAACTGGGCCCGGGTGTTGACCGACCCGCTGACCCTGGACTCCGTCCGGCTGACCCTGCTGGTGATCGTCCTGTCCTGGCTGCTGCAGACCCCGGCCAGCATCCTGCTGGGCGTCTTCCTGGCGGGCCATCAGCGCTACCGCGCCGTGCTGGGGATCGCCTACTTCCTGCCGCTGCTGTTCTCGGCTGTGGCGGTCGGACTCATCTGGCAGGCGATCCTCAGCCCTCAGGGCGCGCTGAACACCCTGCTGCGCTCGGTGGGCGCCGACGCGATCGCCCAACCCTGGCTGGGCGACCCCGGCACCGCGATCTACGCCGTGATCATCGTGATCGCCTGGCAGTTCATCCCGCTGCACACGCTGCTCTACCAGGCGGCGGCGCGCCAGATCCCCCGCCAGCTCTACGAGGCAGCGCGCATCGACGGTGCGGGCACGCTCCGGCAGTTCTTCTCGATCACCCTGCCGCAGCTCAAGTACACCCTCATCACCTCGTCGATCCTCATCGTCAACGGCTCGATCACCTACTTCGACATCTTCTTCATCCTCACCGGCGGGGGCCCCGAGAACTCCACCCGGATCCTGCCGCTGCACATGTACATCACCGCTTTCCAGGAGACCCGGATCGGCTACGGCAGCGCGATCGCGGTCCTGCTGGTCGCGCTCGGGCTCGTGCTGTCCCTCGCGCTGCTGAGGATCTCGGGGTACTCGCGCATGGAGAGCCAGGCAGAGGGAGCGTGAGCCTTGGCAGGCACACACGGCGGTCCCGCCGACACGTCCGACGCCGCCGCCGGCCGGGCCTCCGGGCACCGGCCGCGGAGGTCCTTCCCGTTCGTCCCGCTGATGGGGATCGCCTGGTTCGCGGCGGCGTTCTATCCCGTCTACTACATGTTCATCAGCAGCCTGCGGGAGCAGGGCGACTACCTCGACGGCAGTCCGTGGCTCCCGCCGCTGGACCCGGTCGCGGGTAACTACACCGAGGTCCTCAGCAGCGGCCTGGCCCTGTACTTCCTCAACAGCCTGTTCGTGGTCACCCTGTCGGTGGGCCTGATCGTCTTCGTCAGCTTCCTGGCCGCCTACGTGATCGCGCGCATCAGCAGCCGGGCCGTACGCGGGGTCTTCACCACCTTCCTGATGGGGCTGGCGATCCCTCTGCAAGCGGCGATCATCCCCGTCTACCTGCTGATCGTTGAGATGGGGCTGTACGACACCCTTTACGCCCTCATCCCGCCCCAGGTGGCGTTCGGCATCCCGCTGACGGTGCTGATCCTGGTGAACTTCATCCGCGACATCCCCAACGACCTCTTCGACGCGATGAAGATCGACGGCGGAGGGCACCGGCGGACCCTGCGCACCCTCGTGCTCCCGCTCTCGCGGCCGGCCCTGGTCACCGTCGTCATCTACAACGCGCTGCAGGCCTGGAACAACTTCCTGTTCCCGCTGGTGCTGACGCAGAGCGCGAACGTGCGGACGATCCCGCTGGCGCTGCAGCAGTTCCAGGGCCAGTACGGAGTCGACGTCCCCGGGCTGATGGCCGCGGTGCTCCTGTCCACGCTGCCGATCGTGGTGCTCTACATCGTCGCCCGCCGGCAACTCCTGGGGGGTCTGACCGCCGGCTTCGGAAGGTGATTCGAACGGACCGGCGCGCCGCGGACGACCGCGCCCGCGGCGGCCGGTCCACGGTTGAGAGGAGTCAGGTTTGACTGGCGACGCCCTGCTGTCCGTCCGCGGCTCGACGCTCGTGGACCGCAACGGCACCACTGTCGTCCTGCGGGGGTTCGGCCTCGGCGGGTGGATGAACATGGAGAACTTCATCACCGGCTACCCGGCGAACGAGGAGGCGCACCGCCGCTCCGTCCGGCGGGTCCTGGGAGAGCGGAGGTACCACCTGTTCTTCGACCGGTTCCTGGAGTACTTCTTCACGGAGGAGGACGCGCGCTACATCGCCTCCCTGGGCCTCAACCTCGTCCGGCTGCCGATCAACTACCGGCACTTCGAAGACGACATGCGCCCCTTCGAGATCGACGAGTCGGGGTTTCGCCACCTGGACCGGGTCGTCGACCTGTGCGCCCGCCACGGCATCTACACGATCATCGACCTGCACGCCCTGCCCGGCTACCAGAACCAGCACTGGCATTCCGACAACCCCACCCACCGCGCCCTGCTCTGGCAGCACAAGCACTTCCAGGACCGCACGGTGCACCTGTGGGAGGCCATCGCCCGCCGCTACCGCGGCAACCCGTGGGTGGCCGGCTACAACCCGATCAACGAGCCGGCCGACCCGAGCGAAGAGATGATCATGCCGTTCTACGCCCGGCTCTACGAGGCGATCCGCGCCCACGACCCCGACCACGTGATCTTCCTGGAGGGCAACCGCTACTCCCAGGACTTCCACATCTTCGGTGAGCCCTGGGAGAACGTCGTCTACACCAACCACGACTACGCGCTTCCCGGTTTCGTCGACGGCGGCCCCTACCCCGGGGTGAGCCGCGGCACCTACGTCGACCGCGAGGTGCTGGAGGAGACGTTCCGGCGGCGCAGCGCCTACATGCTGGAGCGCGGCCTGCACGTGTGGGTGGGCGAGTTCGGTCCCGTCTACACCGGCGACCCCGAGGCCGACGCGATGCGCTACCGGGTGCTCCGCGACCAGCTGGAGATCTACCGGCGCTACGGCGCCAGCTGGGCCGTCTGGCTCTACAAGGACATCGGACTGCAGGGGGTCGCCTGCGCCGCGCCCGACTCGGCGTGGATGCGCCGAGTCGAGCCGATGCTGCGCAAGAAGGCGAGGCTGGGCGCCGACAGCTGGGGCGGAACCGAGGAGGGCATCACCGAGGTCATGGGGCCGATACGGGAGCTGTTCGCGCGGGAGTTCCCCGACTACGCGCCCTTCCCGTTCGGGGCGCCGCGCGACATCCAGGAGCTCGTGCGGCACATCCTGCTCTCAGAGCCCATGGTGGAGGAGTTCGCGGAGCTCTTCCGGGGGGTCACCGACGAGGAGATCGACACTCTGATGCGTTCCTTCCTGTTCGAGAACTGCCGCATCCGCACCCCTCTGGCCGAGGTCCTGGCCGAGCACTCCGGCACCGCCGCGCACGGAAGGTGAGGCCTGCTCCTGCGCACCCGCGCCGATCGCCCCGCGGCCCCGGCCCGCCGGTTCCGGCCGCCCCGGTCCGGTCACCGGGAGGCCGCCGGCGGCCGAGGACGAGGGGCGATCGGCGGCCCGGATGTGTCAGGCGGGCGCGGCGCCCAGGGTGCGCCCGGCGGGGCTGCGGGTGTGAATCCATGCGGGCAGGGCGGTCAGTGCCGCGCCGGCCAGGACGATGGTGAGGGCGGCGGCGACCAGCCACGCTCCCGGCGGTATGACCAGCCCGGTCCTGGACACCGCCCGCAGCAGCGCCGTCCGCTCCCCGGCCGATCCCGCGCACCGGCCCGTCCGCCACCCGCGGCTGACCCGGATAGGCCGAGATGACGCCGTCGAAAACCTTGGGCCACCTGCGCCGCCGCGGCCCCGGCCGGAGCCGGCCGGGTGGCCGCCGCGGTGCACAGTAGGACGGCCGACGACCGCCAGCACCAGGCCGGTGCGCGCCGCGACCCGTTCAGGGGCCTTCGTCCTCGGTCCCGTGGCCGGGCTCCTACTCGCCGGTGCGGGTCGGCCGCGCGGAGTCGCGGCCCGGACTCTCCTCCAGGTCGTGGCGGAGCCAGGTGCGGTAGAGGGTGGTGTAGAGGAGCGGCGCCACCACCGCGGTCACCGGCCAGACCACGTAGAGGAAGATCGCCGTGGAGGTGGGCAGGCCCCCCAGCGTGCCTGTGCCGTCCAGCGTCACGTGGGCGACGGCGAACAGCACCACGAGCGCGGCGCCGAAGGCGGCCACCTGGCCGACCATGGGCCGCGACCAGAGGTCGCGCCTGTTGAGCGAGCCCATCAGCATGAACACCGCTGCCAGCACGGGGACGGCGTAGTACACCAGGAACCACAGGTCGAAGAGCATTCCGGCGGTCGCGGCCGCGATGGTGGCGAAGGTGGCGGCCACCAGCGAGTCGACGCGGTCCGGGCCCGCGGGCCGGTCCCCGGCCAGCTCGACGAACCGTTCCGAGGACGTCCGGGAGGGCGCCGCGACGGAGACGGCGACGAAGAGCAGGATCCCGAGGCAGACGACCGCTCCGCCGCCCTGCAGGTACGCCGGCAGCGTGACCATGCCTTCGGCGGTCAGAACGGTCAGCGCGAGGTTCGCGACGATGCCGAAGACGACGGCTGCGGTGGTGGCCGACGCCGTGGCGCGGCGCCAGTAGAGGCCCAGGACCAGCGGCCCGAAGATGGCGGCCGCGAACGCCGCCCAGCCGATGGCGCCGAGGATGAAGACCACCTGGGAGAGGTAGAGGGCGAAGACCAGCGAACACGCGACGACGATCGCACTGGCCGCACGTGCCCAGAGGAGTTCCCTGCGGACCCGGATCCCCAGCGCCCCGGTGACGTCGCGCATCAGCGCCGACGCTCCGACGGCGATGAAGGAGTTGGCGCTGGACATGATCGCGGCGAGCAGCCCGGCGAGCACGAATCCCGCGAACGTCGGGGAGACCATGTTGTCCAGGAACCACGTGGCGGTGCTGTCGATGTTCTCCAGCTCGGGCGCCCGCCCGTCCATGGTCAGTCCGCGTGTCGCCAGCCCCACACCGAGGGCGAAGAGGGTCGTCACCGCGTAGGCCACGCCCGCGACGAGGGCGCCCCACTTCAGTTCGGCGGGCGAACGCAGCATCAGGAACTTGGTGATCAGCTGCGGCTGTGCCGCGGCGCCGAGGACGGCCAGGATCACGAAGGTCCAGATCCACGTCATCGGCTGGGTCGCATCGATGCGCAGGAACGAGACGTCCTGGGCGGCGATGCTTTCGAGCATCGCTCCCCAACCGCCGAGGGTGCTGGTTGCGACGACGAAGATGCCGAGGGACGTGGCGACCATGAGGATGCCCTGGATGAAGTCGGTCCAGGCGCCGGCGAGCATTCCGCCGACGATCGTGTAGAGGGCGACGACGAGCGATCCGATCAGGGCACCGGTGGTCGTCGAGGTGTTGAAGATCAGGGCGACGATCACGCCGATCGCGGTCACCTGAGCGGTCATGTAGGCGACCGCCCCGATGAACATGGCCACCGACATGGCCAGATGGGCCGAACGGCCCGGGTACCTGAGCCGGATCACGTCCGGAATCGAGTAGACGTCGTGCTCGCGCGCCAGCCGGTACAGCCGGCTTCCGAGCAGGAACCAGGACAGTGCGAAGGCCAGGGGCACGAAGAGCGCCGCTGCGACGATCGCCTGCACGCCCCATGCGTAGGTGTTGGCGGTGTGGCCGATCATGCCGAAACCGCTCTGGATGGAGGCGAACG
This sequence comes from Streptomonospora wellingtoniae, assembly GCF_031845375.1. Lineage (NCBI taxonomy): Bacteria > Bacillati > Actinomycetota > Actinomycetes > Streptosporangiales > Nocardiopsidaceae > Streptomonospora > Streptomonospora wellingtoniae. The sequence continues at coordinate 67,564 of NZ_JAVREK010000002.1, forward strand.
TACCGACCGCCATCACCAAGAAGCCCAGTGTCTGACCCGCGACGAGGAAGTCCCTCGACGACTTCACCTTCGACCTCGCCCAGTAGCCGATACCGAGCATCAGCGCGAAGTAGATCAGGATGAACACGATCGCTGAGTTCATGCGCCTCAATCCTCCTAGAGCCCGACCTCCCCCGTGCGGTCTGTCATACTACGCAGTATTATGTGTTCCAGGACACAATAGTCAACCGTTCGCCGGTATCGGCACTCTCAGGGGGCGGGGCGGTGCGGCCCACCGCCGACCCGCCAGAAGGGGGATCGTTGAGCATCAGCGCTCAGGACACCGGGGCCGTCGGAGGGACGCCGGAGGCCAGGCACCGCATCCTGGACGCGGGCGCCGAAGCCTTCATGCGCCGGGGCTTCGCCGGTGCCACCCTCGACGACATCGCCGACCTGGTAGGAGCCACCAAAGGGCTGATCTACTACCACTTCCGGTCGAAGTTCGACGTGTTCCTGGCCGTGTACGAGGAGGGCATGAGGCGGGTCCGGGACCGCGTCGAGCCGCACGCGGCGGGCGGCGGCAGCGGGCGCGAGCGACTCGCGGCGATGTCCCGCGCCCACCTCCTCAACCTCATGACCGACCTCGCCTACCACCACGTGGTCCACCAAGGCGTACGCGCTCAGGACTCCGCGGAGCTGAAGATCCGCCAGCGCGACGCGCTGAGCGCGCTCAACGAGCTCAGGCGCGACTACGAGCGCATGTTCCGCCGGGTCGTGGCCGAGGGCATGGGGGACGGCTCGCTCCGCCGGGTCGACGGATCACTGGCCGCCCGGACCTTGCTGAGCAATCTGAACGCCGTCGACATGTGGTACCGCAAGATCGAGGGCCAGCCCGCCGAAGAGGTGGCGGAACTGGCCGACGACGTCGTCGACCTGCTCATCGGAGGCCTGGCCGCCGCGCCCGGCGTCCGGGGGGCGCAGCAGGCGGAGGGTGCCTGACCTCCGGTGGGGCGAGCCGCCGCCGTGGGCACGCCCGCCGCGGTCCTCCGGCGCGGGGCCGGAGCGACCGACCGGACCGGGGGAGGCGGCATCCACCGTTCGGCGGATGCGGGGGGTCGGTCGGATTCCCGGCGGATCGGGGCCCGACGGGCGATACGCGCCGGGGTGCCGGTGGGCCAGGCTCGTGGGTATGGCGATCATCGAGGCCGAAGGGCTCCGCAAGAGGTACGGCGACCGCGTCGTCCTGGACCGTGTCTCCTTCTCCGTGGAGGAGGGGGAGGTGTTCGGGATACTCGGCCCCAACGGTGCCGGCAAGACGACCGCCGTCGAGTGTGTGGAGGGCCTGCGGCGGCAGGACTCCGGATCGGTTCGGGTGCTCGGGCTGGATCCGCTGCGGCAGGGTCGGCGGCTGCGGGAGCACATCGGCGTCCAGCTCCAGCACACCCGGCTGCCCGAGAACATCAAGGTGTGGGAGGCGCTCGACCTCTACGCCTCGTTCTACGAGCGCGCCCGCGACTGGCGCGGGCTGATGGAGCGGTGGGGGCTTGCTGACGAGAGGAACGTGCGGTTCGGGAAGCTCTCCGGAGGGCAGTGCCAGCGCCTGTTCATCGCCCTGGCCCTGGTCGGGGACCCCAAGGTGGCGTTTCTCGACGAGCTGACCACCGGGCTCGACCCCCAGGCCCGCCGCGCCACCTGGGAGCTGGTCAAGCGGGTCCGCGCCGAGGGCGTGACCGTGGTCCTGGTCAGCCACTTCATGGACGAGGTCGAGGAGCTGTGCGACAGGGTCGCGGTCCTCGATCGCGGAGCCGTCGTCGCCCTCGACAGTCCTGCGGGGCTGGTCGACGGTGTCGACGCCGAGTACCGGATGAGCTTCCGGCTCCTGAACGGGAGTGACGCGAGCGTCCCCGATGCGGAAGGGCTGCTGGGGCGCCTCGACGGGGTGACATCGGTGTCCCGTGACGCGGACCTGGTCGTCGTGGTCGGGCGCGGCGACTTCACCTCCGCGGTCACCGCCTCCCTGGCCCGCGAGCGCATTCTCGTCGGCGACCTGCGCATCGACAAGCGCACCCTGGACGACGCCTTCATCGCGCTGACCGGCCGCTCCCTGCAGGCCTGAGCCGGGCCCCGCTCAGGCCTCGACCGCCGCGACCCGCCGGACCGGACCGGTCCCCGACGGCACGACGCCCAATAGGACGGAGAACCGCCGTGAACACCCTCGCCAAACTCGCCACCGTCGAGACCAAGCTCCTGGTCCGCGAACCGGGAGCCGTGTTCTCCCTGCTCATCCCCTTGTTCATACTCGTGGTCTTCGGTGGTGCGATCACGGAGGGGGACACCGTCCTGCTGCCGATGGCGGTGACCATGGCCATCGGCCTGGTCGGCCTGTACCTGCTGCCGACCACTCTGGCCACCTACCGGGAAAGGGGCGTCCTGCGCCGGCTCTCGGTGACTCCGGTCCGCCCCGGCAGCCTGCTCGCCGTTCAGCTCCTGCTGCAGTTGGTCCTGACCGTGCTGGCGGTCTCCTTGCTGCTCGGTGTGGGTATCGGCGTCCTCGGTGCCCGGGCGCCCGGGGCCCTGGTGCTCGCGGCGGTCTTCCTGTGCGGCACGGGTGCGATGTTCTCCGTCGGCCTGCTCATCGCCGCGCTCGCCTCCAACGGGCGCTCCGCCAACGGCTTCGGGGTGCTGCTCTTCTTCCCGCTGGCGTACCTGGGCGGACTCATGCAGCCCGCCGACCGGATGCCCGATATCCTCGCGCTGGTCGGCGGGTACACGCCGATGGGGGCACTCAGGCAGAGCCTCCACGACGTCTGGAGCGGCGTCCCCGCGCCGCTGCCCCTGGTCGTCATGGCCGTGTACGCCGTAGGCCTCAGCCTGGTCGCGGCCAGGTTCTTCCGCTGGGAGTGAGTATGCAGACGGTGCCGGAACGCGACCTCGCCCTGCGGGAGGAGCGGCTGCGCCGCCTCACGGCCTCCGTGCCCTACATCCTCCTGGCGGCCTCCACCGTCCTGACCCTGGCCATGCGCGACCTCTCCGCGGCGCGGCTGCTGGAGACGCTCGGACTCGTCATCCTCACCGCGGCCTTGCTGTGGACGATGACCGGCCTCAACCCCGAATGGACCACCCGCCCGAGGCCGATGGGCGCCTTCGTCGCCGCCCTGATCGTGATGATCGCGGTGCTGAGCACCCGCGGCATCTGGTTCGCGGGGTTCTTCGGCTTCGTCGGCTACGTGTACTCCTGGACGTTCCTCCGCGGCCGGTGGAGGTTCGTCGGGGTGGCCGCCACCGCTGCTGTCACCGTCACCGCCTATATGGGAGGCCTCCCCGACCCCACCCCCTCGTCTGTCCTCCTCTACCTGTTCTTCGTCGCCTCCGTGGCCGGTCTGGTCGCGGTGTTCAGCCTCGTCGGCGAGGTCACCGCGGACCGCAGCGACGAGCGCCGGCGGATGGTGGAGCGGTTGCGGGAGACCATCCGGGAGAACGAGGGCCTGCACGCCCAGTTGCTGGTGCAGGCCCGCGAGGCCGGGGCGCACGACGAACGCGAGCGCATGGCTCGGGAGATCCACGACACCCTGGCCCAGGGATTCGTCGGCATCATCACCCAGCTCCAGGCGGCCGAGCGCGCCGAGGACCGGGTCGGGGCAGAGGGCGGCGAAACCGCCGGCGGCCGCACCGGGCCCGCCGGCGCGGCGGAGGCCGACCGTGCCGAGCGGGGGATACGAACCGCCAACGCCATACGTCTGGCCCGCGAGAACCTGGCGGAGGCGCGCAGGTCCGTGCACGCCCTGCGCCCGGCGCCCCTGCAGGCCGCTCCGCTGCCCGGCGCCCTGGCCGCCCTCACGGCCGAGTGGTCCCGGCTCAACGGGGTGCCCGCCGACTTCACCGCCACAGGCCCGGTCCGTCCGCTGCACGGGGAGGTCGAGGCGGCCCTCCTCCGCACCGTGCAGGAGGCCCTGGCCAATGTGGCCAGGCACGCCGAAGCAGCCCGGGTCCGGGTCACCCTGTCGTACGCGGAGGACGTGGTCCTCCTGGACGTGCACGACGACGGAGCGGGCTTCGGGCCGCCCCTGCCTGCGGAGCCGGCTCCGGAGGAGGGCGCAGCCCACGGGCGCACACCCGGGGGCACGGACGGCGGGTTCGGAACGACGTCGATGCGGCAGCGGGTGACCCGCCTGGCGGGCACCCTGGCGATCGAGTCCAGACCCGGTGCGGGGACGGTGGTCTCCGCCTCCGTTCCCGCCGTTCCCAGGGAGGAACCCGGTGAGTGAAGCCCCCGTCCGCGTGCTGATCGCCGACGACCACCCCGTCGTCCGCGACGGCATCAAAGGCATGCTGACGGGTGATCCGGGGTTCGAGGTGGTCGGTGAGGCCGACGACGGCGCCCGTGCCGTCCGGCTCGCGCGGTCCCTGGAACCCGACGTGGTCCTCATGGACCTGCGGATGCCGGGCACGCACGGAGTGGAGGCCATCCGCGAGCTGGCCAGGCTGCAACTCCCGGCCCGGGTTCTGGTTCTGACCACGTATGCGACCGACAGCGACGTCGGTCCCGCCATCGAGGCCGGGGCCACCGGCTACCTCCTCAAGGACGCCCTCCCCGAGGAGCTGACGCGCGCCGTCCGCCTGGCAGCGCGCGGCGAGACCGTGCTCTCCCCGGCGGTGGCCGCCCGGCTGGTCGGCAAGGTCCGCGCACCCGCCGCCTCCCTGAGTGAGCGGGAGCTGGAGATCCTCCGGCTCATCGCCGACGGTTCCACCAACCGTGAGGCGGCGGCGCGCCTGCTCATCAGCGAGGCCACGGTCAAGACTCATGTCCTGCACATCTACGGAAAGCTCGGCGTCAGCGACCGTGCCGCCGCCGTCGCCGCCGGTTTCCGGCGGGGCCTGCTTGACCCGGGCGAAGGCTGATCCGGGTGACCGCGCGGCCGGGCCCGTCCCAGCCCCGTCGATCTTGTAGCCATCGCAAACGGAAATCGTTTTCCATCACGATAGCTACAAGATCGACGGGGGAGACGGCCGGAACACGCACTCCAGGGCCGTCACCGACATCGGCGCCACGGGGGCAGTCGCGGCCACGAGGAGCTCGCGCCCCAGCACCGCCCGTCCGTCCAGGAAGTCCAGAACGTCCCGCATGTCGTTGCGCGCGAACAGCCGGGCGAAGAACGCCGCACCGTCCAGGCGCCCGGAGTCCAGCGCGCGTAGCAGCACGGAGTCCATGGCCAGGTGCCGCCGCTTGTGGGGGATCGGCGGTGTCGGGGGCCGGCCGCGTTCCAGGTCGCGCACCACCGAGGCGACCTGGCGCTGGATACCGCTGAACGTGTATCCGGTGGACGGCCGGGTCGCGCCGCCGGCCGCTCCCAGCCGGAAGACGCACCGGCCCGCCCGTGTCGGCAGGCGTCCGTCCGTCATGGGGATGACCCCCTGCTCGGAGGCCGCGACCGTGAACCGCTCCAAGCCGAGCACATCTTGGGTGTAGCGGTGCAGAGCCTGATCATAGCCCTCGTCGTCCAGGACCCGGCGGGTGAACTCGGTGTACTCCACCAGCGCCTCGCGGGAGGAGAGCGGGAGCACATAGCCGAACGAGACGCCGTTGCGGGGCTGGGGAGTGCGCAGGTCCATCAGCAGCGCCGTCGCGGGGTCGAAGGCGTCGTGCGCGGTGTGCAGGAACCATCCGCGGAAGTGCTGCAGGAGCGTCGTGCGGGCGGCGGGCAGCGCCGTCGGCGGGCGGGAGTCGAAGACCCGGCGCGCCGTGAGCGACACCGGCGAACCGTCGGCGCCTTCGGCATGGACCGTCGCATGGTCGGCACCGTCGTCGATCGCCGTGACCGTCGCCGCGTACTGGTGGACGTTGGGCCCCAGACCCGCGCGGACGTACTCGTCGAAGTCCCGGGAGCGGAGCATCTTGTAGGACTGGGGGCCGATCGCCTGCTCATGCCCGGCGCCCGAGGGGGACACGACCGACACCGTGTCCCACCGGGCCGCGAGGACCGCGTCCCAGGGGCCCGCGCCGCGCTCCCAGAAGCACCAGGTCCGGTCCGGTGAGCGCGGTCCTCCGGCCGGCGGTTCGACGAGGGCGATCCGGGGCGTGCCGACGCCGGGCAGGACGATCCCCGCGGCGGCGCGGGCCAGGCTGAGGCCGGCCGCGCCGGCACCGACGATGAGCAAGTCGAATCCCCGCATGGCGGTTAGCCTGTCACGGAGGCCGGTTCCCTTCGCTGCGACTCGGAGGATCATGACCAGAACGGTCCGCGGAATGAAGGCCGGCGGGGTGGGGGACGAGTTCGACCGCGCCGCCGCGTCCTACGACCGCCTCGTCGCGGCGAACCCGGGATACCACCGGCACCTGCGCGTGTCGGCGCGCAGGCTCCGACTCCTGCGGGGCGGGGAGGGACTGCGCGTACTCGACCTCGGCTGCGGAACGGGCGCCTCCACCGCCGCTCTGGCGCGCGCGTTCCCCCGCGCCGAGATCATCGGTGTGGACGCCTCCGACGGCATGCTCGCCCGGGCCCGCGCCAAGCGCTGGGGTCCCCGGGTCCGCTTCGTGCACGCCCGCGCCGAAGACCTGGCAGCGGGCGACCTGGGCGGCCCCGCGGACGCGGTCTTCGCCGCCTACCTGCTGCGCAACTGCCCCGATCCCGATGCGGCCCTGGCGGCGCTGCGCGACCTGCTCAAGCCGGGAGGCAGGATCGTCCTGCACGAGTACTCCGTCGCCGACTCCCCGGCGGCGCGCGGCGTGTGGTCGCTGGTCTGCTGGGGCGTGATCATCCCGCTCGGGCGCGTCGTCACCGGGCGGTCCGCGCTGTACCGCTACCTGTGGCGCAGCGTCCTGGAGTTCGACGGTGCCGCCCGCTTGCGCCGGCGGATGCGCGAGGCGGGCCTGGAGAACGTCCGGACCCTGGCGCTGGGCGGCTGGCAGCGAGGGATCGTGCACACCTTCGCCGGCACGGTTCCCACCGCCCCCGGTCCGCGGTGACGTGGGCTCCCGCCGACCTCCGCGCCGAGGAGGTCGCACCCGCCGCGCCCCGGGCCGCCCGGCCCGCCGCCGCTCCGCGGGCGGCGGTCGTGGGCGGCGGCATCGCGGGACTGGCCGCGGCGACGGCCCTGGCCGAACGCGGCGTGTCGACCACCGTCTTCGAACGCGAGAGCGGGCTCGGCGGGCGCCTGCGGGGGTGGCCGACCGTCCTGGCCGACGGCAGCGACGCCACGATGAGCCGCGGTTTCCACGCCTTCTTCCGCCAGTACTACAACCTGCGGGCGCTACTGGCACGCCTGGACCCCGGCCTGGGCATGCTCAGCCCGCTGCCCGACTACCCGCTCGTGCACGCGAACGGCCTGCGCGACGGCTTCACCGGGCTCCCCGACTCGCCGCCGCTGAACGCCGTCGCGCTGGCCGTTCGCAGTCGGAGCTTCCCCGCCCGCGAACTCGCCCGGGTCAACCTCGCCGCCGCCCTCCAGCTCCTGGACGTCGACGTTCCCGGCGTCTACCGGCGACTGGACCACCGGGACGCGCCCGCGCTGCTGGAGGCGATCCGCTTTCCCCCGCGGGCGCGGCACCTGGCCTTCGAGGTGTTCTCGCGCAGCTTCTTCGCCGCTCCCGCGCAGCTGTCGGCGGCCGAGCTCGCCGTCATGTTCCACCTCTACTTCCTCGGCTCCAGCGAGGGCCTGCTGTTCGACGTCGCCAACGCGCCCTTCCCCCGCGCCTTCTGGAAGCCCTGGTCCGCCTATCTCGCACGCCTCGGAGCGCGGCAGCGGCTTTCGACGCCCGTCTGCGCCGTTGCACAGGGGACACGGCACCGCTTCGCCGTCCACCCGGAGGGCGGGGCGGCCGAGGAGTTCGACGCCGTCGTCCTCGCCACAGACGTCGCCGGCCTGCGTCACCTGACCGCCGGCTCCCCGGCCCTGGGCGGGCGGGACTGGCGCCGCCGGGCCCTCGCCGTGCCCAGCGCCCCGCCCTTCCTGGTGAGCCGGCTGTGGCTGGACCGCCCCGTGCGCGCCCAGCGCCCCGGTTTTCTCGGGACCGCCGGCTACCCCACGCTGGACAACATCAGCGTGCTGGAGCGCTTCGAGGACGAGGCCGCCCGGTGGGCGCGGCGCACGGGCGGCTCGGTCGTGGAGCTGCACGCCTACGCGCTGCCGGAGTCCTGCGACGAGCACGTCGAGCGGCGGCGCCTGATCGACCAGCTGCACCGGGTCTTCCCGGAGACCGCGCGGGCGGCCGTCGTGGATCAGCGCCACGAGCTCCGCGCGGACTGCGCCCTCTTCCCGCCGGGCGGCTACGAGCACCGCCTGGCCCCCGCCACCCCCGAGCCCGGGCTGGTGGTCGCGGGAGACCACGTTCGCGTGGACCTCCCGGTCGCCCTGATGGAGCGCGCCGCGACCAGCGGGCTGATGGCCGCCAACGAGCTGTTGGCCGGGTGGGGACTGCCTGGTCACCGGATGTGGAGCGTGCCCCGCCGGGGGCGGTGGGCACCGGTGCGGGCGCTGGCGCGCTGGGGGCGCTCCGGGGGTCAGCCGGACCTGCCGCCCGGCGTGCGCAGCGCGTAGCGCCGTTCCGCGTAGGAGATGTCGTCGCGCCACAGGCGCCGGGCCGCCGCGCGCATCAGGGGGCGCACCACCGGCGCGGCGCGGGCCGCCAAGGCGAAGCCGGGCCGTTCGGAGTAGGCGATGGTCGCCTCGATGATCGCTGTCGAGGGGACGCCGCCGCGCACGCCCAACGGGGTCGCGTGGGTCTCCACGACGCTTCCCTCCCCCTCGCCTTCGATGATGTGCATGGCCACGGTGCGCGGCTCCGGGCAGCTGAATGCGGCCCGCACGGGCACCCCCCACCGGCCGGCGACTTTGAACGCCACCTCGACGACCATCCGGTCGGGGTCCGGATCGCCTCCCGACGCCGTCTCGGTGACGCGCAGGCCCGCGAACGAGTAGGGGTGGAACCACGACCCGTGCCAGGGGTCGAGCCTGTTGGCCACCACGTCCTCGGGTTCACAGCGCCCGGCCAGGCTCTCCACCGCCGTGAGGGCGGTGGCGGACGCGGGCCGCTCGGGCAGGGCGGGGCGGGGGAGCGGCTCTTCGCCGCCGACCCGGTCCAGGCGGACCCACGCCAGCGTCCCGTCGTCATAGGCGGGATAGGGCTGCCACCCGGGGAAGCCCTCCGGCCCCAGGCCCAGGCCGTGCCAGCGGCACCGCAGCCTCCCCGAGTCGACGGCGCCCCGGCACAGCGGGGCTCCCAGGTGCGGGCAGGCGCCCGGCCCCGCGTACAGGCGCCCCTCGCCGTCGCGCCAAGCGACGATCTCGGTGCCGGCGACCATCCGCCCGAACGGGCGGTCCGGGCGGATCTCCGCGCTGGCGGCGAACACGTACCAGTTTCCGGACGGGCGGGCCAGCGCACGCTCGACAGCGGCGCCGATGACCGCGGGCGACGCCTCGCGCCAGGTGGGGCGCTGGCCGTTCCACCGCGTCGCGGGCAGTCGGCGCAACGGGAGCCGCCGGGGCTCGAATCCGGGCAGGGGCATGGTCGGCATCCTCCACATCCTCGGCGCCGCCGCCTGGGGACCCCCAGGGCGGGTCACGCGCTGAACCCGCGTGCGGCCAGGGCCCGGGCCAGCGCCGGCACCGCGGTGCGCACACGGCGGGAGCGCGCGACGCGGTGGCGCCGCGACCAGACGTCGTAGTCGGCTTCCTCGATCTCGTCCAGGATGCCCCGGTACAGCAGCAGGGCCGTTTCGACACACGGCCGCGCGACCGCGGAGAGCATCGCGCACCCCGGCTCGGCCTCGCGGTAGACCGCGCGGTTGAGGGCGACCACGTCCGCCAGAGCCCTGCGCACACGGGCGTCCTGGACGCGTGTGCGGCGGCAGCGCATCAGCAGGCCGCGGTCGACGCCGTGGCGGGCGAGCACGTCGGCGGGAAGGTAGACCCTCCCCCGGTCGAGGTCCTCGGCGAGGTCGCGCAGGAAGTTGGTCAGCTGGAACGCCGTACCCAGCGCCGCCGCGTGCGGCGCGGCTTCGGACCGGGGCACCACGGTGCCCAGGACCGGTAGCACCTGCAGGCCGATCACAGCGGCGGAGCCGTACATGTAGTCGCTGAGTTCGGCGTAGTCGGCGTAGTCGGTGACGGTCAGGTCCGCGCGCATGGACCTCATGAACGCGGCGAAGTACTCAGCGGGGATCGAGTAGCGCCGGGCGGTGTCGGCCAGGGCCCGCACCGGCGGAGCCTGCGCCCGACTGCCGGCCAGGGCCGCGTCCAGATCACGCTCGACCCCGTCGAGCAGCACCGCGCTGTGCTCGGTGGTCTGCCCCGGTTCGGGTTCGTCGATCATGTCGTCGACCCAGCGGGCGAATCCGTACAGGGCGTGGACTCCGGGTCTGCGCCCGGCGGGGAGTATCCGGGTCGCCAGGTAGTAGGTGCGCCCGTGCCGTGCGTGCAGTGCGCGGCTGCACGCGTAGTCGCGGCGCAGCGCGGTGTCGGTGATGCCCGCCGCGTCGAGCTCGGCGGCCGCCGCCCTCCCCGTCACCGCGCCGCCTTCCCCACGGCCGCCGCGCCCGCGATCCGGGCGGCCGCCAGTTTCCCGGACACCAGGGCCGTGGGGAGGCCGACCCCCGGCGTGGTACCGCACCCGGCCAGGACTGCGTTGACGGTGCCCGATACGCGGTTGCGCGGCCGGAACGGGCCCGTCTGGGTGAACGTGTGCGCCGTGGCGAAGGGCGTGCCGTAGGCCATGCCTGCGCGGGACCAGTCCAGCGGAGTGGTCAGCCGCTCGGTCACGATCGCGGACCCGAAACCCTCCAGCCCTCGCCGCTCCAGCGCCCGGACGAGGCTGTCGCGGTATCCGTCCGCCGCGCGCCGCCAATCGATACCGCCGGTGCGCAGGTTGGGGCACGGCGCCAGCACGTAGAACAGCTGGCGCCCCGGGGGCGCCAGCGCGGCGTCCGTGGCCGTGGGGCGGGTGATGAGCAGGGAGGGGTCGCTCATCGTGGTGCCGCGCCGGCAGATCTCGTCGAAGGTCCTCTCCCACGCGGCGCCGAAGGAGAGGGTGTGGTGCGGCGTCTGGGACCACGCGCCGTCGACCCCGGCGTGCAGGACCACGGCCGAGGGGGAGAACCGCAACGGGACCGGGCGCCACGGGGTTCGCCCGAGCAGGCGGTAGGACATGGGCAGGTCGGGGGTGAGCACCACGGCGTCGCAGTCGAGCCGCAGGCCCGCAGCCGTCTCGACCGCCGTGATCCTGTCGCCGCGGCGCACCAGGCGCCGCACCTCCTGGCCGTAGTGGAGGGTCCCTCCGGCGGCGGCCACGGCGTCGGCGAGCGCGTCGCTCAGCGCCCGCATGCCGCCGCGGGGGAAGTACACGCCCGCGACGGTGTCCATGTAGGCGATGACCGCATAGGCCGCCAGCGCCCGCTGCGGGGCCACGCCGGCGTAGAGGGACTGGAACGAGAAGATCCGGCGCAGGCGGTCGTCGGAGACGAAGCGCCCGATCGTCGGTGCGAGGCGCCCGAAACCTCCCATGGCGGCCAGGTGCGCGAGCTCCGGGGTGAGCAGCTGCAGCGGCGAGTCGAAGTTCGCGTCGATGAACGAGCGCATCTGGAGCCGGTACAGCCGGCTCAGCCAGGCGCGCAGGCGCAGGTAGCCCAGGGCGTCCCGGCCACCGGCCGTGCGGGCGACCTCCTCGGCCATCGACTCCGCGTCCGTGTGCACGTCGATGGTGGATCCGTCGGCGAAGCGGGCGCGGTAGGCGGGGTCGAGCCGGACGAGGTCCAGGCGGCGGTCGAGGGAGTCGCCCACGGCCGACAGGGCCTCGTCGATCAGGTGCGGCATGGTCAGCACCGTGGGTCCGGTGTCCATGCGGAAGCCGTCTACGTCCAGGCGCCCGGCGCGCCCGCCCGGATGCTCCTCGCGTTCGACGATCGCCACGGACCGTCCGGCCCCCAGCAGGTGCAGCGCGGCCGAGAGTCCGGACAGGCCGGCGCCGACGACCACGACGTGGTCGGTGCGTCCCGGAAGGGGAGGCGTCTGCGGCGGGCTCTGCTTCATGGCCCCTCTTCTCTGTCGGGGAGTGTCGGAGGACGCGCAGCCGGGCGGTGTGCCGGTGGGCGCGTTGCTGTCGGCGGCAGGGCGCGCTTCCGGTGTTTCACGTCATGCGCGCGATCGCCCCGTGGGCCCGGCGCCGGAGCTCCTCGCGCGCCACCGGGGTGATGGGCGCGTCCGTCAGGCAGCCGGTCCCCTGGTCCAGGAGCGCGGCGAGACGCTGTTCCACGGCTTTCCTGGCGCCCAGAGCCGCCAAGAGGTCGGCGACGGTGCGCACGTCGGCGTCGGTGAGTCCGGGGTCGCCGATCGCGGAGTCCAGCGTCTGCACCGCGTCGCGGTCCCCGCGTTCGCGTGCTCGCCGCAGTCCCACGGCCAGGATCAGAGTGCGCTTGCCCTCCCGCAGATCGGCGCCGACCGCCTTGCCCGTCCGCGCGGTTTCGCCGTACAGGTCGAGCAGGTCGTCGCGCAGCTGGTAGGCGGAACCGATCGCCTCCCCGTACCTGCGCAGGGCCGAGACGGTCTCCTCGCTCGCATCGGCCAGAGACGCCCCCAGGTGCAGCGGGCGCTCGGCGCTGTAGGCAGCCGTCTTGAGCCGGTTGACCCGCAGCGGGGTGGATTCCGCCGCGTCGGACCGGACCTGGGAGCGCAGGTCCAGGAACTGGCCCACCACCATCTCCGTGTGCATGGCCAGCCAGGGTTCGCGTGCCCGCTCCCGGGCGTCGGGCATGTGGCGCAGGGCCCCGGTGAACATGTCCTCTGCCCAGACCAGGGCCAGATCGGAGGCGAGCACGGCCGCGCTCTCTCCGTAGCGGTCGGGGTCGCCGAACCATCCCTGCGAGCGGTGCTCGTTCGCGAACTCCACATGGACGGCGGGCCTGCCGCGCCGAACGGCGGACCTGTCCATGACGTCGTCCTGGAGCAACGCGAACGCCTGGACGAGCTCCAGCGCCGAGGCGGCGCGCAGCGCAGCGGCGGCCTCAGGGCCGTCCTCGGCGCCGCCCGCGGCGCGCCAGCCCCACCAGGCGAAGGTCGGCCGGATCCGCTTGCCTCCGTCGAGGACGAACCGGGCCAGGCGGTCGAAGACCTCATCGGCGAAATCCGCGTCCAGGCCGAGAACGGTGAGACTCCGCCGTCCCAGGAAGTCCTCGAGGTGGCCGAGGACGGCCTCATGCAGAGCACCGTCCCGAAGCGCCGCGGAGCGGGGCTCGTCGCGCTGCTGTCGAGCGCCCGGGGTCCACACGCCCGGTCGGGGTGTCGTCATGCCGGCCTCCTGGACAAGCGGTCGCGTGTGTCGCTCTACCGGGTTCGGTCGAACGGCAGCCGTTCGTGCGCGTGCGGATCACCGCCGGTGCGCTCGCCTGCGCCGTCGGCCGCTGCGAGCACCGCGTGCTCGTGCCCCGCACCACGGTGGCCCATCGCGAGGTGAACACCCGTAGGTCACTCGGCGTACGCGCCCTCCTACCGCTGGTGACCACCCGGAGCCCCGCGAAGCGATACCGGCCTCCCTGGCGGTTTCTCCGAGGAAGAGCCCGAGAATATCGGCGGGCGGCCGCGCCGGGCGCCCCCGGCACGCCGAGCGATGCCGGGACTCTCGCCCGTCGCAGCACCGGCGATCTTGTATCCATCGCAAGTGGAAATCGCTTTCCTTCGCGATGGCTGAAAGATCGACGGGAAAATCCGCCTGCCACCAATCCGGCGCTCCCGGGGCGCCGAATCCCCGGTGTGAGCACCACAGGACAGGACGTCACCCGGTCGGCCGTACCGCGCCCGCGTGCGGCGGGAGCGGTCGCCGGGCTCCTCGCTGCCGGGACGGCTCTGGGAGTCGGTGAACTGGCCGCCGGCCTTGCCGGCACGTCGTCGCCCGTGATCGTCGTCGGTGACGCCCTGGTCGACAACAGCCCGTCGTGGGCCAAGGACCTCGCGATCGCGCTCTTCGGGACCTACGACAAGATCGCGCTGCTGACAGGGGTGTACTCGGCCGTCGCGCTCCTGTCGGCGGTCCTGGGCGCACTCGCACTCCGCCGCCCTCTGACGGGCTACATCGGGCTCGCGGTGTTCGCGGCGGCGGGTGCCCTTGCCGTGACCGTGCGCCGAACGGACGAACCGCTGGCGGTGGTCCCCGTGCTCGCGGGAGCGCTCGCGGGTGAGGCGGCTCTGCTGCTCCTGCTGTCCTCGCTGCGCCGGACGGCGCGGCCGACCGGTCCCGTCGGCGGCGTCTTCGTCCCGTCCGCCTACGGGGCCCCATCCGCCGCTTCGGGTGCCGCTGGAGGGGCCGGCGCCCGAAGCGGCGGGACCTCCCGCTCCGGTGCCAGCGGCGAACCCGGTGGTGGCTACCCGCACCGGTCCCCGAAGCATCGCGGCCTTGCCGCGCGTGCTGCGGGGACCGCGGCCGAGGCGGCTTCGCGCCGGCGCTTCCTGGCCACCGGTGCCGGGGTCCTGGCCGTGGCGGCCGCCTCCGGCGGTATCGGGCGCTTCTTCGCCTCCGGGCGCGGTGTCGCCGACAAGCGCGCAGCGCTGCGGCTGCCCGCGGCCGCCGCTCCGCTGCCGCCGCTGCCGAACGGCACTGATCTCGCCGTGCCCGGACTCCCTCCGTTCACCACGCCCAATCCGGACTTCTACCGCATCGACACCGCCCTGACGGTGCCGCGCGTCGATCCGGACCGGTGGCGGCTGCGGATCCACGGCATGGTCGACAGGCCTGTCGAACTCGACTACGACGCACTGCTCCGGCGAGCGCTGATCGAGTCCGACACCGCTCTGACCTGCGTATCCAACCAGGTCGGCGGCGATCTGGCCGGCAACACCCGGTGGCTGGGCGTGCGACTGGACGACCTGCTGCGCGAAGCGGGCGTGCACAGCGGCGCCGACCAGGTCCTGAGCACCTCGCAGGACGGCTGGACCTGCGGCACCCCCACCGAGGCGGTCCTCGACGGCCGCGACGCGATCCTCGCCGTGGCGATGAACGGCGAGCCCCTGCCCTTCGCGCACGGATTCCCGGTGCGGATGGTGGTGCCCGGCCTCTACGGCTTCGTCAGCGCCACCAAGTGGGTCACCGACATCCGCCTCACGCGCTTCGCCGACGCGCGCGCCTACTGGGCGCAGCGCGGATGGGCGCTCAAGGCGCCGATCAAGACCATGTCGCGCATCGACGTGCCGCGGCCGCTGGAGGAGACCAAGGCGGGCCCGACCACGGTCGCCGGCGTCGCCTGGGCGCAGCGGCGCGGGATCGAGGTGGTGGAGGTGCGGGTCGACGGAGGGACCTGGCGCGAGGCCCGCCTCGCCGAGGTGCCCGGGATCGACACCTGGGTGCAGTGGAGCGGGGAGTTCGACCTGCGCCCGGGACGCCACACCTTCGAAGTCCGCGCCACCGACAACAGCGGATACACGCAGACCAGTAAACGTGTCGAGCCCATCCCCGACGGGGCCTCGGGCTGGCATTCCGTGCAGATCACCACGGTGTGAGCACCCCGCGGGCGCCCTGTACGCACCGCCCGCACCCTGCCCCGACCGCAAATGAACGACGAATCAGTCAAGGAACGAGGATCATCATGGACACCATCAACGCCAAGAACGCCAACAGGTTCGGAATCGCTTCGGCCGTCGCCGTTCTGGCACTGGGGCTGTCCGCCTGCGGCGGCATGTCCGAAGGCGGCGACGAGCAGAACGCCGGCTCGGGCGGCAGCGGGGGAGCGAGCGAGGAGCCGGCCGAAACCGGGGGCACCGACGCGGCGATGGACGAGCCGTTCGGCCCGGCCTGCGCCGACGTGCCCGAGGACGGTGCAGGCAGCTTCTCCGGCATGGCCGAGGACCCGGTCGCCACCGCGGCGTCCAACAACCCGGCGCTGTCGACACTGGTCGACGCCGTGTCCCAGGCCGATCTGGTCGATACCCTGAACGGAGCCGAGGACATCACCGTGTTCGCCCCGGCCAACTCCGCGTTCGAGGCGATTCCCGAAGAGGACCTGAACGCGCTGCTTGAGGACAAGGAGCAGCTCACCGAGGTGCTGACCTACCACGTCGTCGAAGGCAAGCACGCCCCCGACGAGCTCGAGGACGGGTCCTTCACCTCGCTCCAGGGCGACAAGGTCGAGACCTCGGGTTCCGGCGAGGACTACACGGTCAACGGCGAGGCCGGGGTGGTCTGCGGCAACGTGCAGACCGCCAACGCCACGGTTTACATCATCGACGGCGTCCTGATGCCGCAGAGCTGAGGGCCCAGTGCCCTGATTTCGGCTCCCGGGCGGGTCGGCGCGGTGGAAACGGCCCGCCCGGGTAGTGGATCGGGACAGGAACGAGGACGATGAACGACGATGCCGTGCCCCGTCTGGCGGGCGATGCCGGTCCGGAGGCGCCGCCACGGGAAGGGCTGAGCGACCTGCTGCGCCGTGTCGCCCGCGGGGACGAACGCGCCTTCGAGCAGGTCTACGACCGCATGAGTCCGTCCGTGTACGGACTGGTCCGGCGCATCCTGCGCGATCCCGCCCAGTCGGAGGAGGTCGCTCAGGAGGTGATGGTCGAGGTGTGGCGCTGGGCCTGCCGCTACGACGAGCACCGCGGCAGTCCGCAGGCGTGGATGATGACCCTGGCCCACCGCCGGGCCGTCGACCGGGTGCGCACCGAGCAGGCGGCAACCGAGCGCGAGGCGCGGGCCGCCGCTGTCGGCGACGGAAGCCCGTACGACGAGGTCGAGGAGGAGGCCACCGGGCGGTTGGAGCACGAGCGCGTCCGGCGCTGCCTGGAGACGCTGACGGAACTGCAGAGCCAGTCGGTGCGTCTGGCCTACTACGGCGGATACACCTACCGTGAGGTGGCGAAGCTGCTGTCCTCGCCGCTGGGAACGGTCAAGACGCGGATGCGCGACGGACTGATCCGCCTGCGCGACTGCTTGGGGGTGGAGTGGTGACGTCCCGACTGCGCCAAGATCTGCACACCCTCGCCGGCGCCTACGCGCTCAACGCCCTGCCCGAGGACGAGCTGCGCCGCTTCGAGGAGCACCTCGCCCACTGCGAGTCCTGCGTCCAGGAGGTGCGCGGGCTCACCGAGACGGCGGCTCTGCTGGGCGCCGCCACCGCCCGGACACCGCCGGAGGACCTGCGCCGCCGCGTCCTGGAGGAGGTCTCCCGGACCCGCCAGCTCGCTCCGGCCGAAACCCGCTGGGCGGCGCCCCGCTCGCGGTGGTGGCGCTGGGGCGGCGGCCTGGTGCTGGCCGCGTGCCTGGCCGTGGTGCTGGCGCTGGGCGGGGTGGTCGCCTGGCAGCAGCGCCAGATCGCCCAGCTCGAAGAGAACGAGGAGTCGATCGCCGCGGTGCTGTCGGCGCCCGACGCCGAAGTGGCCAGCGCTCAGCCCGCCGAGGGGGTCGCGGTGACGGCGGTGTCCTCCGAGAACCGGGGCGACCTGGTCTTCAGCGCCCAAGGACTGGAGCCGCTGAGCGAGCAGGACTACCAGCTCTGGCTCGCCGACCCGGACGGCTCGGTGCGTTCTGCCGGTCTGCTCCGGGTCGATCCGGGCGGCGAGGTCCGCCCGCTGCTGGCCGCCGGCATCGGTGAAGCCGAAGGCATCGCGGTCACCGTCGAACCCGAGGGCGGCTCCGCTCAGCCCACGAGTGAACCGATGATGCAGATGCCGTTGAGCAGCTGACACCGCCGCCTCCGGAGCGACCACGCGCCCGCCGCCGGCACCGCCGGGGCGGGCGTCGTGTCGGCCGGCGGCGTGGAGGAGGGCCGGGCGCGGCCGACCGGCCGGCTCCCCGGGCCGCGGTCGCCGCATGTCCGCCCGCCTCGCCCTCGCCCTGTCCGAACGGCTCCGGCCCCGGCGGCCGGAGCCGACCTCCGCGCGCGCAATGCGCACACGTCGGAGAAAGTCGACCAATCCGCTCCCCGCTCCGGCCACGAACCCCTGGAGCACATCCGCATCGACTGATGCGCTCGCACCGAAAGGGGATCGGAGTCCGATGAGCCTCATGTCTGCGTCGGGGAGGGCGCGCCGGGTCGCGGTGGTCGGCAGCGGGGTCAGCGGCCTCACCGCAGCGCACGTCCTGCAGCGCGGCGGTGCCGAGGTCACCCTGTTCGAGGCTGAGAGCCGCCTGGGCGGACACGCCCACACCCACGACGTTCCCGGTCCGGCCGGCTCCGCGCTCGCGGTCGACAGCGGGTTCATCGTGCACAACCGGCGGACCTACCCGGAGCTGACCCGCCTCTTCGATGAGCTCGGCATCGCCACCCGCCGTACCGAGATGAGCCTGTCCGTGCAGTGCCGCGGGTGCGGCCTGGAGTACGCCGGGTCGCGCGGCATCCGCGGCCTCGCACCCGGACCGCACATCCTGGCGCACCGCCCCTACCTGCGCATGCTCACCGAGATACCGCGGTTCCACCGCTCGGCCCGCGCCCTGCTCGAACGCGCCGCCGACGACCCGCTCCTGGCGGCGGGAGGCCCCGCCCTCGGCGACTTCGCCCGCGAGGGCGGCCACTCCGACTACTTCATCGCGCACTACCTGGTGCCGCTCGTCTCCGCGGTGTGGTCCTGCCCGCCGGGAACGGCTCTGGACTATCCGGCGCGCTACCTCTTCACATTCCTGGACCAGCACGGGATGCTCTCCCTGGGCGGCTCACCCGAATGGCGGACGGTCGTGGGCGGATCGCGGACCTATGTCGAGCGCCTCGCCAAAGGGCTGTCGGCGGTACGCACGGCCACGCCGGTGCGCGCCGTCGTGCGCACCGCCGACGGCGTCGAGGTCCGCACCGACGACGGCGACGCGGCCGGCTTCGACGGCTGCGTCGTCGCCACCCACGCCGACCGGGCGCTGGAGCTGCTGGACGGGCCCACCGCAGAGCAGCGCGCCGTCCTGGGCGCCTTCGGCTACTCCCGCAACCGGACGCTGCTGCACACCGACACCGCTCTGCTGCCGCGCCACCGCGGCGTCTGGGCGAGCTGGAACCACCGGCTCGACTCCTGCACCCCCGGTGACACCCCCGTGCGGGTGACTTACCACATGAACCGCCTCCAAGGGCTCGACCCCGGCCGCGACTACCTCGTGAGCCTCAACGCCACCGACACGGTCGACCCCGACCGCGTGGTGGCCGACACGACCTACGACCACCCCGTGTACACACCCGCCTCCGTCGCCGCCCAGCAGCGGCTGCCCGACCTCGGCGACGCCGCGCTCGCCTTCGCGGGCGCCTACCACGGCTGGGGATTCCACGAGGACGGCTGCCGATCGGGCGTGCGCGCCGCCGAACGCTTGGGGGCGCGGCGATGAGTTCCGCTGCGGCGCCCGCCCTCTACGAGGCCACGGTCCGCCACACCCGGACCGAACCGGTACGCAACACCTTCGCCTACCGCGGCTACTACTGGCTGGTCGACCTCGACGCGCTGCCGCACCTGCCGGCTCCGCTGCGCCCGCTGGCCCGCTTCCGGGCCCGCGACCACTGCGGCGACCCCGGCGCCACGCTGCGCGCCAACATCGACGCCTACCTCAACGGACACGGCATCGACCTGCACGGGGGCCGCGTCCTGATGCTCGCCCACGGCCGCGTCCTGGGCCAGGTGTTCAACCCCATCACCGTCTACTGGTGCCACACGGCCGAAGGCGCATTGGAGTGCGTCGTCGCCGAGGTGCACAACACCTACCGGCAGCGGCACCGCTACCTGCTGCGCACCGACCATCGCGGGCGGGCCCGGGCGCCCAAGGAGCTCTACGTCTCGCCGTTCAACGCGGTCGACGGCGCCTACCGGCTCAGCCTGCCCGAACCGGGACGCACACTGCGGCTGGCGATCGCCCTGCACCGCGACGACCGCGCTCCGTTCACGGCGTCGCTGAGCGGCGTGCGCCGCCCGGCGACCCCCCGCGCGCTGCTGGGGCTGGCCCTCCGGCACCCGATGACGCCGCTGCTGGGCGCGCTGCGCATCCGCCTGCAGGGAATCAAGCTGCTGCTGCGCGGCCTGCCGCTGCTTCCGCGGCCGGAGCCCGCACCGGCGGCCGGCACGGCCCTTTCGGCCCGACGCCTCGCGCGCCCGCCGTTCGGGCGCGACGCCGCCGGGGCGCGCGCCGCGCAACCCGCACCCGACCCGACACCCGACCCGACCGATACGACAGCAGAACAGGCGGTGGATCGGCGATGAGCACCACCCACCCTCCGCGCGCAGCCCAGCCCGGCGACCCGTCCGGCGTCCGCACCCGCGCCGAACCCGGAATCGATCCCCGGCGCTGGCCCGACGTCGTCCGCGTCCCGCGGGCGCCCCTGCGCGGGCGCGCCGCACGGGCGCTGGCCGCGTACGCCTTCGCGCACAGCCCGATCCGCGTCGCCACCCCCGGCGGCCCGGTGCCCGCAGCCGGCGGCCCCGACGCGCCGCTGCTCGAACTGCACCGGCCCGACCACTTCTACCGCCGACTGGCCACCGCCGGACTGATCGGCTTCGGCGAGTCCTACATGGCCGGCGACTGGTCCGCGCCTGAACCGGTGCGGCTGCTCACCGTCCTCGCCGAGCACTACGGCGCTCTCGTCCCGCGGCCGCTGCAACCCCTGCGCCATGTGACGCTGCCGCGCCGCTCGCACCGCCACCGCAACACCCGCAGCGGGGCGCGGCGCAACATCCACCACCACTACGACCTGTCCAACGACCTCTTCGCGCTGTTCCTGGACGAGACGATGACCTACTCGGCCGCGCTGTTCGAGGGCGCCGCAGACGGCGGCCCCGCCGAGTTGGCCGCCGCGCAGCGGCGCAAGATCGACCGGCTCCTCGACGCCACCCGCGTGGGGGAGGAGACCCGCGTCCTGGAGATCGGCACCGGGTGGGGCGAGCTCGCCCTGCGCGCCGCCCGACGCGGCGCCCGCGTCACCTCCGTCACCCTCTCCCCGGAGCAGCGCGACCTCGCCCGGGAGCGCGCGCGGCGCGCGGGCGTCGCCGACCGCACCGACATCCGGCTCTGCGACTACCGGGAGGTCGAGGGCCGATACGACGCCGTGCTGAGCGTGGAGATGATCGAGGCAGTGGGGGAGCGGTACTGGCCGGTGTACTTCACCGAGCTGGACCGGCACACCGCACCCGGCGGACGGGTCGGCCTGCAGGCGATCACCATGGAGCACACCCTGATGCGGGCCTCGCGCGGCAGCGACACCTGGATGCACAAGTACATCTTCCCGGGCGGGCTGATCCCCTCCGTGCCCGCGATCGAGGAGCAGGTGCGCAGGCGTACCGGGTTGCGCATCGCCGACCGCCGCGCGTTCGGCAGCGACTACGCCGAGACGCTGCGGATCTGGCGGGAGAGGTTCGAGGCTGCCGAAGGCGAGGTCGCCGCGCTCGGGTTCGACGCCGTGTTCCGGAAGATGTGGTCGTTCTACCTGGCCTACTGCGAGGCGGGGTTTCGCGCGGGGATGATCGACGTCGAGCAGATCGTGATGGAGCGTGACCGGCCATGACCACCCGCCCCGCCTCTCCTGCCACCGGCTCCCGGCCTCCGTCCGCGGCGCCGGCCGCCGCAGGGCCGCCCGAGCCGCCCTCCGCGGGTACCGACCGGCTGCCCCGCGGCGTCGCGCACATGCTCGTGCCCGCCGCGGCGGGCCTTTTCGGCGGCCGTGCGCCGGTGCGGGTACGCGCCTGGGACGGCAGCGAGGCCGGCCCCGAAGACGCGGTCACCGTCGTGCTGCGCGACCGGGCCGCGCTGCGCCGCGTGCTGGCGCGACCGGACGAGCTCGGTCTGGCGCGCGCCTACGTCAGCGGTGAGATCGACGTCGAAGGCGACCTTACCGACGCCCTCGCCCGTGTCTTCGCCGACCTCCGCGACCGCGGCCCGTTCCGGCCCCGGCCGGCCGCGCTGGCGCGCGCCGCGCACACGGCCCTGGTGCTCGGCGCCGTCGGCGCGCCGCCTCCGCCGCCCGCGGCCGAGGCCCGGCTGAGCGGGCGCCGGCACAGCCGCCGGCGCGACGCCGATGCGGTCTCCCACCACTACGACGCCGGAAACGAGCTGTACCGGATGCTGCTCGACCCGTCGATGGCGTATTCGTGCG
This sequence comes from Streptomonospora wellingtoniae, assembly GCF_031845375.1. NCBI lineage: Bacteria > Bacillati > Actinomycetota > Actinomycetes > Streptosporangiales > Nocardiopsidaceae > Streptomonospora > Streptomonospora wellingtoniae. The sequence continues at coordinate 89,562 of NZ_JAVREK010000002.1, forward strand.
CCTATTGGTCCGACGCCTGCGTGCGCACCCTCGACCAGGCCCAGAACGCCAAACTCGATCTCGTCTGCCGCAAGCTCGCGCTGCGTCCGGGCGCGCGGCTGCTCGACCTCGGGTGCGGGTGGGGCTCTCTGGCCCTGCACGCCGCCGAGCACCACGGGGCCCGCGTCACCGCCCTGACCCTCTCGGCCGAGCAGGCCGGCTACGTGCGCGCACGCGTCGCCGAGCGCGGTCTGCACGAGCTGGTCGAGGTGCGGGAGGACCACTACCGCGACTTCGACGGCGAGGGATTCGACGCGGTCGCCGTGATCGAGATGGGCGAGCACGTGGGGCGACGCGAGTACCGCGCGTTCGCCGGGCGCCTGCGCGCTCTGCTGGCGCCGCACGGCCGCCTCCTGGTGCAGCAGATGTCGCGGCGCGGGCGCCGGCCCGGGGGCGGGCCGTTCATCGAGACCTACATCGCCCCCGACATGCACATGCGCCCGGTGGGTCGGACGGTCGAGCGGCTGGAACGGGCGGGTCTGGAGGTGCGCGACGTCCACGCGCTGCGCGAGCACTATGTGCGCACCGCCCGCGCGTGGGCGGCGGAACTGGAGCGGCGCTGGGACGAGGTCGCCGCCCTCATGGGCGCCGAAACGGCCCGGGTATGGCGGCTCTATCTGGCGGGCGGCGCGCTGGCCTTCGAGGAGGGGCGCATGGGCGTGGACCAGATCCTGGCCGTGCGCCGCGACCCCGCCGGCCGCGGCGGCGCCAAGGCACCCCTGGACGGCGCTGCGGCGGGCGGCGCGGAGCGGGTGCGCTGAACCGTGGTCGCCGAAAGCGCACTCGCCGGCTTCGGGATCAACCTCGCGGCCGCAGGGGCGGCCGTGGCGGTCCTGATGGCGGCGACCTTCCTGGCCGCGCGGCGCCAGGACCGCCACGACCTCGTGGATGTCGCCTGGGGCGCGGGGTTCGCGCTCGTGGCCGCCGTGTCGGCGCTGCTGTCCACCGGCCACGGCGACCCGTTGCGGACGTGGGTGGTCGCGGGGCTCACCGCCGTATGGGGTCTGCGCTTGGCCGTGCACATCGGTGCCCGGCGCCGCGGTGCGGGCGAGGACCCCCGCTATACGGAGCTGCTCTCCGGCGCCCCCGGTCGCCGCGACATCTACGCGCTGCGGACGGTCTATCTCCCGCAGGGCCTCCTCGTGTGGGCGGTCTCGCTGCCGGTGCAGGCGGCCGCCTACACGCCCGGCCCGGCGAGCGCCCTCCTGGCGGTCGGCGCGGGCGTGTGGCTGACCGGCTTCCTCTTCGAAGCGGTCGGCGACGCCCAGCTCGCCCGGTTCAAGGCCGATCCCGACAACCGCGGCCGGATCATGGACCGGGGCCTGTGGGCGTGGACCCGCCACCCCAACTACTTCGGCGACGCGTGCGTGTGGTGGGGCCTCTACATCGCGGGCGCCGACACCTGGCCCGGTCTGCTCACCCTGCCCGCGCCGGCGGTGATGACCCTGCTGTTGACCGCGGGCTCGGGCAAGCGCCTGCTGGAGGCGCGCATGCGCGATCGGCCCGGTTGGTCCGAGTACGCCCGCCGCACCAGCGGATTCCTCCCGCTCCCGCCGCGGCGCCCACTTGCGTAGCACCCGGAAGACGACAAATCGAAGCATTCTCCCATTCAGACCAAACCGTCCCTTTCGTAGGCCCGAATACCACGTAGAGGCGCCTCAGGAACGCGTGCGGCCACACGCGACAACCCGCACGGAAGGAACCGACTGTGAACGCCAGGAAGCTTGCACCGCTCGCCATCGCCCTACCGCTCGGCCTCTCGACGTGCCTGTTCGCCGCCGCGCCCGCGAGCGCCGCGGAGACATGGACATTCCAGAGCAACCTCGCCCAGCTCAACGACTCCGGCACCAGTGGACAGGCCTGGGTGGAGGTCGAAGGCAACACCGCCGACATCACCGTCAACGTCAGCGGCGCGGTCCCCGACTCGCCGCACGCCCAGCACATCCACATCGGCGGTCAGGGGGTCTGCCCGACCATGGACGCCGACGACAACGACGACGGCATCGTCTCCACTCCCGAGGGCCAAGGCTCCTACGGCGGAGTCAAGGTGTCGCTGACCACCGAGGGGGACACCGGCGCCGACAGCGCGGTGGCCGTGGACCGCATGCCCGCCGGCGACGGCTATACCTACGAGCGCACCGTCGATCTGTCCGACGACGTGATCCAGGACATCAGCGACGGATCCGCCTCGGTCGTGGTGCACGGGATCGACGCCAACGGCGACGGCGAGTACAGCGGGGACGCCAAGAGCCCGCTGGACGAGGAGCTGCCGCTGGAGGCCACCGCACCGGCCGCCTGCGGCGAGCTGCAGCTGAGCCCCCAGGGCGGCATGGACACCGGTGCGGGCGGCACGGCCGGTGGCGGCATGAACATGAACGCCGGCCTGATCGGTCTCGGCGGTGTGCTCGCGGCCACGGCCGTGGGCGGGGCCGTCGCCGCCAGGCGCCTGCGCCACGACAGCTGACCGGCGCATGAACCGAATGGGAGCACCGGTCCCTGTGCCCGAAGACGCATATCACCCGCGTCCTCGGACGAGCGGCCGCCGCGGCACCACCAGTGCCGCGGCGGCCGCGGGGGCGCTTCTCCTGCTCGCGGCGCTCGCCGCCGGATGCGGGCAGGCGCCCGATGGCGGGCCGCCGGCGTCGTCCGCTTCTGCGGCCGCGCCGAGCGCGGCGCCCGGCGGCGCCGAGTCCGGCTCCGCCGGGCAGCGGGACACCGAGACGCTGCCCCGCTCGGCCCCGGACGGCTTGGAGATCCCCGCGATCGGTGTCGACACCAGTGAGACCGTCGCCCTCGGCACCCGGGACAACGGCAAGATCCAGGTGCCTGAAGGCGACCACACCGTCGGCTGGTACGACGGCGGCCCCACACCGGGCGAGTTCGGCCCGGCGCTGATGGGTGCGCACGTCGACTCCGACTCCGGGCCCGCGCTGTTCTACCGCCTCGCCGACTTGGACAGCGGCGACGAGGTGCGGGTGCGCCGCCAGGACGGCACGACCGCCGTGTTCACCGTCTATGCGGTAGAGCAGTACGCCAAGAGCGCGTTTCCCACGCGCAAGGTCTACGCCCCCACCGAGAACCGCGCCGAGCTGCGCCTGGTGACCTGCGGCGGCACCTTCGACGGCGACAGCGGGCACTACCGCGACAACACCGTGGTCTACGCCCGGATGAGCGGCGTGGCGTGACGCGACCGGGGCTGTGCGGCCCGACCCCCGCGGCCGTGCCGCACAGCCCCGGTCGCAGGGGGATGCTCGGCGGGGACATCGGCGTACACCGGCCCGGCTTCACCGCGGCAGCTCGGTGGCGGAAAGTCTGTGCGGCCGTGCGCGCCGCATCGACATGCCGTCCGCGCGCCGGCGCCGGCGCCGGCGCGGACCGGGCCGCGCCGCGCCTTTGGGCCGTGGCGGCCGTCGGGTCCGCCCGGTCGCGCGACGGCTCCAGAACGGGTCCGGCGGGGAGCAGGCGGCGGCGGTGCGCGGGCGGGGCGCCACCCGGTTCGGAGATCTCTCAGCCCGCGTCGGCGAGGCGGACCCTCTGGACCAGGGGAGATGGGCCAATCTTGGGGTTGGACGGCGGTGGTTCGACCGGTTCTCCGGCCCCGCCCGGCCGCAGCGGTGACCGGGCGACCATGCGCGACGACGTCCCGCCGCAGTGCCCTGCCGTCGTGAACAGACACCACAGGGAGGACGAGACATGGCCCGGACCCCTGGCGGACCGGAGTGCACCGGGCGCGCCCGGCCGCAGCTTCCCCGGCGCCGGGAACCCTGCGCACCACACCCGGGAGGGGACCGTCCATGAAACCGGCCGGAACCTCAGCCACCTTGCTCGCCTACTTCTCCCGTGCCGGGGAGAACTACTGGTACGGGCGCCGAAGGGACCTCGCGGTCGGCAACACGAAGGCGGCAGCCGACACCATCGCCGACTTGGCCGGTGTGGAGGTGTTCCGCATCGAGGAGGACGAGCCCTATCCCCACGACTTCGACACCACGCTCGCGCGGAACCAGCGAGAGCAGGCCCGTGACGCCCGCCCGCTGATTACGGGGAGCCTGCCGGATCCGGACCGCTTCGACACGGTCCTGCTGGGGTGCCCGGTCTGGAACAACCGCGCCCCGATGATCATGCACACGTTCCTCGACGGCTTCGACATGGCCGGCAAGACGATGTATCCGTTCGCGACATACGGGATCGGCGTGGGCCAGGTCTTCGACGACTACGCGGACCTCTACGTGGGCCGTGCGGTCATCGGCGAGGGACTCGCCCTGCGCGGGGAGGAAGTCGCAGAAGCGGAGCCGGATATCGAGCACTGGCTGACCGGCATCGGTCTCCTCCAGTCGTGACCGCATCCGCCGTACCGAGGCCCAGCGGTGGTCGCGGGCGCGGCGCGGATACCGCCTCCCCGACCGGTTCGGCGTCCGGCCCCGAAGGTCAGGGGGTACCGTCGTTCCCTCCCATGCGGAAGGCGGGCGACCTAGTGTGGAGGTATGAAGCAGGTCGATCACCGCGCCGAGGTGCGCGAGTTCCTCTCTTCGCGGCGGGCGCGCATCACCCCCGACCAGGCCGGGCTACCCGCCTACGGCGGCAACAGGAGGGTGAAGGGGCTGCGCCGCGAGGAGGTCGCGATGCTGGCCGGGGTATCCATCGACTACTACGTCCGCATGGAGCGCGGCAACTTGTCCGGCGCCTCCGAGGAGGTGCTGGACGCGCTGGGGCGTGCGCTGCAGCTGGACGAGGCCGAGCGCGACCACCTGCACGCCCTGGCCCGGGCCGCGGGTCCGCAGCGCCGGCGGCTGCGACGCGCGCCGCCCACGAGCGTGCGCCCCGCCGTCCAGCAGGTGCTCGACGCCGTCTCCGACGCCCCGGCCTGGGTCCGCAACGGCCGCCACGACATCCTCGCGGTGAACCGCCTCGCCCGCGCCCTGTACTCCCCGGTCCTCGCGGATCCGCGGCGGCCCGCGAACACGACGCGCTTCGTCTACCTGGACCCGGCGGCGCAGGACTTCTTCGTGGACTGGGAGCGCATCGCCAACGACGCCGCGGCGATGCTGCGGCTGGAAGCCGGCCGCAACCCCAACGACGCCGAGCTGGTCGCGCTGGTGGGGGAGCTGTCGACGCGCAGCGAGGTGTTCCGCCAGCGGTGGGCCACCCACCACGTGCAGTTCCACCGCAGCGGCCGCAAGCGGTTGCACCACCCGGTGGTGGGCCGGCTCGACCTCGACTTCGAGTCGATGGAGCTGCCCTCCGAGCCCGGGCTGTCTCTGAACGTCTACACCGCGGCTCGCGGCACGCCTACCGCCGACGGGTTGACGATGCTGGCCAGCTGGGCGGCGACCCAGGAGCTGTCCGAGGAGTCGCCGACGGGCGACCGGGACTGAGGGCCCAGCGTCCGGTTCCCGGATAGGCGCCCGTCCGCGCTGCGGCCCCGAGGGCGAGCGGCCTCGCACGGCCTGGAAGGCGCAGCTCACACCGCGGCGCCGCCGCGGTTCCAGCAGAGCGGGCCGCGCGGGTCCGGCACCGCATGCCGGGCCGCGCGTCCCGGAACCGCGGGCCCAAACTGCGCACCCGCCGGCGTCACCGGCCGATCATGCGCATCTGCTCCTCGTTGTGGTGCCCGCCGGCGGCGGGAGGCAGGGCGTCGAGCCTGGCGACCTGTTCCTCGCTGAGGCGGACCCGGGCGGCGGCGGTGTTCTCCTCTACACGTGCCACGCGCTTGGTGCCGGGAATGGGGGCGATGTCGTCGCCCTTGGCCAGCAGCCAGGCGAGGGCGACCTGTGCCGGTGTGGCGCCGACCTCGGCGGCGATCGCCTGGACCTCGTCGGCCAGGTGCAGGTTGCGTTCGAGGTTCCCGCCGGTGAAGCGCGGATTGGTGGCGCGGAAGTCGTCGGCGCCGAAATCCGCCTCAGAGCGGACCTTGCCGGTCAGGAAGCCGTGGCCCAGCGGCGAGTAGGGCACGAAGCCGATGCCGAGTTCGCGCAGCAGCGGCAGCACCTGGGCCTCGGGGTCGCGCGTCCACAGCGAGTACTCCGACTGCAGTGCCGTGACGGGGTGCTCGGCATGGGCGCGGCGGATGGTCGCCACTTTGGCCTCGGACAGCCCGATGTGGCCGATCTTACCCTCGGCGACCAGTTCGCCCAGAGCGCCGACGGTCTCCTCGATGGGTGTCTCGGGGTCGACGCGGTGCTGGTAGTACAGGTCGATGTGGTCGGTGCCCAGGCGCTGCAGCGAACCCTCGACAGCGGCGCGGACGTTGGCGGGGCTGCTGTCGAGGTTCCACTCTCCGCCGCCGGCGTGGGAGACCAGGCCGAACTTCGAGGCCAGTACAGCCTCGTCGCGGCGGCCCTTGAGCGCACGCCCGACGAGCTCTTCGTTGGTGAAGGGACCGTAGATCTCGGCGGTGTCGATCAGGGTGACGCCCAGGTCCAGCGCCCGGTGGAGGGTGCGGATCGCCTCCGCGTCGTCGCTGCCCGCGCCGGTGTAGCCGTGGGACATGCCCATCGCCCCGAGGCCGATGCGCGAGACGTCCAGGGTGCCGAGTGCGATGTGCTGCACAGTCGCCGTCCTTTCGGTTATGTCCTCGATGCCGCGAACGGGTGGGCCGGCGGGCGTTGCCTGACGCGGTGCGGCCCGCCCGCAGAGGTCGGGAGGTCAGGGCGTGACCAGGACCTTGAGCGCGTCGCGGTCGGCCATGGCCTGGTATCCCCGGGCAACCTGGTCCAGGCTGAGGGTGCGGTCGAAGACCCGGCCCGGTTCGATCCGGCCCTCCAGCACGTCGGGCAGGAGCTCGTCGATGTAGGCCCGGGCGGGAGCGACACCGCCGGTCAGGGTGATATTGCGGAAGAACGTGCCGAAGTCCATGGGCAGCTGCTGGTACTGCGGCGCTCCCACACGGCTGACCACGCCGCCGTCGCGCACCACGCCCAGCGCGGTCTCCACGGCCGGAGCGAGCCCGACGCACTCCAGCACGGTGTGCGTGCCGTCGCCGCCGGTCAGTTCGCGGACGCGCTCGACGCCCTCCTGCCCGCGCTCGGCGACGACGTCGGTGGCGCCGAAGTCGCGGCCCAGTTCGGTGCGGTCGGTGTGACGGCCCATCAGGATGATGCGCTCCGCGCCGAGCCGCTTGGCGGCCAGTACCGCCGAGAGGCCGACCGCGCCGTCGCCGATCACCGTCACCGAGGTGCGCGGGCCGACCCCGGCGGTAAGAGCGCAGTGGTGGCCGGTGGGAAAGACGTCGGAGAGCGTCAGCAGCGAGGGCAGCAGCGCCGAGTCCACCGCGACCGGCAGCTTCACCAGTGTGCCCCCGGCCTGGGGCACCCGCACCGCCTCGCCCTGCCCGCCGTCCACCCCGTCGGCGCCCCACATGCCGCCGTGGCGGCACGAGGTCTGCAGGCCCTCGGCGCAGAAGTCGCAGGTGTTGTCGGCCCACACGAACGGGGCCACCACCACGTCGCCGGCCGTGAGCCCGGCGACCTCGGAGCCGGTCTCCTCGACGACGCCGAGGAACTCGTGGCCGATGCGGTCGCCGTGCTCGGAGGCGGGGTGGGAGCCGTAGGGCCACAGGTCGCTGCCGCAGATGCAGTAGCGCAGCACCCGCACGACGGCGTCGGTGGGCTCGTGCAGCTTGGGGTCGGGCACCTGCTCGACGCGGATGTCGCCGGCCCCGTAGATCAGTGTTGCGCGCATGGAAGCACCTCGTCGGTTGCAGTCGATTGCGGCTGCAACCAGAGCCCGCCGGGCGCAGGCACGCGAACGGGCCTGCCGCCGGCTCCATACGGCAACCCGTCCAGGGTGCCTGCCGCCGTGCGGCGCGCCGCAGGCCGCGTCGGCTCTGGTTGCATGCGGTGCCTCCCACGAAACCAGAGCCGCGGGCGGACGGGGAGGGCCTGTCGATCGGGGTACCGGCAGACACCCCCACAGCGTGCGCGGCGCGCTTGACCGGTCCAGGCGCCCATGTGCCCCCGGGGTGTCGATCGCGGTGCGCGGAGGGGCGGGGTGTGTGAGAACCGGCCCCGGGCGGCGAATGAGCACGTGCGCAGTGCGCTGGACGACCCGCAGGCCGACTGGTTCAGCCGGCCCGGTAGCGGGTGGCGAGTTCGGGGCTCTGTCCGCCGAAGGCGGCGAGGTCGGCCCTGAAGACGGCGTCGAGGAGGCCGGCGTCTTCCACCCCGGGGGCGCAGACGACTTCGCCGAGTTCGAGGCCGCGCAGTCCGGCTGTGACGACGTCGGCGGCGGTCATGCGGGGTACGGCGCTCAGGTCGAGGCCCTGGCGCTCGTGGAACTCGGTGGCGACGACGCCGGGGCAGAGGACTTCCACCTGGACGCCGGTTCCTTCCAGTTCGGCGCTGAGGATCTGGGACATGGCCACGAGGTTCGCCAGTGCGCCGCCGTAAACGGCGCGCCGGGGCATGACGGAACCGTCGGCGGGGCCGCTGAAGGCGATCATTCCGGCGACGTTGACGATCTGTCCTTCGCCGCGCTCCTGCATGCCGGCGACGGCGGCGCGGGTGAGCATGGTGGGGGCGAGGACCTTGACGTTGACGAGTTCGCGGGCTCGGTCGGCGGAAAGGTCGGCCATCGGCATGTAGTGGGCGACGCCGGCGTTGTTGACGAGCATGGTCAGTGGCTGGGCGGCGCAGATTTCGGCGACGGAGTCGATGCCGGCGGCGGTGGACAGGTCGGCGGCGACGGTACGCACCGCGACGCCGGGGTGGTCGGCGACGAAACCGTCGAGCCGGTCGGTGCGGCGGCCGACGATGATCAGGTCGTAGCCGTCCGCGGCGAGGCGTTCGGCGAACGCCTCGCCGATGCCGGACGTGGCGCCGGTTACGAGGGCGAGTTTGCTCATGGGTGCAGTTCCTTACTGACGTCGGTCGGTGAGCAGTCGGAGACCGCGCCGCGGGCGGGGAGGGAGGCGGAGCGTCGAACCCGGGCGTGCAGGGGATTGCCGCTTCACGGTCGGCGGTCGCGGCGGCCACGAGTAGGGACCTGACCACCCGGTCTGGTGAACCCCGGAACGAACCCCGGGGATGCTCGTGCGTGTGCCATGCCTCCACGATCGGCCTGAGACGCATGGTCAGATAGTCGTCTCGTTTTCCTGGGAACGGGCGTACCAGGACAGGCGGCTCTGTGCTCGTCATAATCGACGGCATGGCGACCACAGCACTCGGCGCGGCCTTGCGCCGCTGGCGCGACAACGTCTCGCCCCAGGCCGTCGGTCTTCCCGCAGGAGGCCGGCGGCGCGCCGCCGGACTGCGCCGCGAGGAACTGTCCCAGTTGGCCGGCGTCTCCGCCGACTACATCATCCGGCTCGAACAGGGACGTGCCACCCATCCTTCACCCCAGGTCGTCGGAGCCCTTGCCCGCTCGCTGCGACTCGCCCAGGAGGAACGCGCCCACCTCTTCCAGCTGGCCGGACTCGCCCCGCCGGGCGACGGTCTGGTTCCGCAGCACATCACCCCCAGCGTGCACCGCATGCTGGACCGGCTGACCGCAACGCCTGTCGCCGTCTTCGACGCCGCCTGGACCCAACTGCTCGCCAACCCCCTCTACACGGCGCTCATGGGGGAATGGCACGGCAGCGACCTCAACGCGGTCTGGCGCAACTTCCTCAGTTCCCGCAGCCGCGTGCGCCCCACCCCCGGGTCCCAAGCGGAGCTTCAGGCAGCGCAAGTCGCCGACCTTCGCCGCACCGCCGGCCGCTACCCCGGCGACCCGAATCTGCACGCCCTCATCGCCGAGCTGCGCCGCCGCAGCACCCACTTCGACACGCTGTGGGAATCAGGCGCCGTCGGCCGGCACCAAGCCGCCCGCAAGACCGTCGACCACCCCCGCATCGGCGCCCTGACCCTGGACTGCGACGTCCTCAGCGTCGCGGGCAGCGACCTGCGCATCATGGTCTACACGGCCCGACCCGGGACCGAGGACGCCGACCGCCTGGCACTCCTGGACGTCATCGGGACGCAGGCACTCGTCGAAGGGCCCACTGGGCGGCAGCCCGGCTCCTGACGCGGATGGCCGCCGCTCCGCCGGGCGACCGCCGACGGGCTCTGCCCCTGCGCTGAACGCCGAGCGTCGGCGCCGCGGCCCGAGACCGGTCGCTGCGGGACTACTCGCGCAGGGCCGCTTCCGCAGGTTCGGCCGCCTCCTGTTCACCCGGACCCTGCGCCGGCGCCGCTGCGTCGGCCGTGCGGGGCCGCCGGGCGAAGGGGGCGGCCAGGTCGATGGCCGCGGGCAGGGCCGCCATTGCGAGCACGACGGGCTGGTAGGAGCCGGTGGCGTCGTGTCCCAGGGAGAGCAGCAGCGGGCCCACGGCGGTGGAGGCCACGGCGATCGACTGGGTGAGCCCGCGTAGCGTGCCCAGTGTCGCGGTGCCGTAGTAGTAGGGGAACGCCGCGGCCTCCACTGCCCGCGCACCGGCCGCCGCCGCGCCCAGCGTCGCGCCGTAGGCCATGGCGCTGACCCCGGGTGCGACGAAGGGGAGCAGGGCCAGGGTGAGGGCGTGCACCGCCATCGACGCCGCGATGAGCAGCTTGGGGGAGAAGCGGTCGGTGGCCGAGCTGAAGGCCATGGAGGCCAGGAGCCCGGCCACGGTCTGGGGCAGGAAGTTGGCCGCCGCCTGCGTGGGAGTGAGCCCCTGTTCGCCCAGCAGGGCGACCTGGTGGAAGAACACCGCGGTGGTGACCAGGCCGCTGCAGGCCACAGCGCCGGAGATCGTCCAGAACATCGACGTGCGCACCACCGCGCGGAGGGGCCAGGCGGCTGCGGCATCGGCGCGGGCGCCGGACTCCGCCCGGGCGGCGGAGGCGTTGCGCACCCCGCGCATGCCCCACCAGGCGATCGGCAGGACGACGGCCCACACCAGCAGCGCCTCGGCCAGCAGGGCGTGGCGCCAGCCCAGTAGGGCGATCAGCCGCTCGGCCAGAAGGGGGAAGAGCGAGATTCCGGCCGCTCCGACGGCGCCGGTGATGCCCAGGGCGGTGCCGCGGTTGCGGGTGACGGCGATGCCCACGGCCGTGGTGGCGATCATGGTCATGCCGCCCTGGCCCATTGCGCGGGCGCCGACGAACGCGGCGGTCAGGGAGGCGAGCTCACCGGCTGCGGCGAGCAGGAGCAGGAAGGCGCCGAAGGCCAGCGCGACACAGGCCAGGACCGGGCGGACGCCGAAGCGGTCGACGGCGCGGCCGATCCAGGGCAGCGCGACGGCTCCTGACAGGGTGCCGACCATGTAAGCGGTGGAGACCGCCGAACGGCTGATGCCGATGTCGGCGATGATGTGGTCGACGAAGACGGAGATTCCGGCGGTCTGCCCGGGGCCGCTGAGGGCGAGCACCGTGCCGGACAGGGCGACGAGCAGGACGGGGTGCGGGGGCGAGGCGGCGCGGGGCGCGTCTGCGGGAGTGGTGGACGCGGGCTTGCGGAGCGCAGGCAGGAAGGACTCCTCGGTCGACGTGGGAAGGCGGCACCGCCGGGGCCGGGCGGTTGCGATCCGGGGTGGTCGGCCGACGCCTCCGGCGCGGGTTCCGGAGTGATCCAATCGACAGGACCCGCTGCAGCGCGGAAGGCGGACGACACCCAGAACCCTACTCTTCCGTCAGTGTTCAGACGGGGGCCATGTCCGTTGCCTTCACCACATCGCGGGGACGAGCCACGCGGCGGCGCGGCGGCGCTCGCGCCTTCGGGAAGGCGGCCGCCCGGCACGGACGGCACCTCCCCCGCAGGTGACCGCGTGCGCGCCCGCACTGGCGAGGATTCGTTCGACCGCGTCCAGGATCTCTTCGCGGGCTGCTCGGCATCCGGGGGTTCTCACCGGTGATACGCTTGTATCACCGTGATACGACTGTATCAAAGGAGGTCGGGTGTCGTCAGCCGCACCATGCCGTTCCCTCCCACTGTGGGTGTCCTGCACCGCGCAACTGCTCGTCGTCCTCGACGTCTCCGTCGTCAACGTCGCGCTGCCGTCGATCAGGGCCGATCTCGCAATCGGCCCGGCGCTGTCGGCGTGGGTGGCGCTGGCCTACACCCTCGGCTTCGCCGGCGCACTGCTGGCCGGCGCGCGGCTCGCCGACGTCTTCGGTACGGGGGTGGTGCTGCCGTGGGGGCTGGCCCTGTTCACGCTCGCCGGGACGCTGGGCGGCCTCGCACCCGACGGCGCGGTGCTGGTCGGCGCGCGAGCCGTGCAGGGCCTGTGCGCCGCGGTCGTCTCGCCCGCGACGTTCGCCCTGCTGACCACGGCCTTCGCCGAAGGGCGGGAGCGCATCCGGGCCGTGGCCGCCTGGACGGCGGTCAGCCTGGCCGGAGGCGGTATCGGCAACATCCTCAGCGGTGCGCTGACCGACCTCGTCTCCTGGCGCGCCGTGCTGCTGATCAACCTGCCGATCGGCGGCGCCGTCCTGGTCGGCGCAGTCCTGCTACGCCGGCGCACCCCGGCCGGCGGCAAGCGGGCCCGGATCGACCCGGCCGGTGCTCTCCTGGCCACCGCCGGGCTGACCTGCGCCGCCTACGCACTCTCCGCGGTCGGCGAGGGTGCAACAGCCGCCTCGGGCGCCGCGGCCGCGGCGGGCGCTGTACTGTTCGCCTTGTTTCTCGCACACCAGCGCCGCACCGACCATCCGCTGGTCCCGCCCGGTCTGCTGCGCAACCGCGCCGTAGTCTGCGGCAACATCGCCACCGTGCTTGCCGGCACGTGCTTCCAGGTCGCGCTGTGGTACTTCCTGACCTTCCGGATGCAGGGTCAGCTGGGCTTCTCGGCGCTGCAGGCGGGGTTCGCCTTCCTGCCCTTGACGGCGGCCATGCTCGCGGTCAACACCTGGATCACGCCGCGGTTGATGGAACGCCTGCGTCCCCGGGCGCTTGTCGGCCTCGGCGCCGTGCTCGCCTCGTTCGGCCTGGTGTGGCTCGGCCTGGGCGGTGCCGGGCAGTTCGTCTCGGCGCTGCTGGGCCCCAGCCTGGTGATCGGTATCGGGGGCGGACTGCTGAACACACCGCTGGCCACGGCCGTCACCACCGGGGTGCCGGCGGATGAGGCCGGCGCGGCCTCTGGGCTGATGAACACCGGCAAGCAGTTCGGCGGTGCTCTGGGGCTGGCCGCCGCCTCCGCCGCCGCGGCGGCGAGCGGTACCGACCGGGGTGCGTTCCTGCTCCTGGCCGGCCTCGTGGCGGCCGCCGCCGTGGCGGCCGCGCTGCTGCCCGCGGGGCGCCCCGTGCACCCGCCCGTCGAGCCCGCGGCCCGGAGAGACGCGCGGTGATTCCCGCGAACCCCCTGTGCGCTCGACGTCCGAACGACGAACATGGGGCGCGAGGACGCCGCGGCGCGGGGAATGCTGCGATCAGCTCCGGTAGCGGGTCTGCGCCTTGCCCGCGCAGCCGATGCACGTTCGGGCCGTGGGGCGCGCGCCGAGGCGCGCCGCGGCGATCGGACCTCCGCAGCCCTCGCACGTCCAGTACACCCCCTCGCGCAGCCGCTGGGCGGCCCGGTCGAGATCGGTGAGCTCGGCGCGCACGTGTTCGCGCATGGCCTGGAGCTGTTCGCGTTCGTAGGCGATCGTGGGTCCTTCGGGATCGTGCTCGTCGTCGTTCGCCGTCGATGCGGCCGCCTCGACGACGCCGTCCCACTGGCGCATCAGGGATTCGGCCAATCCCTCCGCTTCGGCTCTGGCCTGGCGGATCCGCTCCGCTGCCGCGCGGTGGTCCGTTCCGGAAGGCTGCTCAGGGAGATCGGCTGCGTCATTCATGGTGCAGGCCACAACGCCATCCGGGCGGCGGCTATTTCGCGAGCGGTCTTCCCGGGCAGCATGCGAAAGTCTGTTGTGGCCGGAGTAGACATGCGTCGGGGTTGCTGCTAACTTTCCTGTCGTAGCCGAGAGAGCGGGCTGCGGATGGCCGCCGGTGAGTATCGGCGGAGCAGGAGGGCTCGACCGGTGCAGGTGTCAGGGCACCGGGAGCCGGTGGTACGACGGACCGCTGCGATCGGCGGTCCAGTATGGAAAAGCAGAAGCAGTTGCAGGTTGTGAGGACGAGAGGAGTAGACCCCATCAGGATCGCCCGCGCGAGGAACGTCGCCGCGCGGGTACCGCAGGACCCTGGTTCGGAAGAAGGTGGTCCACGGTCAGACAACCGCGATCCCCGCATTCCCGTCGCAGTAGGTTCTACGGGAATCGGCAGACCGGCCCTGCTGGTGCCGGTAGGTAGATGGTGTTGAACTCTCGGGCCCCGGCGCCGCAATGGCGCCGGGGCCCTCGATGTGCTCACGGAGACGTTGACGAGGTGCAGTGACCGAATCCGACGCCGATGACCGACTTGATGACGACGACTTTCCCGCCTACACCATGGGCCGGGCCGCGGAACTGGTCGGCACGACGCCGGCGTTCCTGCGCGCTCTGGGCGAGGCCGGGCTGATCGAACCGCTGCGCTCGGCGGGCGGGCACCGGCGCTTCTCCCGCTACCAGTTGCGTATCGCGGCCCGGGCGCGCGAGCTGGTCGATGAGGGCACGCCGATCGAAGCGGCCTGCAAGATCGTGATCCTGCAGGACCAGCTGGAGGAGGCGCGACGGATCAACGAGGAGATGCCGGGCGCCGACCCGCCGGAGTGAAGCTCGCCGGCCCCCGCCGCCGCTGGATCGGTACGCACGCGCCCGGCACCCGAGTGCAGGGCCGGTGGATCCAGCGCACCGCGCGGCCCGGCCCCGCCCGCCTCAGGCACCCGGCATGCCCGGATGCGACGCGGTCCTACTCCTCCTCGCTCTCCTCGCTTTCGTCGGTGAGGGCGTCCACGCACACGGCGACGCTGATCACGAGGGCGGGATCGCCTCCAGGGTCGTCGCGGTAGGTGTTGACGTCCACTGCGTAGGCGTCGCGGATTCGGAACCACTTCCGCGAGATGTGGGCGATGGGGCCGCTGTCGTCGCTGATGGCGTACTCCTTGTCCAAGAAGTCGCCGGTGATCTCCCACTCGGGGCCGTCGGCCAGCTCCACGACGAGCTTGTCCTTGATGGGGTTGAACATCCGCTTGCGGACGGTGGCCACCGTTTCGCCGCCGCGCTCTACCCGCATGGTGTCGCGGATGCTGAACAGCTTCTTGCGGATGACGGCGAGCTCGTTTCCGTCCGGATCCTTGAGTTCGAAGGTCTCGCGCAGCCGCAGCGCCTTTCCGTCGACCAGGAAGGCGCGTTCTCCGTCCTCGTCTTCCACCCAGTAGTCGTCTCCGATGTCGAAGACTCGGTCACGGACAGTGAACTTCACCGGGAATCCCTCCGTCAGCAGGGGAGCGCTCGTCGGCACCGGGCGCCCTTACTCGCGGGGGTAAGCCTATGCCTGCCGTCCTCTCGGCGGTTGCGTCCACCGCCACGCGCACCGGTCCTTCGCGCCGGCTGGATGGGCGTGGCCGATCAGACGGCCGTGCAACGCACCATGACGAAACAGAAGAAAGAGTCGTCCGAGCCTGTCGGTAGTTTGATCTCCACTTCCTCCTCGACTCGAAGGCCCGCGCTCTGGAGTTCCTCCACGACGGTCGGCGGGTCCAGATATCCGACGGTCTCCGCAGAGAGGATGCGCTGAGTGGAACCGTTTTCTCCGATGATCTCGGAGTACATGTTGCTGATCTGGCGGCCTTCGGAAGGGGCCTGGCGCACGGACATCACCGTGAACGCCTTTCCGTTGTCACTGGGGAACGAGAATGAGAGGTGATTCTCCTTGGTTCCGGTCCAATCGGGCCTGGGCATGTAGTCGCACAGCAGGGTTCCGCCATGCGCCAGGTGGCGGCGAATCACCTTGAGAGTGGAAATCCTTCCATCGTCGTCCAACGTACTCAGCGATAGGCCGCCCACGACGATCACGTCGAATTGCTCCCCGAGGTCCAGGGAGGTGGCGTCGCCGGTCATGAACTCGACTCGCCCCGGAGCCTGGCCGGCCTTGTCGTGCCAGAGCCCGCGGGCACGACCGATCATGTCCTCGGAGAGGTCGACAGCGGTGACGGAGTGGCCGTCGGCCGCCAGGGTCCGAGCGAAGCGGCCGACACCGCAGCACAGATCCAGTATTCGCGCCGGCCGATCGCCGGCCCATTTCTGCACCACATTGATGTCGACGGCCCTCTGGTCGACAAAGCTGCCGTAGATCGTACCGTGGAATCCGTCGTACATTGTCGTGACCTGGGTTCCGGGAATATCCAGGCCATGGATCACTTCAGTCATACCAAAAAAGTCCGGCATAAGTTCGTTTCCTCATCTCGTCGGGCGGCGCTCGTTCACGTTATAGAATCGGTTCGCGGCTGAGACCGAAGAGCGGGAGTGCTCGGTCGGGCGGGTCCAGTCGCGCCGGCGGCCACCGCCGTAGCCGCCTGCCGTCGCTCCACTCTTGGCAGCCGGCGCTTTTCTGGCTCGGTCATTCACCAGAGGTTCCCGCCGGGGCCTGCGGGACGACCGCAACCGCTTGGAAGTCGGCACGTCCCAAGAGCCCGGCGGCCTCACGGACCTGATCGGCGCTGGTGCTGCGGAGTTCGGCGACCGCTTCGGTGGGCCAGCGCGCGCCGAACCGGCCGCCGACCACGGCGGCAAGCATGTCGGCGAGGGCGTTCGGAGAGTCGAAGGCGACCGGAATCTGAGCGGTGCAGTAGTCGACGACCCCGGCCAGTTCGTCGCTGCACGGAGGATCGTCCGCCAGGCGCCGCAGTTCGCGACGGAACGTACTCAGCGACGCCTCCAGGCCCTCGCGTGGTTGTGAGGATCGGATGAATACGCGTTCCCGGTCTCCCATCCAGTCGTATCCCGCATAGACGATGGCTCCCTTGCCGTCCTGCCGCAGGGCGGCCGTGATCAGTCGGGACGCGGGATGCCCCCCGAGTGCGGCGATGGCCAGATGAAGGGAGGCGGCGGAGGGGATCCCCGCGGGTTGAGGCGTCCATAGGGTCAGATGGGCGCTGCGGCCCCGTCCGGGAAGGAACAGCGGTTCGCCGTTCGGCTCCCGCGGTGCGTGTTCGACGGCTTTGTCCGGGGCGCGGGCCCACCATGCGGAGAAGGACTCCAAGACCATGACACGCAGCTTCTCCGGATCCACCGGTCCGACCGCCACAAGGAGCGCGCCGTCCGGAGCGGGGGCCGCCACCGGCTCCTCGTCCGTGGTCTCGACGCCGGCCAGGGCCAGTGCCCGGATCGCGACGTCCGCGAAGACGTAGGGTGACTGAGGCGGCCGCGCCGGAGGGAGGCGGTTCCATGTTCCGGAAGGACCGGCGAGAACCGCCCCGAGGCGCGTGAGCCAGGCCTGAACGCGGTCTGGGTTTGCGGCTCCCACCGCTCTCAGCCACTGGCCGTCGGTGTCCAGTTCGAGCGAGGTACCGGGGGCCGGCCCTCCGAGTTCGGAGAGTCGGATCTGCAGGGCGTGGACGAGCCGTCCCTCCCGACCGGGCCGGGCCCACACCCGTTCTCCCAGGGGGATGCGCAGCCTGAGTTCGACGAGAGGGACGCGGGCGTCACGGGCTCCCACGAGTCGCAGTCTCGTGTCGACCGCGGTGTCGAACACGTCGGCCGCCACATCCGAGGTCTGCGGTATGAGGGCCGGCGGTGCGAGCGCTCGGCTGGAGCCCGCGCCGGCCGGGGCAGCCGACCGGCGGGCCGTCGGAGCCTCCGGCTCCGAGCGGTGGGTCGGCCTTTCCCTGCGCGCCCCGGGGACGAGGACCAGGGCGGCGGCGTGCGCGCTGCCGATTCGACGGGCCGTCACGGGCAGGAGTTCGATGGCAGCGTCGAGCCGTTCGGGGATCCGGTGGAGCAGCTCGGCGTCACCGAGCAGGAGTTCGGTGCGCCCCAGCGATCGCGCCAGCCGCATCGGATCGGCGTGTTCCCGATGATGTCGTTGGATGATCCTGGCCGCCGCCTCCTTGCCGGTTCCGCGGGTGTTCGCGATACCGGTCGCGCGGTCCCGCAGTCCCGCGAGGAGAGGGGCAGCGTGTTCGGCGGCGGGAAGGCGCGCGGTGGTCACCAGGGTGTCCGGGCCGAGGGTGTCGAGGGGCTCGAAGAACCCGCAGGAGCTGTCCACCCGGGCGGGAGACGCCCCTGGGAGCTCGACGGGATCCTCCGTGAGGAGTTCGGCCACGAGCATGTGGGAGAGGTATCCGTCGAGATCCTCCCGGGGGGAGGAGAGCCGGTGGGCGAAGGCCACCGCGGCCCCGGGGAGTCCCGGCTGGGTCCCGGTGTGCCACTGGTCCGCGGTCCAGGCCGGTTCGGTGGCCGGTAGTCCGAGGGGAGACGGGTCATGGGCCCCGATGTCGCCGAAATGGCGATCGACGAGATCGACGACCCGGTCCCGGGCGAAGTCCCCGGTCACAGTGAGGACGGCGTTGCCGGGAGTGTAGTGGCGGTGGAAGAAGGCGGCGCACTGGTCCGGGGTGACACCGGCCAGGTCCTCCGGGCGGCCGTAGCCGTTGTGGGCGTTGGACCACGTCCGATAGGCGGCGGCGGGGAGGGACGGCCAGGCGAGGTCGCCAAGCAGGTCACCGTGGATCGCGTCCTCGATCTCCTGCTGGATGCCCCGCAGTTGGTCGCGAAGAGACTCCGTGGTGAAGAGGGGGGCGCGCATGCGGTCCGCCTCGGCGAACAGGGCGGCCTCGAGCGCTCCTACGGGCACCTTCTGGAAGTACTCGGTGTAGTCCTGGCGCGTGGTTCCGCCCGATTCGCCGAAGCTCTGGACGATGTGGTCGTGGAAGCGGCCGTCCGGCAGGTTCCGGCTCCCCCGGAACATCAGATGCTCGAGCAGGTGGGCGAATCCGGCATGGCCCGGTTCCTCGGACCGGAACCCGACTCCGTAGTGGACGGCCACGCCCACCCGGGGAGTCCGCGAGTCCGGAGCGAGCACGACCCGCAGCCCGTTGGAGAGTGCGTACCGGTGGATGTGTTCGGGGGGCATGGATCGCCTTTCACGGGTCACATGGAGAGCAGGCGGCCCAGGAGGGAGCCGTAGGTCCGCATCTCGGCCGCGTTCCATCGAAACGAGGCGGCATAGTCGTGCAGGTGCAGTGCGATCCGCAGGGTGGCGGCCCTGTGGCAGGAATCGTCCAGCGCGGCCCCGTACCCCTTGCCGAGCGCGTCGGCCAGTTCCTGCCAAGCGGCGGGACCGCTCCCGCGCTGCCAGCGCAGCTCCATGAGTTCGCCCAGGACGAATCCGAGGTCGTACTCACGGGCGCAGACCGCCGTATCCTGGCCTGTCAGCAGGTCGGCGCGGGTCAGCTCGGCGTCGGGGACCAGCGCACCCAGGCTGGGGAATCCGTGCACGATCACTGTGTCCTGCCGCTCGGAGAGTTCCCGTGCCCAACGCCGCAGGGTGCGCCAGTGGCCCTCTCCGACCGTGCTGCGGAGCAGCCGCCCCACCGAAGCGGACTGGGAGCTGACGGGACGGTCCTCCAGCCAGCGGTTCAGCCGGTCCATGGCCGGGGGGAGGGGGTGGTGCGCGGGAGCGGGAGCGCACTCGTGGAGTGCGCGCAGAGCCTCCCCCATGCCCCGCAGCAGGTCGGGCAGGGGGCCGCCGTCAACCGGATCCCGGTCCTTCGAGAGCAGCAACGCCGCCGCAGAGTCGACACCGCGGGTTCGGTAGACCCGGCGGTCGGGCGCGTCGCCGCCCGACAGGAGGCGGACGGTTCCGGTGGACTGCTCGGCGTGGCGGGCGACCTCCGGGGGGATGCGGCCGAAGCCGTTCGGACGCAACCACCCCGGCTCGACCGTCCAGGTGTAGTCCGAGTCATCGGTGCGGTCGACGCGGCAGCGCTGCAGCGCGCTGCTGGTC
Source organism: Streptomonospora wellingtoniae (assembly GCF_031845375.1). Taxonomy (NCBI): domain Bacteria; kingdom Bacillati; phylum Actinomycetota; class Actinomycetes; order Streptosporangiales; family Nocardiopsidaceae; genus Streptomonospora; species Streptomonospora wellingtoniae. The sequence continues at coordinate 109,356 of NZ_JAVREK010000002.1, forward strand.
CCCCTTCCCGGGGCGGGGTCCGCCCCTTCCAGGAGCCGTGTGCGGCGTTCCTGGAGGCGCCACAGAGCGTCGTGCAGGGGCCCGGAACCGCCGACCCCTTGCTTGCCGGTGGTGAGGCTGGTCCCCTCCAGGGGAGGAACGAGCACGATGTTGCGGCGTTCCACCAGGCGGGCCCAGTGCTGTTGGAAGGGCTCGGCCTCACTCGCTCCCGGCGGAACCGACGGCACGACCGCGATCGGAACGGACGTGGATTGCAGGGCCAGCAGCGACGGACTGTCGGCCAGCCCGAGCGCGAGCCTTCCCATGTAGTGCAATGTGGCGGGGAAGACCACGGCCGCCTCGGCCCACTCCTGCAGCCGGACGTGGAGGGCTCCTTCGCCGCCGGGGTCGTCGGGCCATTCGTCGACGATGATCTTCCTGACTCCGGCCGCGCTGAGCGCTGTGGGGGTGACGAACCGCGACGCACTCCGCGTCGCGACCACCGTGGTCTCCAGGTCCGGGACGGAGGCGTTCAACCAGGAGAGCCATCCCGGGACGGAGCTTGCCGGGGCGGCACCGGTGACGACGAACAGCAGCCGGCGCACACCCACGTCGGGGGGCGCCAGATCGTTTGCGTTGAGCATTCCGTTCACGGTTCCGTCTCCTTGAGTACGGTCTCGATCTCCGCCAGCGTCGCCGCGGTGCCTGAGAGCTGGTGTGTTCCGGTGAGGTTGATGACGACCTCGTCGGCACCCGCATCGTGGAAATCGGAGATCCGCCCGGCCAGCCCGGTGGGGTCGCCGGTGAGGAAGGCACCCGCCTCGATGACCTGTTCGGCCGTCTTGGAGAGGTCCTCGGGATCGACGGCGACCCCGGCGCGGCGCAGCATGTCCTGGTAGTGGGCGCTGCTCAGATGGGAGCTGCTTCCCGCCGTCAGTACCTGCAGGGGGTCCCGGTCCGGTGCGTCCACGCACATGGGGACGATTGCGGCGACACGCGGCGCCGGCCGTCCCGCCTCGGCCGCTCCCTCCCGCATCCGGGGGATGAGTTCCTCCCTGAGGTAGGAGGCGGGCGCAAGCCAGGTGATCGCCGTGTCCGCGACCTCTCCCGCGACGCGGGCCATCCTCGGGCGCAGCATGCCGACACCCACCTCCACGCCGGGGTGGGGCAAGGGGTAGAGCGACATGTCGCATCGAACGTAGTCCCCGCCCAAGCGCACGTGTTCACCGGCCAGGAGTCGGCGGACGGTGGAGACGTACTCGCGAGTGGCCCGCAGCGGACTGTCGTACGGCCGCCCGAGCAACGCCTCCTGTATGCGGGGATCCCCGGGCGAGAACCCCGCGACGACCGGGTGACCCGTGGCCAGCGCCAGCGAGCGGAACTGCAGGGCCGCCTGCATGGGGTGCCGGTAGGGCATGAGGGCGACACCGATGCCCGCAGGCACCCGGAAGCCGGCGCCTGCGGTCTGAGTGAACGAGTCGAGGGGGTCGATCAGCGGTGAGTGCCCCTGCCACAAGCGGGCCGCGGACGTCCACTGAACGAGTGCGGCGTAGGGCAGCATCTGCTCCGAACGCATCGGGACCAGCGGCATCAGGATGGAGACCGTGCCCATCAGGCGACTACTCCTCGGTCCCGGTGGTGGAGGTTCCGACGGCCGCCCCCTGGCCTTCCAGGAGGGCGGTGTAGGCGGCTGAGGTCACCGCGAGATGGTCGTGGGAGCCCTGGCCGACGACCCTTCCCTCGTCCAGAACGACGATGTGGTCGGCCTCACGAACGGTGGAGAGCCGGTGTGCCACGACGACGACCGCCCGGTCCGCGGCGAGGCGGCGGACGGTATCGCGCAGGCGGTTCTCGTTCACGCCGTCGAGTTGGGAGGACGGCTCATCCAGGAGGACGAGCGGTGTGTCCGCGGCGATGGCGCGAGCCAGCGCCAGCCGCTGGCGCTGGCCACCGGACAGGTCGGTCTCGCCTCCCAGCACGGTGTCGAGGCCGGCGGGCAGGTCCCGGACCGCCTCGGCCAGGCCGACCTCGGACAGCACGGCGTAGAGTTCGTCGTCGGCACGGCCGCTGGCCGCACCGAGCAGAAGGTTCTTCCGCACGGTGTCGGACAGGAGGGTGAACGACTGGTCGACGTAGGTGATCCGCCTCCGCAGGTCGGACAAGTCCGTGGCGGTGGTGGCCCGGCCCAGGACGCTCACCGTGCCGGTGGTCGGGACCATGAACCGTTCGATCAATCCGAGCACCGTGCTCTTGCCCGCTCCGGAGCGGCCGACGACGGCGGTCAGACCGCGCCTGGGCACGTCGATGTCGGCCCCGGACAGTGCAGGGCGGCCGTCGTAGGCGTAGTCGACCCCCTCGAAACGGACGGCAGGAGCGTCGTCGGACTCGGGCCGAGTCCCGGGGCGGTCGTCGTCTCCTTCCAACGGCAGGGACAGGACCCCGTTGAAGCGCTGCTGGGCCACCAGCCCCGCCTGGATGGTGGTCATACTGGTCGCGGCCATGAGGATCGGGGCTGCCAGCTGCAGCATGTAGAGCAGAAAGGCCGCGAAGGTGGCCATGTCGAGCTGGCCCTCGAGCACCCGGACCCCGCCCGCGATGATCACGACGACCAATGCGACCTGCTGGCCGAAGGTGATGGTGGGCACGACCAAGGACTCGAGCCGCGCAGCCTTGAGTTCCAGACCGCGCACGTGTTCGGCGACACGGGCGAGCTCGTCGCCGATGCGCTTCTCGGCGCGGCCGGCCTTGATGACCGTCACGGCGTCCAGAGCGGCGACGAACCTCTCCGACATGGTTCCGATGTCTCCCTGCACGGCCGTGTAGATGCGGCGCAGAGCGCGGAAGACCCCGACGACGAGAGCGGACGCGATGGCGAACGCCGCCACGGTCATCAGGAGCAGGCTGACGTCCAGTACAGCCATCAGCACGACAGTTCCGATGAGGTTGACCGCGGCCATCGGCAGCTGCAGACCGGTCTCCACCGCGGCCTTGATCCGGGCGGAGTCGGAGGTCAGCCGGGCGGCCAGGTCGCCGGAGCCGATCTGCTTGATCCTTCCGACCCAGGTGCCCAGGCTGTGCCGCATCACGCGTTCCCTGGCCCCGAGGATGACCGCGTTGCCGACGACCTGCAGCTGGTAGGTGGCGAGTGCGTTGGCCACGGCCCCGATCAGGGCGGCCGCGACCATGGCCGCCACCCACGCTGCCACGGCGGGGCCCTGTCCGAAGTCATCGATCACCTGGGCCATGAGGATGGGCAGGGCAAGGGTTCCGCCGGTCGAGAGCAGGGCCAGGACGACCACGGACGCGATGCGGCCCCGGTACGAGAGCAGCTCCGACACCACGTCGAACCCGGCGGGCGGCGGAACCGCGTCCGCCGCGTCGGAGGCCCGCTTCTCCGTGGCGGGTTCCTTCGAGTCGCTCATGACACCACCGTGAATTCCAGGAGGGAGCGGACCTCGGTCCCAGGGCCCCGCCACGACAGCTGCAGCCCGGCGCCCTCGGCGATACGGACCAGTTCCGACGTGGTCCGCGCGGGAGTGGTGACCGTTGCCGAGATGTACAGGTCGGCCGCGGTGGAGGCCGGATCGTCGGTGGCCGCACCGGCTTCGGGCAGGTTGACTTCGGACAGGAGTACCCGTCCGTCGGGCGCCGCGGCCTCGGCGACCGTGCGCAGGATCCGCTGCGCCTCCTCGTCGGTCCAGTCCGCGAGGATCGCGGACAGCAGGTAGACGTCGGATCCGGTGGGGATCCGGTCGAAAAAGCTCGCCTCGGTCGCCTCGCCCCGGCTGTCCAGTCCCGCTGCGGCCAGGCGCCGCCGCGCGGCGGCGACCGCGTTGGGGAGGTCCACCACTCGGCCGTTCAGGTGGCCGTGCTTGCGCAGCAGTTCGATGAGCAGGGATCCGGTACCGCCGCCGACGTCGGTGACATGGGTCGCCGACTTCCAGGGGTAGGAGTCGATGATGAGCTCGGCATCCCAGCCCACACCCGAGCCCAGGACGGCTTCGAGGGATTCGGCGTAGGCAGGATTGCGCTGCACGTCGGACCAGAAGTCCGTGCCGAAGACCTTTTCATAGGACGGACGTCCGGTGCGCATGGTGTGCACGAGATCCATCGTCCCGAGGTCGGCACGACCGAGGACGCCGTCGGCGTCCAGCATGGCGCGGATGCTCAGAGGGCCGTCGGAGCGGAGCAGCTCGCCGAGTTCGGTCAGCGTGTAGTGGTCGCCGTCCGTGCGCTCGAAGAGCCCGAGAGCGGCCAGGTAGCGCAGCAATCTGGTCAGGCGGTCCGGATCGGCCGAGACCAGGTCGGCCAGGTCCGCCGCGGCGGTGGTGCCGGCGGCGATCGGGTCTGCTAGACGCAGGGTGGCTGCCGCCCTTATGGCAGCGGGGCGGAGTGTTCCGGCCATGTCGAACAGGGTTCGGACCGCCTCCTCCGCGCTGGTCGAGGGCTGAGTGGACACTCGTCTGGCTCCTTCTGATCGGCGGAGACGGTCCCGCCCGGATCGCACTCGGCCGCCGTGGACCTGAGCGGGACGGCTTGCGGTCTCAGACCCCCGTGTCGCTCGGTGCCAATCAGCACGGGGGCGGGCGTGCGGGCACGCTGCAACGGATCGGGCGCTCGGGCCCCACGGGCGGGCGCCGCCCCATTCGGCGGTCCGGCCTGCCGGCCGACCAGCAGGGGCACGGTCTGACACCGGAACTCGACTGCTTCCGGCGGCGGTCGTGCGCACCTGCTGGCGGCTGCGGAGCCGGGCCGAGCCCTACCGGCCCGGCGCGTCCCATGGGGCGTTGGAAACGCCCATGCGTGCTAGCAGTGGATGACGACCGTGTACGAAACGTTGAAGCACGGCACCGAGCTGGCCGACGCGCACGGCAGGGTGGTCGCCGGCGCCTCGGAGGCAGCGTCTGCCGACAGCTCCTCAGCGGACACGTAGGAGTCGTAGGAGCCGATGAGCTCCATCACGGAGGTGTTCTTCTCGTCACTCATAAACTCTTCCTGATCGTCGGGTCGAATCGTCCGGTTGAAAGGCCGGACTGGAGGTGTACTCGAATACGCCCCCAGGGAGCTTTTCAACCTCTTCAGGGTGAATCCAGGTTGCGGAACGGGGCCGTGGGATCGATGCCCGCCGCGGTGTACTCCTCGACAAGGGCTCGGTCGAGGGCGACGTCCTCCGTCGCTTCGCGGATCAGCGCCCGTGCGGTCACCGACGCCCGGTGCTGCCCGAAGCTGAGTCCGCGCATCCGGGGCCTGGAGTCGTCGGGTTCCCACGCGAGCGCGAGCCCGGGGGCGAGCTCCCGGGCGAACACGGAGGTGTCGGGGCGCAGGCCCGGCAGTCCCGTGAGCCTTTCGGCGAGGAGCGCGGGTACCTCGTCGAAGCCTTCGGTCAGATACACGACGAGCGCGTCGCGCCGCGGGTAGAGCGCGTGGGATGAGAGGACCTTGGCCAGGTAGCCGGTTCCACGGGCCTCCATGGCCTCCAAGACGCTCTCCCAGGCGGGGTAGGCCGACGCCGGGTCGCGAAAGTGCGCGTACAGGCGCAGGCGCGGCTGCCCCTCCACGGGTGTGGAACCGCTGGCCAGGAAGAACCCGGGGGAGACGGCGGGGCGGCCCGCAGGAACACGCAGAACGGCTCGGGTCCCCGGGGGACCGTCCGCCCCCTCGACGAGGTCGGACGTGTCGGCCCAGACCCGGACGCCTCCCCGCAGCACGAGTACCTGGCCCGGTGCCGGGGAGGGGACTCCCGCGGAGTCGGCCAGCACGACCTCGTCCAGGGTGGTCCGGTGCGGGAGCGCGTCGGCGAACATCCGGTCGAGTTCGGGGTCGCGGAGTGTGTAGGGGCGTTCATCCTCGCCCGATGGCCCCGATGAATGGAGTGTGTTGTAGAGGGCGGTGGACAGTGCTCCCCGCAGTTCGGACGGGCGCTCGGCCTCCACGAGCCGGCCAGACACGTCGGCTTGCGCCCGGTCCGGGGCGACGCTGACGCCGGCGAGTGCCTCCAGGAGGCGCGGGCAGAGCGCGTGCTCAGTGTCAGCGGTCATGTGCGGTTCCCCCTCAGCCCGATGACCGACGTGAACCGATCGGGGCGGATGAGAGCCGCGCGGCCGACGCCGGCCGCCGCCCGTTCGATCCCGGTCAGGCGGTTGGTCCGGCTCGCGGAGGCGAGGAGCCGATCGAGCAGGTGCCATCCGGCGTGGGCCGTGGCTCGTCGCGGAAGGTCGGGGTCGGCCCGGGTGTGCTGTTCCCGGTAGGCGTTCCAGAAGCGCTCCACGAGTGGGCGCACCCGGGTCAGGTTGGCCGCGCCGCGCTCCATGACGTCCTCGTGGGTCAGATCCGCGTCGCGGAAGGCGGATCCGGCGGGGGCCGAGACGATGTCCAGTACCGCCCTTTGCAACCACTGGCCCGCGTAGTTGCCGACGTCGCGCGCCGGGTCGGTGAGGCGGAACTCCTCCCAGTCGCTGACGTACAAGGCCCCCTCACTGACGAGGAACTGGTCGAGCCGCAGGTCGCCGTGGGAGGGAACCGCTGGGTTCCCGGGCTCGGCGGAGCACAGTTCGGTGATGGCCCGGACCAGCGGCGCGTCCTGTTGCAGCATCCTCCAGGCGTCCACCTCGGCGGTGGTGAGAGAGTCGTACATGCCGCGCGGAAGGCCTGTGAACATGCGGGGATCGGGCATGTGCGGCTGCGACGCGTCCAGGTCGGCGAGGTGATGGCGGGCTCCGGCGTGCACGGTTCCCAGCGCGCGTCCCGCCAGTTCAGCAAGGGACGCGTCGAACCGGTCGTCGGCCGCGAGTTCGGCGCCCGTCCGGGCGTCGCCCACGTAGCCGAACACGCACAGTCCCGTGTCCGTTTCGCTGGAGAGAAGTTCCGGCGCGTTCAACGACCCGGGACCCGTCTCCTGACGGAAACGTTCGAAGGCACGCATCCGTTCGATGCGTTCGGAGATGTAGCGGTTGTTTCCGGTCAGGCGTTTGACGAAAACGCGTATTCCTGATTCAGAAGGTCCCAACCAGATATCGTTGCGCCCTGGCGACGTGGCGACCTCGGACCGGACCAAGGGGCCGAATCCCAGCCGCTCGAGGAGCGCGTCGACTTCGGGTGCCCCAGCGAGATCGACAGGAGTGTACCGCGCCAATTTTCGTGTCGTCTTCACAGCCGTATTCACCTGCACATGATCGAGCGCATGGCCGAATTTGTACTCGTCGCGGTGCGTTCGCCGAAGCCGGATCGTATCTGCTCGACTCCGCGGATCAGAGTGCGATCGGGTACTCCAGTCCCGGTTTACTCATTCGGCGGTCATCAACGTTCAAGGTCCGATTGCATCGGATCTCGGTCGGCTGTTGTTCAGAACTATCTTGTGAATATTTGAACAAGAAGACAGCGTAACCTTCCGAATCTCGGCGCGGCAAGACCGAGAGGCGGCGCGGCATCACATATGGACATGCGCTCCACGGGTCTGCGCAGCAGTTTTCTTCTCAACGAACCCGTTGGCCGAATCCGGACAACACGCCGTCGGAGGCGCAATCCTGCAGGGAGATCGACGCATCGGCGGCAGGGGGACCGGAGCGGCCTCAGGGTGGTTTGAAAGTCCGGGTGCCGTGGTACGGCGACCGTCCCAGTGCTGCAGCGATCCAGGAGCAGCCCCTACCCGCGGCGGCCGAGCCCGCGACATCGGGGCCGGCGACTCCTACACCTCTGACCTCCAGGGACTCCGTTGCCCTGCCGGCGGACGCGGCCGCACTCGCGAGCCGCCGCCCCTGCGGTCCCGGGCCGCGCCCCGCGGCCGGAAGGGGCGTCGTCACCCGCTCCGATGCGTCCCGGACCGACCGTCCGGTGCGAGGCGGTGGTGGCCGGCGCCCGATGGTTGGAGGCGACCGGGCAGTCGTCGTCCGACAACCTCCCACCGAATTTTCACCCGGTTCGTGAGCACGAACCGACTCCAGTCGGCCGCGCAGTTTCTCCGTCCACGTTTGCGCGGCTTCCCTATTCGTAGTGAACGGACCGGGCCACGTTCATCGGGGCGTACACGGCGGCGGCCGCTCGGGCGCCCTCGTCCGCGTCGATCAGCGCAAGGGGACCGACTGCCGACTGCCGCCCCCGCAAGGAAGACCACCGTTTTTCCAGGAAGGCGAGCCGCTCCCCAGCTTTCGGTTCCCGCGCTCCAGTCTGCATTCTCGGTCGGAGGCACTGGAATCCGGCTGACGGAGGGGGATGTGCTCTCGATTGTGACGCTCACCCGTTTCCGGAAACGATATCAGCGAGGGCCACGGCTTCGAATCGCGAGCCATGCTGCGACCTCTCAACGCGGCATGAGCGTGCAATGCAGTCGAGTTCTCCGCGCCCAGGTTGCCGAGGGCACGCACGATGCTCGGCATGATTGCAGTCAGCTCGTGGGCGGCCATCCTTTTATACCCGGAGCGGAGCGGTCGATGGTCTCGGGAGCCCCAGCCGGTGGCGGAGCGCTGCACCGAATGCGGGTGTCCGGCGTCCACGCCTCAATCCCCGGTGGGATTCCCCCTTTCCAGCAGCTGTTTTGCTTTTATGTGGCTGATGACGAACGCGGGGTGACCGACGACGCCGTGCCACCTGATGGCCGGCAGCGGGGAAGCAGAGCCCGCAAATGAGGTGGCCAGGGAGGCGCCCAAGCCTGTGGCCGCCGATGTTCGCGTCGGGCCCGGTTGAGCCGTGTTCCGGTTTCGCGAGTACGTCAGGCTCCTTCACGAGTGGACTCAGCGGAGTGCCGTCCGTGACGGCGGCCCGTGCCCCGCCGGGTGAACGGGGCGCGGGCCGCCGCCCCCTTGCCAGGTAGTGCCAGAAAGTGCTTTTGCCTGCAGTTTTGCCTCGGCCGACCGCCGCGCGCTCGGGACCCGTGCCCGAGCCTGGACCTGCCCACCGTGTCCGGAGACGTCGCTCGGCGTCCTCGTGGAGGCCGGGCGGGTTCGTTCGCCCAGCCGCGCTCCGACCAAGATGTGATGCCCCGACCCGCGATATTCCGGAATATTCCCGGAACTACTTGACGTCGAGTGCGTTATCGCTCACATTCAGCGGCAAGGGCAGCGACGCCCCCGACCTTCCGGGTGGGTCCTGTCGCGTGGGAGTCACGTCCAGGCATGCGGCAGGCCATCCAGAGGAATGTTAGCGCTAACAATCAAAGTGCCGGCCTACGGCTCGCGCTGGCCCCTCCGGGGCCGTGCAGCTCCAGGCCCCGAGAGGAAGGACCGTGTCTACGTTGAGTAGGTCTCCGAATGCGCCGCGCTTGCGACTGCGAGGACGGTTCCTGCGAGCCGTCCTCGCAGTCGTGATGGTCATGGTGGTCGGCAGTGCAGGCACCGTGGTCGAACCGACACCCGCCGCGGCCGCGACAGTCGACACCAACGCGTTGTACGTGCTGGTGAACCGCGAGAGCGGCAAAGCGTTGGACGTGTACAACCGGGCCACCGACAACGGGGCGCGGATCACCCAGTGGCCCCGGAACGACCAGCACCAGCAGCAGTGGCGCTTCGTCGACTCCGGCGACGGCTACTACCGTCTGCAATCACGGATCTCGGACAAGGTGCTCGACGTCCACAACTGGTCGACCGCCAACGGTGCCGACATCGTCCAATGGACCGACTACAACCAGGCCAACCAACAGTTCCGGCTGGAAGACTCGCCCGGCGGCTACGTCCGGTTGATCAACCGGCACAGCGGCAAGGCCGTAGAGGTAGAGGGCGCCTCGCACGCTGACGGTGCCGACATCGTGCAGGCCGACGACTCGGGTGGCGACCACCAGCAGTGGCGACTCGTCCAGGTCGACGACGACGGGGCGGATGACACGTGCGCTCTTCCCTCGACGTACGACTGGACATCGACCGGCCCGCTGGCGCAGCCGAGGCAGGGATGGGCTTCGCTCAAGGACTTCACCCACGCGCCCTACAACGGACAGCATCTCGTCTATGCGACGAACCACGATATGGGATCGTCATGGGGCTCGATGAACTTCGACCTCTTCAACAACTGGTCCGGCATGGACTCGGCCGGCCAGAACCCGATGCCCTTCGCCGCCGTCGCACCGACTCTCTTCTACTTCGCTCCCGGGGACGTCTGGGTGCTCGCCTACCAGTGGGGCGGCCCCTCCTTCTCCTACCGGACCTCAACCGATCCCGCCGACGTGAACAGCTGGTCGCAGGCGCAGACCCTCTTCGACGGAAGCATCGGCGACTCCTCCACAGGGCCCATCGATCAGGCGCTCATCGGCGACAGTTCGGACATGTACCTGTTCTTCGCCGGAGACAACGGCAGGATCTACAGGGACAGCATGCCTATCGGCGACTTCCCGGGCAGCTTCGGCTCGACCTCGACGACCATCATGTCCGACAACACCAACGACCTGTTTGAAGGGGTCCAGGTCTACAACGTTGAGGGCCAGGACCAGTACCTCATGATCGTCGAAGCGATCGGCGCGCAAGGAGACCGCTACTTCCGCTCGTTCACAGCCGACAGCCTGGACGGCACGTGGACACCGCAGGCCACCACCGAAAGCAACCCCTTCGCCGGCCAGGCCAACAGCGGCGCCACCTGGACCGACGACATCAGCCACGGCGAGCTTGTCCGCACCGACCCCGATCAGACCATGACCGTCGATCCCTGCAACATGCAGTTCCTCTACCAGGGGCGCTCCCCCGAGTCCGGCGGCGACTACGGTCTCCTGCCGTATCGGCCGGGTCTGCTGACACTGCAGCGCTGACAGGCAGCGTCGGACTGCGGGAGTCGGCTCGTCGCCGGTGGCGACGTTGAGCGCTTCCTTACACGAGAGGATGCGGTGGCGCAGGTCGGATCCGGAGCGTCGCCCTGCAAAGGCAGGGTCTCTGCGGTGCACCCGCGGGTGGAGCCGCCGTTCGCTCTCCCGTCGATCCCACCGACGGGCGCGCCACCGCATCCGCCAACCGCTCGGTATAGCGAATCACCCCATACCGGCTTCCAGTTGGCGGCGCAGCCTGCACACTCTCAAGAAAGCCGAGCGCCAGTGGATCGTGGAGACCGGTTCCGCGGCTCGGTGAGTACGAGCGTGCGGCCGGTGCGAAGGGAGGTGCGGTGGGGGAGCGGGAGAGAGATCGTCTCCCAGCCGTCTCCGCAGAAGCGGACGGGAACGGAAAAAGGCCGCCGAAGCGGCCTCTGACCTGCGATGTTGCTGGTGGGCGATACAGGATTCGAACCTGTGACCTCTACCGTGTCAAGGTAGCGCTCTAACCAACTGAGCTAACCGCCCTGGTTCGCACCGGAGTGCGAAGCGGGTGGAGGCGGAGACGGGAATCGAACCCGTGTACAGGGATTTGCAGTCCCTTGCCTAAGCCACTCGGCCACTCCGCCGCGAGCCGTGACCGAGGCGCTTGCTCGTCCCCTTACGGCTACTCCGAGCGGACGACGGGATTCGAACCCGCGACCCTCACCTTGGCAAGGTGATGCTCTACCAGCTGAGCCACGTCCGCGAGGCCATGGGCGGACCCATGGTCTACCGTGCATCGTTCGCACGCCGAGCGGACGACGGGATTCGAACCCGCGACCCTCACCTTGGCAAGGTGATGCTCTACCAGCTGAGCCACGTCCGCGCGGAGGAAGGCTTCCCGTTCGGCGGGCGCCTCCTTCGCTGTGGTTAGGACTCTATCGGATAACCCGCGTGCACACGAAATCGAATCCGCACGCAGGAGGGGCGGGAGGGAAGGCGGTGCGGGCTCGCGGCACCGCCCGGGGGAGCGGCTGGGAGGGGGTCAGCGCTCGACGTGGGCAGGGGTGGTGGGCATGTCGGGGCGGGGCGGAGCTGCCAGGTACTGGCCGACGCGCTCGATCACCTTGTTCATCTCATAGGCGACGAGACCGACGTCGCACTCGGTGTCGGAGAGCAGCGCCATGCACGCGCCCTCCCCGGCGGCGGCGACGAACAGGAAGGCGTCGTCCATCTCGATGATGGTCTGGCGGATCCCGCCCGCGCTGAACTGCTTGCCGGCCCCCGTCGCCAGGCTGTGCAGGCCGGAGGTGATCGCGGCCAGATGCTCGGCGCTGGCGCGGTCCAACCGGCTGGACGAGGCCATGAGCAGTCCGTCAGTGGACAGGACGATGGCGTGCCGGGCTCCCTGCGCGCGGGTGAGGAGGTCGTCGAGCAGCCAACTCAACTCGCCTGGGGCGGTGCTCTGTGGGGTCATAGCTCTCTTGATCCGTCGTCGTCTCGGCCGGACCGCGCCGATCCCCGGTCAAGGGGCGCGCACGCGTCCGCGGAACCCCCCGGGGTGAGGGTCCTCATAAGCGTTGCCCAGATGATAGCCATTCGTAACCCACCCAGTTGCTCTGCTGCGGCGTGTCGGACGGGTGACCACTTAGTGCGATAGGACGGGTACCGGTGCGATTCGCTACGTTACCCGTGGTGGCCGGTACGCATAGGGGTGCGGCCAAAGTTGGTCACGGCTCTTGCCTCTCTTCGCGCCGCCGGGACCCGGACGGGGTGACATCGGCACACCGACGCGGCGCGCCCGCCTCCTGCCGAGCGGGGTGGCAGGATCTGGAGGCACACGGATCGGTGCGGTGCACGCGGGTGAGGCGGCAGCGGCGCCGGCCGCGCCCGCACCGGCGCCGCCGCGTCCGGCGCGGGCCGCGCAGTGCAGCCGCGGCGACCAGCACGAAGGAGGAATCGATCATGCGGGTGTGGATCGCCGGCGCGGGATTCGGCCGGGGTAGGGTCGTTGACGAGAGCGAAGCCCTGATCCCGGTCCTGGACCACGGGATCACGGTGGGAGACGGGGTCTTCGAGACCGTCAAGGGCATCGCCGGGCAGCCGTTCGCGCTGTCGCGGCACCTCGGGCGGCTGGCCCGCTCCGCTGCCGGGCTGGGACTGCCGGCGCCCGACCTCGACCTCGTCGCCGGCGGCGTGCGGGAGGCGGTCGACGCCAATCCCGGGATCGAGCGCTCCCGCATCCGCATCACGGTGACCGGCGGCCCGGGCCCGCTGGGGTCGGACCGCACGCCGGGAGAGCTGACGTGCGTGGTGGCGGTGGCCCCGCTCAGCCCCGTCACCCCAACCGTGAACGTGGCCGCGGTGCCCTGGACGCGCAACGAGAACGGAGCGCTGACCGGGCTGAAGACGACCTCCTACGCCGAGAACGTGCTGGCGCTGGAGTACGCGCGCGAGCGCGGCGCCGGGGAGGCGGTCTTCGCCAACACCGCCGGCGACCTCTGTGAAGGCACCGGCAGCAACGTCTTCGTCGTCCTGGACGGCCACCTGCTCACCCCGCCGTTGTCGGCGGGACCGCTGGCGGGTATCACCCGCGAACTGGTGCTGGAGTGGGCCGGGGGCGCCGAGGTCGACGTCGCGATGGCCGACCTCGACCGGGTGTCGGAGGCGTTCCTGACCTCCTCGGGCCGCGACGTGCAGCCCATCAGGGCGATCGACGGCCGGGAGCTGCCCGCCGCCCCGGGCCCGGTGACACGCAAGACCATGGACGTGTTCGTGGATCGCGGTGCGTCCGACATCGACCCCTGAGGGGGCGGGCGCAGCGCCGCCGGCTGCGGGACGCGGTGCGCTCGCGCGAGCCCTGCCGCCGGAGGCGGGGGCGCAGGCCGCCCCGATCGCCGATGCGGGGATCTCCTCGCGCGGAGGCGCGGACGGCGCGTCGGCAGCGGCCGGGGACGGCCGCCCGCCTGGCCGTCCTTCGAGGGCCTGTCCGGCTCCCCGGGGCTCGGCGGGCGTGCGGCGCCGCGGCGTGCGGTCGTTGGACCGCGCGGCCTCAGGACTGCAGGTGGCGCTCGATCTCGGAGTCGAGGTCGACGTAGTCGCCCTCCTGGCCGGCAGGCACGATCTCGTAGGTGCGGTGCAGGAACTCGGCCAGAGGCGACACCTCGGCGTCGAACTGCGCCTGCCCGAACGGCGAGGACAGCGCGATGCTGACGGTGCGCTCGCCGGAGCCTTTCTCGGGCCAGACCCGCACGTCGCCGTCGCCCGCGGGACGCACGATGCCCACGGTCAGCAGTTCGCGCGCGAAGATCCACTCGACGGGCTCGTCCTCGCCGGTGTGGAAGGCGACCTTGATCGCGTACGGGTCGTCGGCCGTGTAGTCCAGCCGAGCGACCAGAGGAACGGCCGTGCGGTCGGGGACCACGAGCCGAAGCCCAAGCTCGGCGCTGGCAGTGGTGCCGCTACTGTTCATGTTCGCCAAACCTTTTTCTCGTCCGGCCCCGGGTGCGGGAGCGGGTTCGTTGCCGTCTCGACCGCTCCAACGCGGCCGCGGGCGGTCTATGACGGTCAACCGGCGGATTCTTCTCGCCGGCGGGGTGACTTGGAGTGCGGTTGACGATCCATATGCCGCCACCAGATCCTCCGCCACTGTAATGAGCTGCAGAAACCAGGAATTTCCCGATGATCTGTGCGGCACGTCACGGGGATGCCCGGGTCGGGGACGTCCCGAGCTGCCCTCGGCTGCCGGATGCCCGTCTTTGCCGGGCTTTCGTCGCTTTGCCCCTGATTGAATACAGCCATGGCTCCGCTTGATGAGACGTTGGTCACAGTCGCTTCGTTCCCCCCGGGGAGACTGCATCATCCACTCTGACGGATGCGCTAGAGTCTTCAGTGTTCGCCCCGCAGAGAGCGGGACACCTTCGGGCGATTAGCTCAGTTGGCTAGAGCGCGTCGTTCACACCGACGAGGTCACTGGTTCGAGTCCAGTATCGCCCACCCGTGTGATGTCTGCGGGACATCGTGGATGAGCCGGGCCCATGTCTGGGGTCCGGCTTTCTGTTTTTGGGGTGGCCGACCGGTCTGCGGAGCGGCCGCTGATCGCGTGCGGTACCGGCAGTCGGTTCGCGGAGGACTTCGCCTGTTCCGGGCTCGGCGATGACGGTCACGCGGCCCCCTTTCCGGACACCGTCCGCCCCAGACCAGAAGGCGCGCGTGCGTGCCCGGCGCCGCAGATGGCCGACGCACCCCCAGGATGTCCGAATCCAGGCGCCCCGAGCGGGCGGATGCGACTCGTCTGCTCAGTCGGAGTCGGGGGCGGGGTGCAGCGCCGATGCGGAGTGGTCGCGCTCTCGGCGGTGCTGCTGCGCCTTGTGGACGGCGCGCTCCCTGGCGCGGTGCGCCCACGAGCGCGCGTACCGCAGCAGCCCTCGTGCCCAGGCGAACTCGGTGGCCAGAATGGCGAGTCCGAGGATGATGCCGGCCACGCCCGGTCCCGGAGTGACGCACATCACGATTCCGGCGAGGAGTACGACCAGGCCCACGGCCGCGACGACCGTCCGCCAGGTCAGGCTGAGTACCGGATGGGCGTGCATGCGCATCCGCCAGATGCGCAGCCGGACGCGGAACCTGCGCCACCGACGTGAGGGCCGACGCGCGCGGGCCATGGGGGATGCCGCCGGGTCCGGGTGGCCAGCGCCGCTCAAGGGGCTCGGAGACATGCGCCTACGATATCCATCGGATCAAGGGCGGGTAACGGGGCCGCCAGAACAAATCCGAAGCCCTCTACCGGGCGGCTGATGCTGTCATCGCACAACTCCGCGCTCCGCCGCCGCCCGGCGGGGCTGGAGCCGCCGATCCCCGCGCGCCGCATCAGCCCGCCGCGGGGTCGGCGCCGACCGGCTGCGCGTCCTCATCGACCGGGTCGAGGCCGTAGATCCAGTCGGCGTTGGCCGACTCGGCCCGGCTCACCTCCCGCGCCCAGGCCTCGGGCGACCGGTCGCCCTCCGCCCGTAGAGCGTCCAATATGTCCTGGGAGACCGCGTCCAACCGGTCCGTGCGGCGCCGGCGCAGCCGGGCGTAGCGCTCCAGCGCGTCGCCGGCGGTCAGCGAGGTCGCGCTGCGCAGGCACGCCGCCAGTGCCACGGCGTCCTCGACCGCCTGGTTGGTCGCCTGAGCGAAGAAGGGGAGCGTGGGGTGGGCCGCGTCGCCCATCAGTGCGACCCTGCCGCACTGCCACACCGGCACGGGGGAGTGGTCGTACACCCCCCAGACGCCCACCCACTCGGCCGCGGAGACGAGCCCCAGCGCCGACGTGCTCCAGCCGCCGAACGCTGCGGTGAGGTCGCCGATGCGGTCGCGCGAGGTCCAGGAGTCGGGTTCGCCGGTTCCTGCGGGCACCGTCGCGCTGAAGCTCACCTTCTCTCCGCCGGCGACCGGAAAGCAGGAGATGTAGCGGTCGCCGCCCGTCCAGATCCGCACGCGCGCCTGCCCGCACACCTCGGGAGCGCTGGCGGCCGGAGCGAGGCCGCGGTAGAGCAGCCGCCGGGCCGGGCGGTAGCGCTCGGTGTTGAGCAGGCTGCGGATCAGCGAGTTGGCGCCGTCTGCGCCGACGGCGACGTCGCCGTGCACCTGGCGGCCGTCGGCGCAGCGTACGACGACCCCGTCGCTGTTCTCCAGCAGGTCGGTGACGTAGTGGCCGGTCCGCACGGTGTCGGCGGGGAGGGCGTCGTGCAGGGCGCGGTGCAGGTCGGCCCGAAGCAGGGCCAGAGTGGGGGCGCCATAGCGCGCGGACAGATCGCCGCCGAGCGGGGAGCGGGCGAGCAGGCGCTCGTCGTCCCAGCGCAGCAGGTCGCGGGACTCGGGGTACACGCCGGCGCGCTCAAGGGCCGGACCCAGGTCGAGCTCCCGCAGGGGCCGCAGAGCGTTGGGGGTCAGCTCCACGCCGGCACCGGCCGGGGCCGGGTCGGGTGCCTGCTCCAGGAGTGTGACGCCGATGCCGTCGCGGACCAGTGCGGCGGCAAGCGTCATCCCGGCTATGCCCGCCCCTACCACCACAACTCGCACGGGATCCTCCGCACCTGACTCGCTTCTGGCCTACCTGCTCCGGCGGGTACATGCCCGCCCGGAAGCCTTGCGGCACCCAATGGATCCTAAACGATCCGACTTGATCCGAACATGGTCGGCTCCGATCCCGGGCGGTCGTTTTCGACGGCATCCCCGACCCTGTCGGTGTTCGAGGTCTCCACCCGCCATCCGAAATCGGGCAGATCGGACAGGTTGTCAGGGGGCTCTCAGAGGGCACCGATCGGCTGCCCCGGGCCCCGCGAACCGTGCGGCACAGCCGCGGCCGGAGGCGGGCAGCGCGGAGCCCGCGGCTTGAGGCCAGGCGCATCGCGGGCGGCGAAAAGGCGGGTGATGGGGCGTGGCTGAGCCGATAGCATCGATTGGAGCGGCGCGGGCGGCCCCGACTCCCCGCGCACGTCTCAGATCCGCGCGCAAGCGCCGACCAACGTATGAGGAGCCACTGTGTCCGTCGTGCCTGAGCTGCGTATCACCCTCGCCGGAGTCGAGCGTGCGGTGGCGGCTCAGACTACGGCCGGCCAGGCGCTCGAAGCCGACGGGCGGACCGTGGTCGCCGCCCGCGTCAACGGAGAGCTGCGCGACCTCGCCCACGAGCTCTCCGAGGGCGACGCGGTCGAGCCGGTCGCCGTCGACTCCGACGACGGCCGCGCGATCCTGCGCCACTCGACCGCCCACGTCATGGCCCAGGCGGTCCAGGAGTTGTTCCCCGAGGCCAAGCTGGGCATCGGCCCGCCCGTCGACAACGGCTTCTACTACGACTTCGACGTGGCCGAGCCCTTCACTCCCGAGGACCTCAAGCGCATCGAGAAGCGCATGCAGGAGATCGTCAAGCAGGGCCAGCGCTTCGACCGCCGCCCGGTCTCCGACGACGAGGCCCGCGCCGAACTCTCCACCGAGCCCTACAAGCTGGAGCTGATCGGCCTCAAGGGCGACGCCGGCGACTCCGCCGAGGGCGCCAACGTCGAGGTCGGCGCCGGAGGGCTGACCGTCTACGACAACATCCACCCCAAGACCGGCGAGCTGTGCTGGAAGGACCTGTGCCGGGGCCCGCACCTGCCCACCACCCGGTCCATCCCCGCCTTCAAGCTGATGCGCTCGGCCGCCGCCTACTGGCGCGGCAACGAGACCAACCCGCAGCTGCAGCGCATCTACGGCACCGCTTGGGAGAACCGCGACGCGCTCAAGGAGTACCTCGCCTTCCTGGAGGAGGCCGAGAAGCGCGACCACCGCAGGCTGGGTGCCGAGCTGGACCTGTTCTCCTTCCCCGAGGAGCTCGGCTCGGGCCTGCCGGTGTTCCACCCCAAGGGCGGCGTGATCCGCAAGGAGATGGAGGCCTACTCCCGCCGGCGCCACGAGGAGGCCGGCTACGAGTTCGTCAACACCCCCCACATCTCCAAGGCGCAGCTGTTCGAGACCTCGGGGCACCTGCCGAACTACAGCGAGGGCATGTTCCCCCCCATGGAGTTCGAGGGGCAGGACTACTACCTCAAGGCCATGAACTGCCCCATGCACAACCTGATCTTCCGCTCGCGCGGCAGGTCCTACCGCGAGCTGCCGCTCCGGCTGTTCGAGTTCGGCACCGTCTACCGCTACGAGAAGTCCGGCGTCGTGCACGGCCTCACCCGCGCCCGCGGATTCACCCAGGACGACTCGCACATCTACTGCACCGTCGAACAGGCCCCCGACGAGCTGGACCGCCTGCTCACCTTCGTGCTCGACCTGCTGCGCGACTACGGGCTGAGCGACTTCTACCTGGAGCTGTCCACCCGAGGCGAGTCCGAGAAGTTCATCGGCGAGCCGGCGGAGTGGGAGGAGGCCACCGAGCTGCTCCGCCAGGCCGCCCAGAAGCAGGGGCTGGACCTGGTCATGGACCCCGGCGGCGCCGCATACTACGGGCCCAAGGTCTCGGTGCAGGCCAAGGACGCCATCGGCCGCACCTGGCAGATGTCCACCCTCCAGGTCGATTTGCAGCAGCCGAAGCGCTTCGAGCTGGAGTACACCGCCTCCGACGGCTCCCGGCAGCGCCCGATCATGATCCACCGCGCCCTTTTCGGCTCGATCGAGCGGTTCTTCGGCGTGCTGCTGGAGCACTACGCGGGGGCGTTCCCGGCCTGGCTGGCACCGGTCCAGGCGGTGGGCATCCCCATCGCCGACGAGCACGCCCCCTACCTCGGGGGCTTCGTCGAGCGGCTGCGCGCCGAGGGCGTCCGGGCCGAGGTCGACTCCGGCGACGACCGGATGCAGAAGAAGATCCGCAACGCCCAGAAGCAGAAGGTGCCCTTCATGCTGCTGGCCGGCGACGACGACATCGCCAAGGGCGCGGTGTCGTTCCGCTACCGCGACGGCTCGCAGAACAACGGCGTGCCGCTGGACGAGGCTGCGGAGGAGATCGTCCGGGCGGTGCGCGAACGCAGGTAGGGCCGACCACGGCCGTCGGGCGCCCCGGCGCCCCGGTGGAGGCGGGGCGGGACGTGTCGCCCGCAGTCGCAGGTCCATGCGCGACGGCTCCATGAACTCCACATGCATCCGCCCGGGGTGCCCGTGTGGGGCGGGCGCCCCGGGCGGCGGACGCGCTCAGGCCCCCAGAGCGGCGTCCGGCTCGACGTCGCACTCGCCGGCCGGGCGCTTGTCGAGATAGCCCCACTCGACCATCGCGTGGGCGCCGAGGCTGTCGCGGTCGCCGGCCTCCTCGACGAGCGCGGGCGTGAGCAGGATCTGGCGGCCTCCGCCGGGCTGCTCGAACGCCGGCGCGATGGGGCCGGTCCGGGCCGTGAACTCCTCGGTCACCCGGTAGCAGCGGTAGTTGTGCTCCGGGCCGTCCGGCCAGGTGTTGAGCGAGTCCGGGGGCAGCGACCGCTCGGGGAACGGCGTCCCGGCAGGGGCGAGGAAGGCGCCGCGGGGCGATCCGAAGCGGTCGACCATCGCGCCGGCGGGGACCGTCTCCTCGTCGCTCTGCGGGCGGCCTCCGCGCAGCGCGAACCCGTCGTGTGCGGGATAGCGCCAGCGCTCCCAGAGTTCGCCGGTCCCGGTGTCGACACCGGTCTCGCGGTGCTCGGAGAGGAAGGTGACGGGTTCGGCGCCGCCGAGGCGCTCGTACTCCTCGACGAGCTCGCCGACGACCCCCTCGTCGGGCAGGTCGGCAGGTCCCAGGCGGCGGTCGCCGCACATGTAGCGCTCCCGGTCGGCCTGGCTGGGCGGCGGCACGAGGGCCGGACAGACATGCTGCGTACTCGCCTTGGCCGACGCGGCGGCGGGAGCGGCCCAGGCGGCGGCCGGAGACGCGGCCGCCGCGAGCGCCAGGGCGGCCGCCAGAGCGGCGGCTCGTCGGAACCGGTGCGTGTGCTGAAGAGATCGGGGCATGGGTGGCGACTCCGTTCTGTGCGGGCGGCGAGCGTCGGATGCATCGCCGCGGGCGGTTCGGAGTCATTCAACTACAGTGCGTCACTATATGGGGGTGTTTCGTGCGCTGTGCCGCAGGAACGCCGGCAGTGTGCGTGCCTGATGGCCGGCGCCGATAGTGCAGGTCGGCGGGAGGCGCCGCTGCAGGCGCCGGCGGTCGTGCTCGGTTCCGGCGGCGCGGTCGGCGCGGCGCCGCCGGGGTCGGGCGCCGGTACCGGCGGCCTACCGCTCCTTCGTCGCCCGCTGCTGCTGCCAGCGCTCGATCAGGGCCGGGAACTCGCCGACCATGAACGCGTAGAAGTCGCGCATCTCCTCCAGGCGGGAGCGGGCGTAGCCGTCTTCGGAGGTGATCTCGACGCCGTGCCGGGCCATGCGCAGCATCGCCTCCACGACCTCGTTCTGCCTGCTGAACAGGCGGGCCCAGGCGTCGTCGCGCAGGCGGTAGTGGTCGCGCCGGCTGCCGGCCGCGGGGACGCGCTCCACCAGGCCGACGGAGGTCAGCATGGTGATCGCGCCGGAGACGGCCCCCGTGCTGACGGCGAGCTCCTCGGTCAGCTCGCCCTGGGTCAGGGTGGGTTGCTCGGCGAAGATGGCGGCGGCCAGCACGCGCGCCGCCATGCGCTGCATCCCGTGCTCGCTCAGAGTCAGCGCAAGCTGCTCGGCCGTCTCCCGGCGCTCGTCGGCTTCGGGCAAGCCGGTTCCTCCTCGGGGTCTGCGGTGAAGCCCATCATAGCGAACCCTTCGTAGAGTCTGAGTATTCAGAAATTTCTGAAATTCTCGTACGGTGAGAGGGTCGTGGGACCGCCCGGCGGCGCCGGCGCGCCGCGACCGCTCTCTCGGCACCGGCCCATTCCGCCAGCCCGAAGGGAGCCCCACGATGCGGGTCCTCATCGTCAACCACGGAACGCGCGGCGACGTCCAACCGTTCGCGGCGCTCGCACGGGCCCTGCGCGCGGCAGGGCACGAGCCGCTGCTGGCCGCCGCGGAGTCGTCGGCCGCCCTGGCGGCCGACCACGGGCTGGCGTTCGCCCCCCTCGACGACGGGCCGGTCCGCATGCTCGACGACACGGAGCTGGTCGCCGACACGGCCGAATCGGGAAGGCGGGGCGGGCGGCTGCGCGAGGCCGGGGCGATGGTGCGGATCGTGCGCCGAGCCAAGGCCGACATGGTACGGGTGCTGGACGACATGGCCGCCGCCGCGGACGGGTTCGCCGACGCCGACGTCGTGGTGCACGGGATGGGCTATCCGGGCCACCACATCGCCGAGTACCTGGGGGTCCCATCCGTCCCGGTGGCCCTGCAGCCGTTCTGGGTGCCCACGGCGGCCTTTCCCAACCCCATGCTGCCGGTGCCCGTGCCGCGCGCCCTGAACCGGGCGAGCCACCGGACCAACACGCTCGTTCTGCGCGCCTACAACGGGACCGTGAACGCCTGGCGCGCGGGGCGCCTGGGCCTGCCCCGGCGCCGCGGCGGGCACGACGCCCTGCGCCGGCCCGACGGGACGCGGGCGCCGCTGCTGCAGGCCTACAGCCGCCACCTCGTAGGCGACCCCGCCGACTACCCCGATTGGGTGCACACCACCGGCTACTGGTTCCTGCCGGCGCCCGCCGACTGGGCTCCGCCGGAGCGGCTCACGGCGTTCCTACAGGCCCAAGAGCCGCCCTTGTTCGCCGGGTTCGGCTCCATGCCCGGAAGCGACCCCGCCCGGCTGGGCCGGGAGGTCGTCGGCGCGGCGCGGCGCGCCGGAGTCCGTGCGGTGCTCGCGACCGGATGGGGCGGGCTCGCCGGGGTCGCCGAGGCCGACGACGTCCTCGTCGTACGGGAGGTCCCGCACGACTGGATCCTCCCGCGCGTGTCGGCGGTCCTGCATGCAGGAGGAGCCGGTGCCGTCGGCGCCGCTCTGGCCGCCGGGCGCCCGCAGATCGTCTGCCCCTTCCACCGGGAGCACCGCTTCTGGGCCGACCGCGTGCACGCCGCCGGCCTCGGCCCTGAGCCGCTGCCCGCAGCCAGGATCACCGCCGGCGGCCTCGCCGGGCGGATCCGGCAGGCCGCGGACGACGCTGCGGCGGCCGGCCGCGCCCGTGAGACGGGGGCGCTGGTGCGCGCCGAGGACGGGACGGCGCCGGCCGTGGCGCTGGTGGAGGCCGAGGTGGCGCGCAGCAGAGCGGTCGGCGGAGCCTAGGAGCCGCACCGCCGGTGCGGCAGCCCGCCCATCCGCCCGGCCGCCTCAGGCGGGAAGCCCCAGCTCGCGGGCGATGAGCATGCGCTGGATCTCCGACGTCCCCTCGCCGACCTCCAGGATCTTGGCGTCGCGGTAGAACCGGCCCACCGGGTACTCGTTCATGAACCCGTAGCCGCCGAAGATCTGCGTCGCGTCGCGTGCGTTGTCCATGGCGGCGTTGGAGGACGCCAGCTTCGCGATCGCGGCCTGCTTCTTGAACGGCTCGCCCGCCAGCATGCGCGAGGCGGCGTCGTAGTAGGCCAGGCGGGCGGTGTGTACGCGCGCCTCCATGTCGGCGATGGTGAACTGGATCGCCTGGTAGCGCCCGATGGTGTTGCCGAACGCCTCGCGCTCTGCGGCGTAGCGCAGGCTCTCGTCGACGCACCCCTGGGCCAGGCCCGTGCCCAGCGCCGCGATGGCGATCCGGCCCTCGTCCAGGATGCGCAGGAACTGCGCATAGCCGCGGCCGCGCTCGCCCACCAGGTTGGCCTCGGGCACCCGGCAGTCGTCGAACACCAGTTCATTGGTGTCCGAGGCGTTCCAGCCGACCTTGGAGTAGTGCTGGCCCACCGACATGCCCGGCGTGCCCGTCGGCACCAGGATCGCCGAGATCTCCGGGCGGTCGCCGTCCTTCCGCCCGGTGACCGCGGTGACCGTGACCAGCGAGGTGATGTCGGTACCGGAGTTGGTGATGAACGCCTTGGTGCCGTCGACCACCCACTCGCCGCCCTCAAGGCGCGCGGTGGTGCGGGTGGCGCCCGCGTCGGAGCCGCCGCCCGGCTCGGTCAGCCCGAACGCGCCCAGCGCCTCGCCCGAGCACAGCCGCGGCAGCCAGGTGCGGCGCTGCTCGTCGGTGCCGAAGCGGAAGATCGGCATTGCGCCCAGCGACACTCCCGCCTCAAGGGTGATCGCCACCGACGAGTCGGCGCGGGCGAGCTCCTCCAGTGCCAGGCACAGCGCGAAGTAGTCGCCGCCCATGCCGCCGTACGCCTCGGGGAACGGCAGGCCGAACAGGCCCATGCTGCCCATCTTGGCGACGATGCCGTAGGGGAACGCGCCGCGCTCGTAGTAGTCGCCGATGACCGGGGCCACCTCGGTGCGGGCGAACTCCTCGACGGTGCGGCGCAGCTCCTCGTACTCCTCGGACAGCCCGTGTGCCATGGTCACTCCTCAAGCGTGGTGTGTGCGGAGTCGGGGCCCCCGGAGCCGGGCGGGGTCGCCGCGGGCTCCGGGGTGATGCGGGCCAGCAGCGCGTCCATGGCCACGGGGCGGCCGGGGCGCACGGGCAGCTCGCTGACGGTGCCGTCGACGGGCGCGGTGACGGTGTGCTCCATCTTCATCGCCTCCACAACGGCCACGGGCGACCCGGCGACGACCCGCTCGCCCTCGGCGACGGCGAGTGAGAGGACAGTGCCGGGCATAGGGCTGCGCACCGTGCCGTCGCCGGCCGCACCGGCGGCGCGCGACGGTGCGAGCACGGGGTCGTCCTCAAAGCGCCAGGCCGCGCCCTCGCGGCCCAGCCACAGACCCGCGCGCTCGGCGGCGCGGGCATAGCGCAGGGTGCGCGAGCGCAGCGCGACCGTCAGGGTGCGGCCGTCGGGGGAGCGGGCGGCGTCGACGGCGACGGGCGGGCCGCCGTCGACGCTGACCTCGTAGCCGACGGTGAGCGGGCCCTGCGTGTCGGCTCCGGGGACCAGCGGCGGGGCGCCGAAGCTCTGCGGGTCGGCGGCCGCGGCGGTCGCGGGGGAGGGGCGCCGGCGCACGCGGACCGCTGCCGCACCGTGCCGGGGGGAGCGCAGCCGCCATGCGGTCCACCCGGGCTCGCCGATGCGCCAGCCGTCGGGGACCGCGAAGCGGTCGGCGGTGCGCGGGTCGGGTTCCAGTCCGAGCTGGTGGTCGGCGGCCGCTGCGATCAGCGCGTCGGGCGGGGGAGCGCAGGGGGAGTCCGCGGCGGGTCCCGAGCCGTCGGCCGGGGCGCTGAGCTCGGGCGCGAGCTGTTCGGTGAGGTCGGTGCTCAGCGCTCCGGCGCGCACCTGGGGCGTGCCCAGCAGCGCGCGCAGGAAGGACACGTTGGTGTCGCAGCCGAGCAGGGTGTAGTCGGCCAGGGCGGCGTCCATGCGGTCCAGGGCGCCCGCGCGGTCGGGGGCCCAGGCGACCACCTTGGCCAGCATGGGGTCGTAGGCGGAGGTGATCTCGGTGCCCTCGTCCAGCCCGGAGTCCACCCGCAGGTCCGCGCCCGCGGGCTCGTCCAGCAGCAGGACGCGGCCGCCCGTGGGCAGGAAGCCGTTAGCGGGGTCCTCGGCGTAGACGCGGGCCTCGACGGCGTGGCCGGACAGGGAGACGTCGGCCTGGGCGAAGGGCAGCGGCTCGCCGCGCGCGACGCGGATCTGCAGTTCGACGAGGTCGATGCCGCGCCGGCCGCCGACCGCGGCCACGGCCTCGGTGACGGGGTGCTCCACCTGCAGGCGGGTGTTCATCTCCAGGAACGAGTAGTCGACGGCATCGGCTGTCCACAGGTCGCGAGCCCGAGGTGGTACGGAGTGGGCGGGATCGGGTTGACTTGAAGAAAGGGGTTCCCCCGGAGCCTCCGCACGGTGCTGCTCGGGGCCGCCGTCGGCCGCTCCGCCGCGCGGCCCCTCCACCGCCGCGTCGGCGCCTTCCGCTGCGTCAGCCTCCGGCGGCTCGACGATGAACTCGACGGTCCCGGCGCCGACGTACCCGCACGCCTTGGCCGCGGCCACCGCGGCCTCGCCCATCGCCGAGCGCTGCTCCGAGCTCAGCAGCGGCGACGGCGACTCCTCGACGATCTTCTGGTGGCGGCGCTGCAGGCTGCACTCGCGCTCGCCCAGGTGCAGCACGTTGCCGTAGCGGTCGGCCAGCACCTGCACCTCGACGTGGCGGGGCCGCCGCACCAGCCGCTCGACGAGCAGTGTCCGGTCGCCGAAGGCGGCCTCGGCCTCGCGGCGCGCCGCCGCGGCCGCCGCGGCGAGCTCGCTCGGGCCGTGCACGACGCGCATCCCCTTCCCACCGCCGCCCGCCGAGGGCTTGATCAGCAGGGGGTAGCCGGTACGCTCCGCCGCGCGCGCCAGTTCGTCCTCGTCCATGGGCCGGCCGGGTTCTTCCGCGAACCCGGGCAGCAGCGGCACGCCGGCCTCGGCGACGCGCGCCTTGGCGCTGATCTTGTCGCCCATCGCCTCGATCGCCTCGGGCGGCGGGCCGATGAACACCAGCCCCGCTTGAGCGCAGCGGCGCGCGAAATCGGCGTTCTCGGCGAGGAAGCCGTAGCCGGGGTGCACCATCCGCGCGCCGGACTCCACCGCAGCGGCCACGATCGCCTCGGCGTCGAGGTAGCTTTCGGCCAGGGAGGGGCCGCCGACGCAGACCGCGGCGTCGGCCGCGCGCACGTGCCGGGCTCCTGGGTCGGCGGTGCTGTGTACGGCGACCGAGCGCAGGCCCATCCGCCGGATCGTCCGCATGATGCGCACGGCGATCTCGCCGCGGTTGGCCACCAGCACGGCGGCCGCGCCGCCGGAGGCGGGCACACCCGCGGAGGGCGCGCCTTGACCGCCGGCAGGCCCGCCCGGCGCCGACCCGCCCGGGACGGCCCCGGCGGGTCCTGCGCCCGGCGCGGCCCCATCGGCGGTCCCGTCCCGCTGCGCCTCCGGCGCCCGGTCGGCGCGCTGCTCACCCTCGGACATCGTCGTCCCCCTCACATCCGGAACACGCCGTAGCCCACCGGCTCCAGCGGGGCGTAGCGGGCGGCCTCCAGGCCCAGCGCCAGCACGGTGCGGGTGTCGGCCGGGTCGATGACGCCGTCGTCCCACAGCCGCGCGGTCGAGTAGTAGGGGTCGCCCTGCCGTTCGTACTGCTCGCGGATCGGCGCCTTGAAATCCTCTTCCTCCTCGCCCGGCCAGTCCCGGCCCTGTGCCTCCAGCTGGTCGCGCCGCACCGTCGCCAGCACCGAGGCGGCCTGCTCGCCGCCCATCACCGAGATCCGCGCGTTGGGCCACATCCACACGAACCGCGGCGAGTACGCCCGGCCGCACATGCTGTAGTTGCCCGCGCCGAAGGACCCGCCCACGACAACGGTGAACTTGGGCACCCGTGCGCAGGCCACCGCCGTGACCATCTTCGCGCCGTGCTTGGCGATCCCGCCGGCCTCGTAGTCGCGTCCGACCATGAACCCCGAGATGTTCTGCAGGAACACCAGCGGCGTGCTGCGCCGGTCGCACAACTCGATGAAGTGGGCGCCCTTGAGCGCCGACTCGGCGAACAGGATGCCGTTGTTGGCCACGATCCCCACGGGATGGCCGTGGATCCGGGCGAACCCGCACACGAGGGTCGTGCCGTACTCGGCCTTGAATTCGGTGAACTCGCTGCCGTCGACGACGCGGCCGATGATCTCGCGCACGTCGTAGGGGGTGCGGGTGTCGGTGGGCACCACGCCGTGGATCTCCGCGGGATCCAGCTCGGGCGGCCGCGGCTCGGCGCGCTCCCAGGCCGGCTCGCCGCGCGGGCCGAGCGTGTCGGCGATCTGGCGGACGACGGCCAGCGCGTGGGCGTCGTCTTCGGCCAGGTGGTCGACCACCCCGGAGGCGCGCGCGTGCACGTCGCCCCCGCCCAGCTCCTCGGCGGTGACGACCTCGCCGGTGGCGGCCTTCACCAGGGGCGGGCCGCCCAGGAAGATGGTGCCCTGGTCGCGGACGATCACCGCCTCGTCGCTCATCGCCGGGACGTAGGCGCCGCCGGCCGTGCAGGAGCCCAGCACGGCGGCGACCTGCGGGATGCCCAGCTGCGACATGGTCGCCTGGTTGTAGAAGATGCGCCCGAAGTGCTCGCGATCGGGGAAGACCTCGTCCTGCATCGGCAGGAACGCTCCGCCGGAGTCGGCCAGGTACACGCACGGCAGCCGGTTGTGCAGCGCGACCTCCTGGGCGCGCAGGTGCTTCTTGACGGTCATGGGGTAGTAGCTCCCGCCTTTGACCGTGGCGTCGTTGGCGACGATCACCGCCTCGCGCCCGCACACGCGCCCGATACCGGTGATGATCCCGGCGGCGGGCGCGTCGTGGCCGTCGGCGCCGTAGAGCCCCCAGCCGGCCAGGGGCGCCAGCTCCAGGAACGGCGAACCGGGGTCGAGCAGCCGGTCGACGCGCTCGCGCGGCAGCAGCTTGCCGCGCTCGGTGTGGCGGATGCGTGCCTTCTCCGGCCCGCCCAGCGCGGCGGCGGCCAGGCGCTCGCGCAGTTGGGCCGCGAGGGCGCGGTTCGCTGCGGCGTTGGCCGCGAACTCGGCGCCCTCGGTGTCGACGGCCGAGCTGAGCACCGGTGCCGTTGGCATGGGTTCGCCTCCGCAGTTAATGAACGCTAACATCGGTGATGTTAGTATCCGTTAACGGCGGTGTCCAGTGCCGAGCGCGCTCCGTCCGGGCGCCGCCGGGGCGAGGGAAGGAGGCGCCGATGGCCGGCCGCACCGCCGGCGCCCGCCGCGCCGAGATCCTGCGGGCCGCCGCGGACCTGTTCGCCGCACGCGGTTTCCACGGCGTCAGCATCGACGACCTCGGCAAGGCGGTCGGAACCAGCGGCCCGGCGCTCTACCGGCACTTCCCCGGCAAGGACGCGCTGCTTGCGGCGATGCTGCTGGAGGTCAGCGAGCGCCTGGCCGCCGACGGCAGGCAGCGCGCCGAGGCCTGCGGCGACCCGCACCGTGCGCTGGACGAGCTGCTGCGCGGCCACATCCGCTTCGCGCTCACCGAGCCGGCGCTGATCACGGTGCACGACCGCGAGCTCGGCAACGTCGCCGAACCCCACCGGCGCCGCATCCGCCGCCTGCAGCGCGGCTACGTCGAGCAGTGGGTGGGGGTGCTGGCCCGCCTGCGCCCCGAGGCCGACCCGCCCACCCTGCGCGCCGCCGTGCACGCGGCCTTTGGACTGCTCAACTCCACCCCGCACAGCGCCCAGCAGATGGCATCCGAACCCATGGCCGAGTTGCTGCTCTCGATGGGCCGAGCCGCCCTGCTGGCCGAGCGCTGAGGCCCCTGCGCAGGCGGTCCGAACGGATTCAGGGGGCGCGGTCGGGCCGGCTGGCGCCGGCCCGACCGCGGTCGCGCTATCCGCGCCTGGCGACGGCGCAGATGAGCACGACGTCGAGCAGTGATGGACGGTAGGCGTACGCCGCAATGGCGACCGCGGCGAACTCGATCTCCGTCAACCCCACGAGGCGGTCGACCAGCTTTGCCCGCCAGGTCTTCTTGGAGCGGTGCCTACCATTCTCGTCGTTCCTGCCGGGCATGGGAACCTTCCTTCGCGAGAGACGATGGAATCACCTGCCCAGCACCCCATCCGGAAATCCTGAGCGGGAAATTCCGAATGAGGACTGCCCTCATCTTCCTCCATTATACCGCGGCCTTCCGGTGTGCACCAGCGCAACAGTTCTCCGCATTCCCCGGATCCGCTCGGCCGGGGTTTTCCGAACCCCTACGACCGGAGGTCGACCAGCACCGGGCCGACCCGCTCTCCGCTGGAGCGCGCGAGGCAGACGAGCGCGTGGCCGCGGGGCACACCGGTGATGATGTCCGACGCGGACCACCGGGGGCGCTCGACACGGCGGAAGGCGAGCCCTCGCGACTCGCTTTCTGCGCCGCCTGCGGGCCGCCCGTACCTGTCGTAGCGCCGGTCGGTACTGCTGCCGACGCTGCGCACGGTTTCCGTCTCGTAGTGCTCGCCGAACCAGGCTGAGAAAACGTCGGCGTCGTTCGGGTCCACGCCACCGAACACCACTTTGCATCCGGTGGACCCGAAAACGGTGTGCCGGAGCTCGGCGGGAAAATCGGAAAGCGATTGCGAGAGGAGTACCAGGCCGGCGTTTCCCGAACGCAGCCGCTGGACCCCGCGCGCCACGTAGTCGTCCACGAACCGCCCCGCCTCGTCGATGACGAGCCCCTTGAACACGCCGCGGTCGGCATCGGGGGCCGAGACCGTCTGGACGAACTGGGACACCACGATCCGCGCGAGGATGCGCGAGGCGTCCGGCAGTTCGCTCTCGGGCAGCACGACGCGCACCCGGACCGGGCGGTTGACCTCCTCCATGCGGAACACGGGACCGGGGTGGTCGAAGAGGCCCCGCATGGCGGGCCGGTCCAGCAGCGCGAACCGCTCGACCAGACTGGCGGCGGCGTCCACGCGGGCCCTGCCCTGCTGGACACGGGTGTCGAGCAGGGTCTTGTGCTCCTTGGCGCCCGGCCCCTTGAGCGCGCTCTTGACCCGGTCCAGTGCCGACTGCTCGGCGCGCAGCAGCGCAAGCAGTTCGGGGACGGCCGGCCACCGGCCGAACGCCGCGTGGAACGGAGCGAGGCAGCTGTAGAGCGCGTTTCGCGAGGCGTCGACGAAATAGGCCTTGTCGTCGCTGACGTCCGGCGGCAGGAGGGTCGAGGCGAGCCTGTCGGCGGCGGCGTCGGCCGACCGGGCCCCGCCGAACAGACTGAACCCGCAGGTCGGAGCCAGGGGGTCGATCGTGACATCGAACCACCCGTCGAACCCGAAGTCCGTCCCCTTGGGATCGACGACCACGACACTGCTCTGCCCTGCGAGCGCTCCCAGGCACAGGTGTTCGACGACGGGCACTGCGATGCCGCGTGTCTTGCCCGAGCCGGGAGGGCCGACCGCCAGCAGGGAGGTCCGCAGCACGTCCAGATCCACGCCGAAGTGGTCGCTGCTCAGGATCTGGCCGCGGGAGTCGGGAGCGGGCCGGCCCAGGCGGACCTGCCCGGCCGCCAGGTTGTGCACGGCGTGCCGGCCGCCGGGCAGCGCGCGCACGCCCGAGGCGGGCAGCGCCGCGGACGAGCCCTGCGACGCGACCTGACCGGCGAGGACCTCGGCATAGTCCGGATCGGCCGCCGCGCGCCGCACGGCGTTGGCGATGCGCGCCGCATCGACGTCCGCAGTTGCCGGGTCCTCCGACATCGCGTCCAGCGCCGCCGCGGCGCCCGGATAGCGGTCGCGCATCCAGTCCCACGGCCGCGGGGCGCGCGGTGCTCGGCGCCGCCAAGGCCTCACGCGCCTGCTCCCGTCCCGCGGATATCCGCTCTCATGCGCCGCTGCGCTGCGCGTGGCGCTGCAGTGCCGTCAGACGCGCGTGCAGCGCGGGGTGGCTCGACATCATCCGCTCGAGGGCGCCCGCCTGCGTGTGGCCGTCGTCGTAGCCCTGGGCCTGCCAGAGCTGGAAGAGGTCGGCCAGGTGGGGGCCGTAGCCGAGATCGGCGGCCACCCGGTCCGCGTACAGCTCGCCGCGCCTGCTGAACCACGCGTCCACGGGCGCGGCGACCACCAGCGGCACCAGCGGGAGGAGGAATGGAAGTACGCAGAACGCGGGAACGAGCAGGAGGGCGCAGCCGACGAAGGCGGCCGTCCCGGTGTTGCGCGACCTGCTGATGAGCATCGCGCCGATGGTGAGGCTGTAGAGCCGGGTGAGCAGCCGGGTGATCAGGCCGGCGAGCCTGAGCACCGCACGGGTGGGCAGGGAGTACCAGTAGACGAGGATGCGCGCCCACGGGTGGCCGCCCAGGTGGTGCCCCAGCTCGTGGGCGAGGACGGCCTCCAGGTGGGCGGGCGCGAGCTCGGCCAGCGCGAAGCGGGTGACGCCTACGGTGCGGCCCGCCCCCGCCGAAGCGTTGACGTCGTCGGCGTCCTGGACCCACAGGGTGTAGGCGGCGGGGTCGATGCCGGCGCGCCGGGCGACGCCTGCCCACAGCGCGTCGATCCGCTGGCGCTCCTGCGGTGAGGGCGGGCGGAACCGGAACAGCAGCCGCGCGATCGTGTTCTCCACCGGTCCCCAGAGCGGGAGGGCGCCGGACAGGGGGAACCCCACGACCACCGCCCAGCCGACGATGTTGCTGACCGCGTCGTCCGCCCCCGAATCGAAGGTGAACGGGGCGGTGACCAGCCCCGCGGCGACGGTGAGCACGATCATGCTGCTCAGCAGCCACGGCAGGCCGAACAGCAGCGTGACCGCCGCCGAGGTGGTCACGGTCCTGCGTCGCCGGGGTGCGGGTGGTAGCCCTTCGACGGGGACGAACGTGCCGGGTGCCGGGTTTCCGGGCGGTGGCGGCGCCCCTGGGCCGCCTGCGCCCTCGGGCGGCGCCCCCGGGAAGGCGGCAGGTCCGGCTGCCGCTCCCGGGGCGCCCGGCCGGTGTTCTGGGTGGTGGTGCGGTGTGCTGATGACTGGCCCCTTTCCGACTCGGTGGCACGCTAGGCCGCCGGGGTCCTGGGGGACCTACAGGCGGGATACAGCCCGCCTGCTCCGGGAGTGCGCCGCGCACCACCAGGTCGCGCGGCGCGCCGCGCCCTCCCCTTCGGCGCCGCGGCGAGGAAGGGGCCGCGAATCTGCGCGCGCGGCCGGGCCCGCATCACCGGGTGCGCGGTTTCGGGGCGGGTGCGCGCGAGGCGCGGTGCGCGGGCGGGGCCCTGCGGGTGCGGCGAACCTAGGGTGCGTCAGGTGGCTGCGCGAGGGCGTCGGCTTCGGCGAGCACGCCCTCCGCCCGGGGGTCGCCGCACATCCGCAGCACCGCCCCGAGGATCCGCAGGGCGTCGATCCGGACCGGCGGGATCTCGGTGTCCCGGCACAGCGCCTCGGCCTGCCAGGCGTCCGACACCGCCGCGGCGGTGTCCCCCTGGGCGTGCCGGGCGAGGCCGCGCCACTGGAGGGCGCGCGCCCTCCACGGCACATGTCCCGTGCGTTCGGCCAGCTCCGCGGCCGCGTCGGCGTGGCCCACCGCGGAATCCGGGCGTCCGGCCCGCAGATGGGCCCAGGCGAGGCTGTCGTGGATCCGGCAAGCGTCGAGCAGGTCGCCGTGGCCGCGGTTGAGGGCGAGGCTCCGGTGCAGCAGCCGCAGCCCCTCGCCGTGGTCGCCGCGCAGGATCGCCGCTCGAGCGATGTCGTGTGAGATCACCCCGACCGCCTTCCAGCGCTGCGCGCCCTCCTGCAGCGCCAGGGCCGCCGCGAGGCGCTCGGCGGCGCTTGCCAGTGCACCGAGCCGGACCTCTGCTGCGCCGACCACCGCCAGGACGCGGGCCCGGGCGCGGTCGTGGCCGGACTCCGGCAGGCGGCGCAGCGCCGCGTAGGCGCAGGCGGCCATGTCGTCGTAGCGGTGCAGGCTCAAGTGGGCGTTGGACAGGATGCACAGCACCTCCGCCGCGAGGCCGCGGTCGCCGTCGCGCTCGGCGCCCTCCAGGACCGGCCGGTAGAGGCGGATGCACTCGGCCGGGTGGAAGACCACCAGCCGGCGGTGGAGTACGTGGAGCAGTTCGCGGGCCAGCGGCAGCTGCGCAGGGCTGCGGGCGAGCTGGCGCACCAGGGCGTTGAGCGGCGCGATGTGCCCGCCCACCCAGGTGTTGCCTTCGGCGACGGTCCGCGGTCCCGGCAGCTCGCCGGTCGGGGGGTCGTCGGCGCGGGGAAGCCGAAGCACCGGGTTGGCGCTGATCAGTTCGATGTAGCGCCGGGCCACGCGGATCAGGGAGAGCGTCGTCGCGGCCGGCTCCTCCTCGTCGCGGGCCAGCTCGGTGGCGAACAGCCGGAGCAGGTCGTGCATGCGGTACACGGTGCCGTCGCGCTCCAGGAGGCCGTAGCGGACGAGCGAGCCGAGCAGCCGGTAGGCCGACATCTCGTCGGTGTCGACGAGGGCCGCCGCAGCAAAGGGGGTGATCTCGGAGAAGCTGAGCAGTCCGAGGCGGCGGAACAGGCGCGCCGCCGCCTCCCCGCGGGGCTCGCCGGTGAGCAGTGCGCGGTACCCGATGTCGAACGTCGAGCGCACGTCCAGGTTCTCCATGCCCAGCTCGTCGAGGCGGAAGCGCTCGTTGCGCAGCCGCTCGGCGAGGTCGGGCAGCCGCCAGGCGGGGACCTCGGCGAAGCGGACGCCGATGACCCGCACCGCCAGGGGCAGGCGGCCGCACAGCGCGGCGATCTCGCGGGCCACCTCGGGCTGCCGGTCGATCGGCTCGGGGCCGATGAACCGGCGCAGCAGGTCGACCGCCGCGCCGGTCGCGAGCTGGCCGAGCCGCAGCCGAGTGAGTCCTTCCAAGGCCGACAGCTCGTCGCGGCCGGTGACGACGACGGCGCACCCGCCGCCCGCAGGCAGCAGGGGGCGCACCTGGTCGCAGTCGACGGCGTTGTCCAGGACGATCAGCAGGCGCCTGCGCGCGGTCACGGACCGGAACCAGGCCGCGGCCTCGGCGGTGTCCGGGCTGATCATCCGCTCGGCGACGTGCAGCGCACGCAGGAACCTGCCGAGCACCTCGGCCGGCTCCAGCGGCGGGAGCCCGGGCGAGGTCCCCTGCAGGTCGACGTAGAGCTGCCCGTCCGGGTAGGCGTCGGCGGCGCCGTGCGCGGCCGCCACCGCAAGGGCGGACTTGCCGGTGCCCCCCACCCCGTGGATGCCGACGAGCGCCGGCCCCGGCGGCCAGGCCTCGGGAGTCTCGGTGCGGGGGCCGGCCCAGCCGCCCGGCCGCGCGAGCACCGTGCGCACGCGGTCCAGTTCGCGGTCGCGGCCGACCAGGGCCTCCGGAGCCGGCGGCAGCTGCTGCGGCATCGGCGCCGCGCGATCGCGCATGACGGCCGCCGGCGAGACCGGGGCGTCGGCCGAGCCCGCGAGGATCGCCTCGTGCAGGCCCTGCAGCTCGGCCCCCGGCTCCAGCCCGAGCTCCTCGGCCAGGGTGCTGCGCGCCTGCTGGTAGGCGTTCAGCGCCGCCGCGCGCTCGCCGGCGGCGCTGTGCGCCCGGACGAGGAGCCCCCAGGCGGGCTCGCGCAGGGGGTGGTCGGCCAGCAGCAGGCGCAGCCCGTGCGCGGCTCCCGCCACGTCGCCGGCCAGCAGCAGGGCTTCGAGGCGCCCTTCCCGCGCTCGGACGTGCGCCTCGGTGAGCGCGTCGGCGTCGGCGCGCAGGGTCCGGCCGAGGGGCACGTCCTCCAAGGCGCCGCCCCGCCACAGTGCGAGGGCGCGGCGGTACTCGGCGCGTGCGGCGTCGGCGTCTCCCGCCCGCAGGGCCGCGTCGGTGTCTCGCCCGAACACCCCGCGCCGCCGGGCCGACGTTTGACCGCGGGGTGCTCGGGCAGCCGAAGCGCAGACGGACTCGTGCGCCCGGCGGGTGCTCGCGGCAGGCGCCGCTGGGCCGACCCGCACAGCAGGGCGGTCGAAGAGGGAGTGGATCGACCATGGCACGGCCTCGCATCGTGGTGGTAGGCGCGGGATTCGCAGGGCTGCAGACCCTCAAGCGGCTCGAACGCCGCATACCCAGGTCCGCCGCCGAGATCGTCCTCGTCGCGCCAAACGACTACATGCTCTACAGCCCGCTGCTGCCGCAGGTGGCCTCAGGCCTGCTCACGCCCCAATCCGTGGCGGTGTCGCTGTACCGCTCCCTGCACCGCACCCGCATCGTGCCCGGCTCGGCCATCGGCGTCGACACCGACGCCAAGGCGGTGCTGATCCGCAAGATCTCCGACGAACCGACCGTCGAGCGCTACGACCGGCTCGTCCTCGCGCCGGGCAGCCTCACCCGCGTCTTCGACATCCCCGGTCTGACCGAGCACGCCTTCGGCAACAAGAACCTCGCCGAGGCGACCGTGCTGCGCGACCACGTGCTCGCCCAGCTGGAGCTGGCCAACGCCACCACCGACCCCGTCGAGCGCGAGGAGCGCTGCCGGTTCGTCGTGGTCGGCGGCGGCTACACCGGCGTGGAGACCGCGGCGTCCCTGCGCCGGCTGACCGAGGAGGCGGCGCGCCGCTACCCCTCGCTGCGCTCGGCCATCAACTGGCATCTGGTCGACATCGCGCCGCGGCTCCTGCCCGAGCTGGGCACCAGACTGGGCGAGGAGGCGCTGGACCTGCTGCGCTCGATGAGCGTCGAGGTCAAACTGGAGGTGACGGTCAGGGAGGTCACCGAGCACAAGGTCGCGCTGACCGACGGCCGCATGCTGCCCTGCCGCACCCTCATCTGGACGGCGGGCACCTCGCCGAGCCCGCTGATGGATTCCCTGGGCGCCGAGACCAGCCGCGGAAAACTCGTGGTGGACTCCGACCTCGCGGTGCCCGATCTGCCCGACGTGTTCGCCGTCGGCGACGCCGCCGCCGTGCCCGACCTCAGCAAGGACGAGAGGGGCGCGGTGTGCCCGCCGACCGCCCAGTACGCCGAGCGCCAGGGCACGGTGGCCGCCGAGAACGTGATCGCCTCGCTGACCGGTCGGCCCAAGCGCACGTTCCTGCACAAGGATCTGGGACTGGTCGTCGACCTGAGCGGGCGCGACGCCGTGGCGCGGCCGCTGGGCTACGACCTCTCGGGCTTCCCCGCGTTCGCGGTCACCCGCGGATACCACCTGTGGTCCCTGCCCTCCAACCCCGCCCGCGCGCGGGTCGCGGCCAACTGGATGATCCGCGCGGTCACCGGCGGCGAGGTGGCGCGGCTGGGCTTCCACCGCGGCAGGCCCTCGACCTTCGTGGACCTGGAGGCCGCCCACTACCTCGACCCGCAGGGCGCGCGCCGCGAGAGCGCGCGCCTGCTCGAGCCGGCTCCGCAAGCCGAGGGCGACTGAGGACTTTCGGTCCGCTGCCCCGGCTCCGCACGCGTACTCCCGGGTGCAGCCGCGCACGCGGGGCGGGCGCCGTCAGCGGACGATCTCGTAGCCGGCCTCGTCGACGGCGGCGTCGAGCTGCTCCTCGCTGAGGGGGCTCTCGCTACCCACGTCGACCCGGCCGCTGCCCAGGTCGACGTCGACCGAGGTCACGCCCGGCAGTGCCGAGACCTCCTCGGTCACCGCCTTGACACAGTGATCGCAGGTCATGCCCTTGACGGTGAAGGTGATGGCTGCCACGGCCGGTCCTTCCTCATAGACGGGTGCGTCGGTTGCGAGGGCGGGTCAGGAGCGCACCAACCGGGCGATGGCCTCGGAGGCCTCGCGCACTTTCTCGTCGGCCTCCTCGCCGCCGTTGGCCACGGCGTGCCCCACGCAGTGCTTGAGGTGCTCGTCGAGCATCGACAGCGCGAACGAGCGCAGCGCCTTGTTCACCGCGGCCGTCTGCGTGAGGACGTCGATGCAGTAAGAGTCGCTCTCGACCATCCGCCGCAGGCCACGGACCTGCCCCTCGATCCGGCTGAGCCGGTCGAGGTGGCTCTTCTTGTTGTCGTGGTAGCCGTAGGTGGCCATCTGAGTGCTCTCTCCGGTATCCCGCTCTTCAGCCATCAATATACCCCCTTCGGGTATAGCAGCGCCCTGTGTCCGTACGGCATTCCCGCGCCGCGCCGCCCCGGACGATACCCGCGGCCGGGCGAACGGCCCCAGTATCGCCCCACGCGGGTGAAGTCGGCCTATTGCCGTTGATCGTGTAGCCATCGTCACTGGAAATCGCCTTTCTTCGCGATGGCTACACGATCAACGGCTTCGTCTTTCAGCGCCGGCGCGGCCGCAGCCCCAACCGGCGCAGCTCCACCTCCGCCAGGCCCGCGACGACCTCCGCGTCGCCCGCACGCCATGCCCCGACCGGATCGGGGGCGACCTTGAGCAGCCGCCGGGGCCGCGCCGTCGTCAGTGCGCGCAGCGCCAGCAGCGGCGCACCGCTGTCGGCGGGCATCGACCGCAGCGCCGCGGCGCTTGAGGCCCGGCGGATCCACCGGCCCCGCGTGGGAAGCCAGGCGACCAGCGCGAAGAGGACCGGGACCACCGCCGTCATCAGCGACAGCGACAGCGCCACAGTGCCCATGGTCTCCTGGAACCCGCGGCCGGCCTCGCTCAGCGAGGCGCCCGCGTCGCCGACGCGGCCGAACGGCGCGGCGAGGCCGTCGCCCGCCCACGGCACCCGCTCGGCCTGGTCGGCGGCGTCGGCCATGCTCTCGGCCACGCCGTCGCCGGCCGACTCGATCAGCTCGCCGGGCTCGGCCAGGGCGCGGAGCGCCTCGTGCAGTGTCAGGCCCGCCCACACCCACGCTGCGATCCAGCCCGCGGTCAGCAGGTCGGCACCGGACTGGACCAGGAAGCGCAGAGGGCGATCGGCGTAGATCCGCATCGATAGTCTCCGAAGAGTGAGAGGGGTGGGGGCAGGGTTGCGCCGGCGGCGCGGCCGGGGAGGCGGCCGCCGAAGCCCGTGTCCCAGACAGTCCCCCCAGAAGGCGGCTCTCAGACCTGGCCGGTGGAAGGGCCCCGCGCCCGCGGGGGCCCGACCGCACCTCCGGCGGGCGAATCCGCAGCTCGCCGCGGCCGCCGCCGTCTCCAGAGGAGGGCCGCAACGCTTGCCAACCGGATGGCCGCCGACCGACCATTGGGGTATGAGCGAGTCCAGAGACCAGGAGAGCAGCATCCTCGGCCGCATCAGCGACCTGGTGACCGAGGAGCGCGACCTGCGTGAGCAGAACGAGCACCGGCTGACGCCGGAGGAGCGCCAGCGGATGCGCCGCCTGGAAGGCGAACTCGACCAGTGCTGGGACCTGCTGCGCCAGCGCCGCGCCCGCGAGGAGTTCGGCGACGACCCCGACGCCGTGCGCGTGCGCCCCGCCGACGACGTCGAGGGCTACCGGCAGTAGGTCCGCGGGCGGTCGCGGCCCCCCCGCGCCCGGGCCCGCGCGGGCCCCGGCAGGAGCCGAGGGGAACCCGGAGGCCGTTTCCGGCGTCTCACAGTGCGACCGCGCACCGGCGGTCGGCGCGCCTCCCGCGAGCGGCGCCGCTTCCGGTGCCCAGAGCTGCTGAGACGGATCGGGCCGCACCTCGATGCTGGAGATTCTGACCGGGACCGGGCTCGCCTCGGCCGCCGGTCTCAACGCCTACGTCCCCCTGCTGACCGTCGGAATCATCGCGCGCTACACCGAACTGCTGCCGCTGGGCCCCGGATGGCAGTGGCTGGAGCACCCCGCCGTGCTCGCCATCCTCGGTGTTCTGCTGGCGCTGGAGGTCGCGGCCGACAAGATCCCCGCGGTCGACAGCCTCAACGACGCGGTGCAGACCGTCGTGCGCCCCACATCGGGCGGGATCACCTTCGGCGCCGGCGCCTCCTCCGCAACCGCCACGGAGATCGCCTCGCTGGCCGGCGGAGACGCGGGCGGCGCCGGAGGCGACGGGGGAGCGGCCTGGTGGCAGATCGCCGCCGGCGTGCTGATAGCGCTGGCCTTCCACCTGCTCAAGGCGAGCGCGCGACCCGTCCTCAACGCCGTGACGTTCGGTGCCGGCGGCCCGGTGGTCAGCGTCGTCGAGGACGCCGCCAGCGTGCTGACTTCGGTCGCGGCCGTCCTCGTCCCTGTCGTGGCCGTGGTCGCCGTCGTCCTGATGGCGGCGGTCGGCGTCTGGGCTCGGCAGCGCCGCAGGCGCCGGCGGCGCGAGCGGCGGAGCTCGGCGGCGCCGCACATCCCCTGACCCCGCGGCGGGCGGTACACCCCGGTTCGGTCTCGGCCCGGACCCGGGCGCGAGCCTGCGTACGGCTCCGTGCTCGCCGCCGCCCGCGCGCGCAGGTCGGCGTCGGTTCGGTCGGCGCCGTGTCTTAGAGTGCTCAGCGTGGTAGAAAACGGGTTCGCTCGCCTCAACGGCGTCAAGCACATCGTCTGGGACTGGAACGGCACGCTGCTCGACGACAACCACGCCAACATGGCCGCCCTCAACCGCGTCTGCGCCGAGTTCGGCCGGGACCCCGTGGAACTGGACTTCTGGCGCACCTTCTTCCGCCGCCCGCTGCTCGACTGCTACGAGGAGCTGCTGGGCCGCTCTCTGGCCGAGGAGGAGTGGGCCCGCCTGAACCGGGTCTACGACGACCACTACACCGAGCTGCTGCCCTCCTGCGGCCTGGCCGACGGTGTGCCCGACATCCTGTTGGACTGGCACGCCTACGGCGGCTCGCAGTCGCTGCTGTCGATGGCCTCCCACGACAGCGTCACCGCGCTGGTCGCCCAGCGCGCGCTGGAGCGCCACTTCGCGCGGGTGGACGGGCGGCGCTTCGACACCCGCGACGGCTCCAAGTCCCGCCACCTGGCCGCCCACCTCGCCGAGCTGGAGGTCGACCCCGCCACGGTGGTGCTCGTCGGCGACATCGACGACGACGGCCGCGCCGCCTCCGAGGCCGGCGCGCACGCGATCCTGGTCGCCGCCGGCATGATGAGCCGCGAGCGGCTGGAGGCCACCGGCCACCCCGTGGTCGACTCACCCCGACAGGCCGTCGCCGCCCTGTGCGCCTGAGCGACCGTCCGGCAACCGGCGATCACGCGGCTGAAGTCGGCCCACCACCGTTGATCTTGTAGCTATCGTGAAGAAAAACGATTTCCAGTGACGATAGCTACAAGCTGTGTGGGGCCTCCCTCTGGTCGGCCGTACCGGAGGAACAAAACGAGGGTGAACCGGCCCGCTCCAGACCCACTCCAGAGAATGTCACGGAACGATAACGGGATTTCGTGGGCGTCTCGCGATGGAGTGCGTTTGCCCAGGTCAGAGGTGCTAGCTCCGCTGTTTTGGGAATAGATCAACGGGTGCGGGGCCTGGGACGGGACGAGGGGCGGCACCGACGGTGCCGCCCCTCGTCCGCTCGCTGCGCCCGGGGTCGAGCGGGCCTCAGCCGAGCTGGACCTTGCGGGCGTCGTCGAAGCGGCGCTGCACGTCCGCCCAGTTGACGACGTTCCAGAACGCCTTGACGTAGTCCGCCTTGACGTTCTTGTACTGCAGGTAGAACGCGTGCTCCCACATGTCCAGCATGAGCAGCGGGTAGGAGCCGGCCGCCAGGTTGCCCTGGTGGTCGTAGAGCTGCTCGATGATCAGGCGCTGGCCGAGGATGTCCCAAGCGAGGATCGCCCAGCCCGAGCCCTGCACACCGGTGGCCACGGCGCCGAAGTGGGCGCGGAAGGCGTCGAAGGACCCGAACTGGTCGTCGATGGCGGCACCGAGCTCACCCTCGGGCTTGTCGCCGCCGTCCGGCGACATGTTCGGCCAGAAGACGGTGTGGTTGATGTGCCCCGCCAGATTGAACGCCAGGTTCTTCTCCAGGAGGTTGACCGTGCTCAGGTCGTTCTTGTCCCGGGCCTCGGCCAGCTTCTCCAGCGCGGTGTTGGCGCCCGAGACGTAGGTGGCGTGGTGCTTGTCGTGGTGCAGCTCCATGATCTGACCGGAGATCCACGGCTCCAGCGCCGAGTAGTCGTAGGGCAGCTCCGGAAGCTCGTAAG
The DNA here is from genome assembly GCF_031845375.1 of Streptomonospora wellingtoniae. Taxonomy (NCBI): domain Bacteria; kingdom Bacillati; phylum Actinomycetota; class Actinomycetes; order Streptosporangiales; family Nocardiopsidaceae; genus Streptomonospora; species Streptomonospora wellingtoniae. The sequence goes on from NZ_JAVREK010000002.1 coordinate 149,897, forward strand.
GCGCAGGCATGTTCTACGCACCTTCCTCTGACGCGGTTAAAAAGGATTCGGGGCGAACGCGATCGCCGGTAAAGAAGCTATCAGCAGCCGCCCCGACCCGCCGCTATAGCCCTTCTGACAGGGGGCGGCGGGAATAATCCCGGGTCCGTCACCCCCGCGCTCTACCCAGGCCGCCCGCTTCCTATCCCCACGACTCCGCCGCCGTGTGCGCCCGAAGCGCCGACCGCGGCCCGCCCCGCGCGCACCAGCCGCCGCGCGGGGTCACCCGGCCCGCTCGAAGCCCGCGCCGTTCCAGGTCGTGCGGGCGCAGGCCACGCCCCAGGCGCCCTTGCGCTTGAGGATGTCGTAGATGTGCATGCGGTCGATCCTGGGCGAGACCCCGTACCCGGAGGGCCAGGTGATCGCCCAGTCCATGTCCAGGTCCACCAGCAGTTCGAGCAGCCGGGCGATGGTGGGGTCGTCCAGCCGCTCGAAGGCCTCGTCCAGCAGCACCATGCGCAGCGAACCCTCGGCGTCGCTCTGCAGGGCGTCGTAGAACGCCGCGCTGGCGGCGAACAGGGTGACATAGGACACCAGGCGCGTTTCGCCCGAGGAGAGCTGGCGGACGCGGCGGTCGCGCGGGCGGCCGTCGGGACCGGTGTCGTGGATGCGCACCCGGTAGGCGTACCACCGGCGATAGTCCAGCGCCCCCGACAGCAGTTCGGCGTAGCCGGTGCCGGCCCCCTGGGCGCGGGTAGCGCGGATGCGGTCCATCAGAGCGCGGCGCAGCCGGTCGTTCTCCTCGGCGCTGCGGCGGGCCAGCGGCTTCTTCGCCAGCGCGAACGCCGCGCGCTCGGCCGGGTCCAGCTGCGGCGAGGGTTCCCAGGACAGCTCGACCCGCACGCCCTGGCTGGAGTGGGCGGCCTCCAGCACCGTGTTCATCCGGCGGGTCAGCGCCTCGGCGGCGCCGATCTGGCGGTGCAGCTCCTCGGCGATGTCGCCGAGCAGGTACTCCTCGAAGACGCTTTCCTCCCGCGCGGTGAGGTTGTCCTCGGCCTGGGCGAGGCGGGCCGCGGTCGCGCGCGCCGTGGCGGCGACGGGCGCGGTCCCGGCCTCGTCGCTGACGGTGACGGTCAGGATGCCCTGGTCGCGGTCGGCCTGCACGTCGTGGGTGCCGGCCAGCGCCGACTGCAGCGCCTGCAGGCGCGCGATCAGGTCGCGCTCCAGCGCGGCGGGGTCGCCCGCGCCGCCTTTGCCTCCGCCGCGCCTGCCCTTGCCGCGGGAGGCCCCGGCCCCGGACCGCTCGGCCGCCGCGTCCTCGCGGTCGACGGCGCGCTCGGCTACCGCCGCCGACAGCGCCGCGCGCAGCTCAGCGCGCTGGAACGGCGGCTCCACCAGGCCCGTGGCGGCCTCCCAGACGCCTCCGACGCCGGCGGCGTCGGTCAGCGCGTCCTCGGCGTCGGCGACCTTGGCGCCGGCCTCGCGCACCTGCGCCTCGACGGCGCCCAGCCGGCCCTCGGCGTCGGCGAGCGCCTTGATGGCCGCCTCGACCTCGCCCTGCGCCTTGGGCGCCCGATTGCGAAGCTCGCCGCGCTCCTCCTGGAGGGCGGCGATGCGCCCGCCGACCTCCTCGGCGTCGCTGCCCAACCCCGAGCGCAGGGTGGACAGCACGGCGTGGGCCTCGGTGTAGGCGCGGTGGATCTCGGCGGCGTCTCCCTCGGCCTTGCGCCGGGACTCGACGGTGCGCTCGTGGTCCTCCTGCGCGGCCGCCAGCGAGCGCAGCGCCTCGGCGTAGTCGCGGCGCAGCAGGGCGCCCACGCCTTCCAGCGACTCAACGGCGCGGCGCGCCTGCTCGCACAGCCTGCGCAACTCCGCCGCGCCCGGGGCCACGCTTAGCTCGGCGCAGCCGCGCCGGTGGTCGGCCTGCTCGGCGGCGAGACGCGCCCGTGCGCGGGCGTGCCCGGCCTCGGCCTCCTCGGCGTCGGCGGCGGCGCGAGCGGCCGCAGACCGGCGCGACCGGGTCTCGATGTGCTCGCGGAGCACCTCGCCGATGTCGGGAAAGGCTTCCAGGCAGGTGTTCCACGCCGCCTCCCGGCGCTGGGCGGCCGCCAGCTCCGCCTGCAGCGCCTCCTCGTCGGCACTCAACCGCGCGCCGTGCTCCTCCAGTTCCGCGACGCGCCGCCGCCGCGCCTCCTCGCGTGCTCCGGCGCCGATGTGCTCGGCGGCGCCCTTTCGGTGGAGGCCGTGCAGCGGGCCGGACCGCCAGCGCCCGTCGAGCCCGAACGCGAGCCCGCCCGGGGCGTCCTGCGCACGGGAGGCGAGCGCGGCGCTGTCGGCGGGGGCGACCTCGGCGGTGCCCAGCAGCGGGACGCTGCGCAGCAGCGCCTCGACCGCCTCGTCGGACACGGCCGCGTCGCCGGCGGCCGGGCGCAGCGCGTCGGCGAGCGACGGGCCGCGGCACTCCGGTCCCGCAACCGCGAGGGTGTCGTCGCCGTCGGCGCGTCCGTCGACCCGGCCGTCGGCGCGCACCCAGGCGGTGAGCAGCCCCGCGGCCTCCAGCGCCGCCTCCAGGCGGGCACGGGCCGGGCCGGGCACCCCGTCGGCGAAGTCGACCAGCCGGTGGAAGGGCGCTCCCCGGTCGGCGGTGCGCGCGGCGGTGGACAGCGCCGGTGCGGGCGGCTCGACCTCGGCCGACGCACGCAGTTCCGCCAGCTCCTTCTCCAGGCGGGAGCGCTCGTCGCGGGTCTCGGCGAGGCGCTGTTCGGCCTGCAGCACCGCGTGCTGCGCGCCGCGCACCCGCGGCGCCAGCGCGGTCCGCACGTCGCGGTGGACGCCGCGGAAGCCCTCGGGGTCGGCGCCGACTTCGTCGCCGTCGGGCGGCTCGGGCAGCTCGCCCGGCTCGGGGCGGTCGTCGACCGGCAGCGCCTCGGCGTGCCAGCGCGCTACCGCTTCGGCCCAGTCCCGGCCCGACTCGCGCAGGCGTTCTTCGCCCTCGCGCGCGCTGCGCGCGGCCGCGTCGGCGTCCTCGGCGGCGCGCGCGGCCTGCTCCCCGAGGCCGTCGACGCGCCGGCCCTCCTCGTCGAGGTGCTCGGCGCGCGAGCGCAGAGCCGACAGCTCGGGGCCGCGTCCGGCGGCCGCGCGGGCCGCCTCGTCCACGCCCTCGGCCGCCGCCTCTGCCGATTCCCGGAGTTCGCCCGCCGCGATCCCGGGGGCGCTCTCCCGGTGCACCTCCTCGGGGCGCGCCCCGGGCTCGGGCGAGAGCAGCACGCGCTCGACCGTGCGCCCGCGCCCCGCCTCGGGCGCCAGCGCGGGCAGCCGCCCCAGCGCCGCGCCCAGGCCCACGCCCTCCAGCGCCTCGCGGGCCTCGGCGGCTCCCGCGGACGCCGCCGCGCCGAGTCGGTCGACCAGCCCGGCGGCACGCTCGACGGCACCGACCGACTGCTCTTCGGCCGAGCGCAGACCTGCGGCGTTCTCCAGCGCGGCCGCCGCGTGCCGCCGCTGCGAGGCCACGGCGGCCTCCTTGTCCTCCAGGTCTCCCAGCGCGGTGTAGGCGGGGGAGGCCTTCAGCGCCTCCAGTTCGGTCTGCACCGCGTCGGCGCGCTCGGTGACCGCGTCGCGCTCGGCTTCGGCGCCGCGCAGCGCCTCCTCGGCGGAGGCGCGCTCGGACTCGCGCTTGGCGCTCCTGCCCTCGGCCCGCCGAGCGTCGGCCTCGGCGGCCTCCAGCTTGGCGGTGCGGTCGGTGAGCACCCCGAGCGCGTAGCCGCCGTAGCCGTCGAGGAACTCGCCCAGCGCGGTGTCGGCGCGGCGCAGCCGGGCGACGTTGCGCCGCACGCCTTCGAGGTTGTCCAGCCCCGTGGCCGTGCGGGAGATGACGTCGGGGTCGACCGGCGGCAGCGCGTCGGAGAGCAGCTGCTCCAGCTGGCCCTGCAGCACCTTCAGGCCGATGTCGGGATTGCGCAGTGTGCGCTGCAGGTGCAGCAGGTCGGAGTAGCGGCTGCCGCCGCTGATGCCGTACACGGTCGCGGCGACCCGCTGCTGGAAGGCCTCCTGCCCGCCGAGGACGGCGTCCTCGCCGATGCGCTCGCGCAGCCGCGCCTGGCTGATGGGGCGGTCCTGCTCGGTCAGCGCGAAGTCCTTGTTCACCCGAAGCGGGGTGATGAAGCGCCAGGAGTCGCTGACCTGGCGGCTGGAGGCACTGGCCTTCACGCCCACGCCGCAGGTCGCGAACTCCTCGGTACCGTCGGGCGCGATGCTGCGCAGCTCGGTCCAGGCATAGCCCAGCCGCATGCTGCCCTCGGCGTAGTCGTCGAGCATCAGCCGGCTCATACTGACGGTGTCGAAGCCCTTGCAGCCCATGTTGCGCAGGTCGCCGTCCAGGCACAGCGGCAGCAGCAGCTCCAGCGTGCGCGACTTGCCCGAACCGTTGGTGCCCTTGAAGATCACCCGGCCGCCGGAGAGGTCGAACTCCTCGTCGCGGTACTGCCAGATGTTGACCACCCCGGCCCGGTGCAGCCGCCACCGCTCGCGCGGACGGGCGCCGCCTCGTTCCGCCGGCCCACCGCCGTCGGCGGCGCCGGGAGCGTCCGCGGACACCGGCTGCTGATCGGGCTCACTGGCGTCGATGGTGTACCTCCCACGAATCCTCCGCCCGAAGGCGGACGGGCAACCGAACCCCTGCCGAGCAGGGTAGAAGACGGTGCCGACGCCGCGCGGCGCGAGGCCGGCGGGCCGAGCCGCGGTGCCGGACCGCGCGGTGCGGCGGGCGTCAGACGCCGAAGAGGGCGTCCTGGCCGGGCGGCACGGCCCCGCCGGCGGGGGACGCCCCGCCCGCGCCGCCTCCGCCGGACTCCTCCTCCGCGACGGCGGCGTCGGCCCCGTCGGCGGAGGCGCCCTCCGGGCCGTCGGGCGCCGGACGGTATCGTGCCGCCGCGGTGCTGATCTCGACGGAGCCGCCTGTGCCGGTGCGGGCCAGTCCCGACTGGGCCAGGGTCTGGGTCACCGACGCGGCGAGGCGGCCGGTGTCGCGCACCGCCTCGCGCGACCAGGCGCGCGGGTAGCGCTCGGCCAGCCCGGCCACCGTGGCGGTGAGCCGCTCGGCGGTGACCGGCACCCAGCCCTCCTCGGTGCCGCCGTCCGGTTCCTCACCGCTGCCGCCGGGGGTGCCGTCCGTGCCGTCGGTGTCCGCGTGCCGGTCGGGCGGGGCCGGGGCCAGCAGCTCGGCGGCGGCCAGCAGTGCGATGCGGGCCACGGTCCCGCTTCCGGGGAAGTGGCGGTCGGTGAGGTAGCCCTCGGGGTCGACGGCCAGCACGCCCTCCGCTCGCACCTCCAGCCGCAGCCCCGTCAGGTCCTCGAGCAGCCGCGCCTCGGCGCCCAGGTCGGCGCGGAGCCGGTCGCGCTCCTGCGGCGACAGCGAGGAGTGCGGAACCACCGGATCCTCGGTGATCCGCCGCCGCACGCGGTGGCGCTCCTCGGCGCCGCGATCGGCGCCGCCCGCCAGCTCCTCGGGCGAGCCGGCGCGTCCCAGCGGCGCCGCGACGAGGTGGCCCAGCAGCTCGGCGTCGACGGTAAGCAGCGCCTCGCGCTCGGCGTCCTCGGCCCACGGCGAGACGCTGCCGTCGGTCTCGGCCAGCACGCCCAGGTCGATCAGGTGGCGCAGCGCCGCGGCCAGCGCGCGCCGGTCGACGATGCCCGCACCCAGCTCCAGCCCCGCCTCGGTGCCCAGCGCACGCACCTCGCCGACCAGCGACGACAGCAGCAGCTGCCCCTGGCCTCCGGTGAGCACCGCCAGCACCAGCGCCAGGTAGGCGTAGGTGCGCGGGGTGAACGGCGCCCCGTTGGGCTTGTGCGCGCCGCCCATGCCGTCCGGCGTGCGCCCGGTCTTGTACAGCCGCGCGAAACCGGGCTCGACCACCAGCCGGTAGCCCAGGTAGCCCGCGAAGAGGGTCTGCAGCCGGTCGGCGTAGCGCCGCACGGCCGACAGCGCCTCGCCGTCGGGCCCCTCGGCCCGCAGCAGCGGGCGCCGCAGCAGCACTCGCACGCACCGGCGCACCTGTGCCGCCTCGATCTCGTCCAGCCCGTCGAAGGCGGCGGTCTCGCCGCCGGTGAGCGGGTCGCGGCGGCTCATCGTGCTCCCTCCGCGTCCGGCAGCAGCGGGTCCTCGACACTGAGGCGCACATCGACGCCGTGCAGCTCCAGCGCCCCCAGCTCGGAACCGATGCGGGCCACCCTGCCCTGGGGGCGCGGCTCCAGCACGACGGTCAGCCCGGTGGCCGCGTCGGAGGCGCTGCCCTGGTCGGCCGTCCCGTCCCGGTCGGCACCGGCCAGGGTCAGCAGCTCGCACAGCACCTCCAGCGCGTCGCTGGACAGCCGCGCGCCCGCCAGGTCGCCGCGCGCCGCCGCCAGCTCGCCCACCGCGGCGCTGCGCCGGCCCCGGCGGCGCTCCTCCTCTTCCAGCAGCGCCGCGCGTCCCAGCGGGTCGTCGCTGATGCGCGGTGCCGGCCCGCCGGGTGCGCGCTCGCTGCGGCTGCGGACGTTGACCTCGACGTCGATGCGCCGGCCCTGCGGCCAGGTGCGGGTGGGATCGGGGGAGTCGTCGTCGGCGGCCAGCGCCAGGTGGCGGGCCGAGAACAGGCCGAAGGCGGCGGCGTAGAGGTCGTGTGCGGCCTCCGGGGAGGCCGAGTCGAACCAGCCGGCCAGCCGGGCCAGGTCGCGGCGCCGTCCCGGGTCCACGCCCCCGGCGCCGGTGACACGCTTGACGTTGGCGAACAGGGCGGTGATCGCGCGGCTGGTGGCCTCGCGCAGCTCGTCGACCTCGGAGGGGCGGCCGGGGCGGCCCACGAACCACCCCGTCAGCTGCTCCCAGTCGGCGGCGCGCCGCCCGGGGGCGCGCTCCATCAGCTCGGTCTGGCCGGAGCGGGTCGGGCGCGGGGCCAGGTCGCCGCCGGCCCCGGCGTCCAACCGCTCCAGCAGCTCCGCGCGCCTGCGGTTCAGCTCGCTCAGCCGAACCACCACGGGCTCGGAGTGGCGCAGGACGTCTTGGGCGATCAGCTCGACGTACTCCAGCAGCATGTGCTTGAACCCGGCCGTCTCCGCCGGAGCCAGGTCGTAGCGGGCGATGACCGAGCCGAGGTAGGCGTAGAAGTCGCGCACGGCGGCAGCGAACTCCTCGTGCTGAAGGAAGAGCGTGGTCACCTGCTGCGCCAGGCGCTCGCGCAGTCCGTGCGCCGACGCGGCCTGCGGGCCGCGGCCCTGCTCGGTGCCGAGGATCGCGCCGAGCGTGCGCTCGATGTCGGCGAGTCCGCGCTCGATGGCGGGCAGCAGTTCGCGGGAGACCTCCCGGGCGCCCTCGGCGACGCTGAGCACGTCCTCGGCGTCGCGCTGGACGCGCACGGCGAGCTTGGCCGCCTGGTAGCGCACCCGGCTGCGGGTGAACTCGGCGATGGTGGCGGCGGGCTCGCGGCGGCCGGGCACGAGGTTGCCCCACCGGGCGAGCTGCTCCAGCCGGTCGACGACGACCTCCAGCCGGGACTCGCCCGCGTCGATCTCGCCGCGGCGCTCGGCGCCGGCCAGGGCGGCGGCGACCTCCCCGGCGCCCAGATCGGCCATGAGAGTGGAGGTGAACAGCCGCATGACCGCCAGATAGGTGCGGCGCTCGGGTGCGGTGAGGTAGCCGTAGAGCCGCAGCCGGTCGGCGGCTCCGCCGGCGGAATCCTCCGCCTCGCCGGCGGGGTCCGCTGCGGGTGCGGGTGCGGGAGCGTCGCCGGGCGGTCGGGTTCCCGGTGCGGGGGCGCTGTCTCCGGCGGTCTGCGGGAGCCGTTCGGCGTCGTCGTTGTGCATGACCCGCCCCAACTTAGTGCGTCGCGGCGTCCGACGCGGACAGGCCGCCGGCGGCGCGCGGCGGGCGGTTGCGACGCGGGACGCGCGGAATCGTTCGCATTCGGCCGGGAATTGACTCCGCGGCCGGCTGCCGGTTTCCCGCCGGACATGCGGGGACGCGGAATGCGCCGTCGAAGGCGGTTCCGGCGGCCCCGTTTCCGGTCGGCGGCGGCCATTGCCCGGGCGGGGCCGGCGTGCGGGAGCGCGCATTTCCCGTGCGGACCGGAATGGCTCGGGACACGCTGGTCGGAACGATTCGCCGCTGACCGGCGGAAACCGGAGGCAGCACGGCACCGCGAGGGTGTGCGTGTGGCCGGTGGCGCGCCGGAGATCCCGTTCCGCCTGGTCCGAAGCCCTGGAGCGCCGCCGACCGGCTCGGCGGCCGGGCGGAACCCGGGCGTCGTGATCCTCCGGCCTCGGCGGAGCGCCGCCGGCGGGCGGAGCCCTCATGCGGGCCGCCCGGATGGCGGCGCCGGGGTTGTCGTGCCGATGAACACAAGGGGAATTGTGTCCGTCCGGTGTTTCTCCCGGCGCGCGCCCGCCACACGCGGCCCCGTATTGCGTTAGTGTCAATTCCACCCCGCTGTATTCTGTTCCGAAACGCGGGTGGCCCCCTGCTCCGGTCGGCCGCCGACCCGCTTCGCGGCGCCGATCTCCGAAACGCCGCGCGCGCCCGGGCGGGGAGATCCCCCAGTCCGCCGAGCTCGGCGGGCACACGATTCTGGAGGTCCTCGATGCGGTTCCTGCGGTCCCTGCGTTCCGGCTGGAAGTACCTGGCGGCGACGGCACTGGTCGCAGCCATCGGGCTGGCCGCGCTCGCGGCGCTTGCGGGACTGGGCGTGCTCGGCTGGGAGAGCGCCGCGCTGGTGGCGGCCGTGGGAGCCGCGGCGGCGGCGAACACGCTGCTCATGGTGCGGTTGACCCGTCGGGTGTCCGCCCTGGACCGCCGCCTGCGGGATGCGGACCGGCGCCTCGACACCCGCGGGCGCGAGGTGGCCGAGGCCGTCGGCGCGGGCCGCGCGGAGCTGAGCAAGTCGCTGTCCGGTACACGCGCGGAGCTCGAGCAGGTGCGCGCCAAGGCGCTGCCGTCCATGTCGAAGGAGCTGACCGAAGCCGTCACGGTGCAGGGCCGCCATGACTACGAGCAGCAGGTGGCCTGGACCGAGCTGCGCGAGTACCTCGGGGCGGGTCCCTTCATGCCCGCGCTGCGCGGTTGGGCCGCCTCGCCCGACGTGATGCGGCTGCTGGTGCGCCTGGTCGACACGAACCGGCCCGACCTGGTGGTCGAGTGCGGAAGCGGCGCGTCCAGCGTCTGGCTCGGCTACGCGCTGCGCCGCGCCGGGCGCGGGCGCCTGGTCGCCCTGGAGCACACCGAGCGCTATGCCGAGCTGTCGCGCCAACTGGTGCGCGACCACCGGCTGGAGGACATCGTCGAGGTCCGCCACGCGCCGCTGACCGACTGGAGCCCTCTCCCCGACACCGACACCGACGGCGCCGCCGCGGAGGCCCGGCCGTGGTACGACACGTCGGCGGTGGAGGACCTGCACGACATCGGCGTGGTCTTCGTGGACGGACCGCCCGCGGGCACCGCGAAGCAGGCCCGCTATCCCGCCCTGCCGGTGCTGCTGCCCCGCTCCGCGCCCGACGCCGTCTTCGTCCTCGACGACGCCGGCCGTCCCGACGAGCGCGCGATCGGCAAGCGCTGGCTGCAGGACTTCCCCGAGCTCGGCTCGCGCGAGGAGCAGGCGGAGAAGGGCGCGCGGGTCTTCGTCCGCAAGGCGCTGTGATAGCGGTGCGCACCCGCGGCGGTCGGGCGCCTCGGCCGCGCTGAACGCGGCCGAGGCCCGCGGGAACGCGGTTCAGGGGACGACCAGGGACAGGCCCTCGGCGGCGAGAGCGTTGCGCTCCTCGCCCTCGATCTCCACGGTGTGCTGGAAGGTGAGCAGCGTCCCGCTCTTGGTCTCGCGGACGTCGGTGAGCTCGACCCCGTCGCGCACGCGCGCCCCCGAGCGCACGGGCTGCAGGAAGCGCACCCGGTTGAGGCCGTAGTTGATCGTCATCGTCGGCTGCTTCTCCAGCCGCCACACCTGCGGGCTGAAGGCCGACAGCAGCGACAGGGTGAGGAAGCCGTGCGCGATCGTCCCGCCGAAGGGGCCCGCGGCGGCCTTGTCCCGGTCGACGTGGATCCACTGGTGATCGCCGGTCGCGTCGGCGAACGTGTCGATGGACTCCTGAGTGACGGTGTGCCACCCGCTGTATCCCAGGTGCTCGCCCTTGGCGGCGACGAGGTCGGCGAGGTCGGTGAAGGTCCGCATGTTCGTGTGCACTCCTTTGGCCCGGACGGACGGCTCCCAGAGACTGTAGCGAACCGACTGTTCGGTATGGCAAGGGCGGGGCGGTGCGGGAGGCCGTCCCGGGTCGGCCGCGGCCGACCCCGCGCGGGCCTCAGCCGTCCAGGGCGACCGAGGCGCGCAGGTCGTCGAAGACCACCCGGCCGCGGTACTGCTCGGCGGATCGTGTCTCGACCAGGTACACGCGCTCGACCGCGACCGGATGCGCTGTCCCCTCCGGCACGCCGAACTCCGCCTCGCGCCAGCCCTTCCAGTCGATCCGCGGGCCGTAGACCGAACGGCGTCCGCCCTCGGCGTCGGACACGGTCAGTGCCAGCAGGGCGCCGTTGCCGTCCCCGCGCACCCGCAGCCGGAACCCGAAGGCGGTGCCGCCCGCCGGCAGCGGCGCGGGGGCGGCGGCATAGGCGGCCCGGTTGCGCCGCTCGCCGGTGAAGTCGTAGTCGAGTCCGAGCCCGCGGCCCTCCCGCCCCACCGCCGGGCCGACCTCGGCCGAGGCGGCGCGGTAGGTCTCGGCCCTCCATGACCCGGCGTCCTCGAAGTCGGCGAGCCGCACGCGGCGCGAGCCGATCACCAGCGGGACCTCGGCGCTGCGCCCGCCCGCCGCGATCGTGACGGAGCCCCTCCCCTCGCCGGTCTCGGGCTCGACCAGCACGCTGCCGTCGTCGCGCCGGGTGACGCCGGCCAGCCGGCGCGGCTCGACGGTGATCTCGGCCTCGGCGGGCTCGACGGGCGCGCGGGTGCCGTCGGGTGCGACCCCGTCGACGACCAGGGGCCGGCCCGGCGCGGACGCGTCCGCGAAGGCGAGCACCCCGGGATCGGTCTCCAGGCGATCGGGGCCCGGCAGTACGCGCAGGCCCAGTGCCCCCCGCGCGCCGCCGATGCGCGCTGCCACGCGCGCCCGGCCGGGCTCGCCGGCGCGGAACAGCCCCTCCGCCACCCCGCCGCCCTCGGACGTCCAGCGCGGCGCGGCCGAGGGCGCGGGCCCGTAGGCGGAGTCGTAGGGGCGGGCGGCCAGCGCGCGGCTGAGCCCGGAGAACACACGGCGGGGGTCGGGCCGCACGGGCAGCGCCGAGCCCGGTTCCGGCCGCGCGCGCAGCACCGGGCGAACCCACACGCCGCGGGCACGGCCGCCTCCTTCGGGCGCGCGCACCGCCAGCCCGTTGGACACCGCGCGAAGGGCCTCGCCCGGGCGGTTGTGCGGCACCGCCTCGCGCGTTCCGGGCTCGCGGGCGAGCAGCGTCGCCGAGCCGCCGCCGTCCAGCTCCAGCGCCTCATGGGCGCCGGCCGCGCGCAACCGCTCGGCGGCCTCCCGCAGCGTCGCGCCCTCGGTTTCGGGGACGCGTCCGTCGGCGACCAGCGCGAACATCCGCCGCCCGTCGCGGGAGAACCCGATGGCCGTGCGCGGGTGGCGGGCGCCGTCGTCGGCGGCGGTCACGCGCCCGTCGCGCAGCAGCACATTGCGCCCGCCGACGGCGGTGTGCGGTACGGACCCCGCGGTGCGCAGCGTGTAGTCGAGCCCGACCCGGGCGCCCGGCTCGACCTCGGCCAGGCGTTCTGCAGCGGCGCCGCGGCCGAGCAGTACGCGGGTGCCGGGCTCGACGGCCCCCTCGCCGGCCGATCGGCGGACGTCGCGCACCTCGCCTCCGGCCACCACCAGTTCGGTGACGGGACCGGATCCCGCGGCGCGCGAGCGCGGATGGGCGCCCCAGGCTCCGGTGAACACGCCGGTGCCGTCGGCCGGGACCTCGTGGCTGTTGAGGCGGTCGACGTCCAGGTCCGAGCCCGGAAGGTCGGCGGTGCCGGAGAACTCGGCGCGGTGGATCCCGCCGCGCCCCGCGGCGTCGATCGCGGCGACATGGCGGTGGCCGGCGGCGGGCGACTTGAGGACCGCGCCGTCGCGGACGGCCGCGCCCAGCGGCGCGTTCGAGGCGCCGGAGTCGAAGAAGTCGCCGTTGACGGCCGCGACGGTCCCCGGCGACGCGGCGAGCTCGGCCAGCGGCGCGGACTCGGTGACCGATCCGCCGCCGACGTAGGCCACCTGCGCCGGTCCGCTCAGGTCCACGCTGAGCATGCCGAAGGCGTGGTCGGCACCGGCCGGCGCCAGCACCACACCGGGGGCGACCGGAACCTCCCGCGGAGCCGCGTCCGCTGCGGCCGCGGCAGGGGCCGCCGGCCACAGCACGGAGACCAGGACGAGGGCCGCTGCTGCGGCGCGGTGGAACACGGCGGAGACCTCCAGGCGGATGAGCGGCCGCACGGCGAACGGTCGGCACCTCCAGGTAATGATGACGCTGCGCAGCGTGTCCGCCAACGACCGACGCAGCGCGCCGGGCGACGGCCGGATCCGGCGACGTGTCGCAGTGCTGCGCGCGCCCATCCCATCGTCGGCCCCGCCCCGAGCGGTCCAGCGCCGGGGGCAGCACGGAGCCCGAAGGCCGGTGCTAGGGGCTCATGCGCGCAGCTTGGTCAGCCGGTGGCCCGACGGCGTCGTACGGGCCTCCGCTCGGCAGGTGCTGGTGGGTCAGCCGTCGGCGCCCAGGGTGACCGAGTCGACGGCCAGGCTGCGCAGCTCACGGGTGTCGACCTCGTATCCCAGGCCCGGCTCGGTCAGCGGGATGGGGGTGATGCCCTCGTGCGCCCGAACCGCAGGCCGCACCGTGTCGCGGGTGAGGTGGCCGCCTGCGCCGGGCATCTCGCTGGGCAGGGAGACGCCGGGCAGCGACGCCAGCGCGGCGATGGCCGCGCGGCCCACACCGGACTCGGCGTCCCACCCGCACCACACGTCCCATCCGGCGTCGACCGCGCGATCGTGGGCGCGCCGCGCCGGAGTCAGCCCGCCCAGCAGGCTCGTCCGCAGGCTCAGCGCGCGGGCCGCCTCGGCGGCGACGGCGCGGTCGAGGGTCTCGGGCGAGTCGATCGAGGTGCTCAAGGCGACGGGTGTGCGCAGCTCGCGCTGCAGTCGCGCGCAGGCCTCCAGGTCGCCGCGGGGGAACGGCTCCTCGATCGCGATCAGACCGTACTCGTCCAGCGCCCGCAGCGCCCGCAGGTCGGCGGGGTCCTCGCTGTAGCGTCCGCCGGCGTCGACCTGCAGCACGAGGAAGGGGAAGCTCTCCTGGACGGTGTGCACAACATCGGCGTCCCACCCGGGTCCGACCTCCAGCCGCACCCGCCGGAAGCCGCCGCCGACCTGACGGTTCACCTCGCGCACCAGCGACTCGTCGGACGGCTGGCGGCCGACCGTGGCGCCGGCGGTGAAGGCGGTGCGGTCGCCGCCCAGGGCGTGCGAGAGCGGCGTGCCGCGCTGTCGGCTCCACAGGTCCCAGCAGGCGGCGTCCAGCCCGGCGGCCACCTGCGGAGCCCAGGGCAGGTCGGCCCAGGCGTCGCCGGCCTCGGTGGGCCGGTGCCAGCTGTGGTGCAGGAGAGCGGGCGCGAAGTCGTCGACGAGCAGCCGCCAGCGTTCGTCGTCGGCCCCGGGCACCTCGCCCCACCCGGTGTTGCCGAGCTCGTCGCGCACCCGCACCAGCGCGTGGCGGGCGAACTGCGGACGGGCCTCGGCTGACCCGCGGGAGCGGGGGTGGACCAGCGGCAACCGGGCCAGGGTGGCGTCGACGCCGGTGACGCGGGCGAGGGTCGCCGGTTCGGTGGGTGACACGCGGGCTCCGTCTCGATTCGGCCGGGATGTGCGAAGGGCGGCGCCCGGTCCGGGCTCGATCACCGCCCACAACCGAACGTATCCGCTCACCGCGGACGCTGCCAGCGGTGGGGGCGGTTCCGCTGAGCGCGTTGATCTTGTAGCCCTCGTAAAGGAATGCGATTTCCATTGGCGATAGCTGCAAGATCAACGGCGATGCGCATCCCGGGCCGGGTGGCGGCGCGCGTGCCCGGCGGTCTCTCGGGGGCCGCTACCGGCGCGCCTCGAACAGCACCGCCGAGCCGAGTTCCCGGCGCTCGGCCGCTCCGAAGCGCCGCCGCAGGGCCGCGAGCACCCGGGCGTCCTCCTCGTCGGTCAGCGCGAAGCGCGAGGAGGCGCCGTGCCAGCTGACGGCGGCGCGCCCACCGGGGCGCAGCACGCGGTAGAGCTCGGCCAGGCTGTCGTCGAGCGACGGCCACATCGCCACCGTGTTCACCGTGACCACCAGGTCGAAGGCCGCGTCGGGCTCGCCGGTGGCGCCGGCGCTGCCCGGGTGCACCCGCAGGCGGCCCGCGCGCAGCGCGGCGGCGTTGCGGCGCCGGGCCATGGACACCATCTGCCGCGAGGGGTCGACGCCCGCGACCTCCTCCACGCCGGGCGCCGATGCGAGCAGGTCCAGCAGCACGCCCGGTCCACAGCCGACCTCCAGCACGCTTCGGTAATGTCCGGGCGCCAGCGCTTCGAGGATCTCGGCCTGCTGGCGCCGGTTGGCGCGGGCGAGCACCCAGCCCGCCGCGACGCCCAGGGGTCCACGGGGCAGCGCGAATGGGTTGCCGCCCACGGGTTCACCGCTCCACAGCTTCCGTTCGCCCATCGCCGCCCCCTTTCGCGCGTTGTCCGGCCCGGTCCGGCACCCGGACGGTGCCAACCGGATCGTGCCCGCGGGGGAGCATAACGCAACACGGCCGGCCCGGGTCCGCACGGCGCGTCCGCCGGATCCGGGCCTCGCACGGGCGGTCCCCGACCGCCCGCGGTTCGTCCGGTGCCCTACTCGGACAGGACCTCGGCCACGGTGCGCGACTTGACGCCGTGGGCCTCGGCCACGCCCTCGTTGGTGACGACGCCGTCGTGGGTGTTCAGCCCTTGGGCCAGCGCCGGGTCCTCCGACAGGGCCCGCCGCCAACCCTTGCCGGCCAGCTCCACCACGTAGCGCAGGGTCTCCTTGGTCAGCGCGTGGGTGGAGGTGTTGGGGACGGCGCCGGGCATGTTCGCCACGCAGTAGAAGACCGCGTCGTGCACCGCGAACGTGGGGTCGTCGTGGGTGGTGGGGCGGGAGTCGGCGAAGCAGCCGCCCTGGTCGATGGCGATGTCGACGAGCACCGCGCCGGGCCGCATCCTGGCCACCAGGTCGTTGGAGACCAGCTTGGGGGCCTTGGCGCCGGGGATCAGGACCGCGCCGACGACCATGTCCGACTCCAGCACGGCGCTCTCCAGTTCGAAGGCGTTGGAGACTACCGTGCGCACGCGGCCCTGGTAGATGTCGTCGGCGTGGCGCAGCTTGGCCACGTTGAGGTCGAGCAGGGTCACGTCGGCGCCCATGCCCGCGGCGATGCGGGTGGCGTTCAGACCGGCGACCCCCGCGCCGACGACGGTGACGCGGGCCGGGGCGACCCCGGGCACCCCGCCCATCAGCCGGCCGCGGCCGCCGCTGGGCCGCTGCAGGGTGTATGCGCCCACCTGGGGGGCGAGCCGTCCGGCGACCTCCGACATCGGGGCCAGCAGCGGCAGCGAGCCGTCTGCCAGCTGCACCGTCTCGTAGGCGATGCCCGTGACGCCCCGCTCCAGCAGGGCGTCGGTGCACTCGCGCGAGGCCGCCAGGTGGAGGTAGGTGAACAGGGCCTGGCCGGGTTGCATCCGGTCGTACTCCTCGGCCACCGGCTCCTTGACCTTCAGGACGAGCTCGCTCTCGGCCCACACGTCGTCGGCGGAGTCGAGGATGCGGGCACCTGCTGCGGCGAACTCCTCGTCGGAGATCGAGGACCCCCGCCCGGCGCCGCTCTGGACGGCGACCGAATGGCCGCGGCTGACCAGTTCATGGACGCCTGCCGGGGTGATGGCCACCCGGTACTCGTGGTTCTTGACTTCGCTGGGCACGCCGACGCGCACGGGGCTCCTCCTCGCATCGTCATTGATACGTCTTCACTCTCGCGTGCCCGATCGCAAGTCGCTATCTCCACAATGGCTGCCGTTCTCGCAGCATGTTTACATGGTGTAATGGAATGGCGGCCAGGTCAGCGCGGTCGGGCGGCGGGCTTCTCCGGCGCCGTGTGCGGCGCGTGGCCATCCGGCTCGGCGAACCGCCGGCGCGGCACGGCCGGCAGCGCGCACCCGTAGGCACCGCGTCCCTCGACCCAGGCGCCCGCCACCCGTCCGACGAGCTTGCGCCCGCAGTAGGGCCCGGGGTCGGACTCGGGGACGGTCTGCTCGGCCGCGGCGTCGAATGCGACCAGGTCGGCGTCGTACCCCGGCTCGATGCGGCCCTTGCGGCGCAGCCCGACGAACTCGGCCGGCGCCTGGGACGTCCAGCGCGCGAGGTCGGCGACGTCGCATCCGCGCCGGCGGGCGGCCGTCCACAGCGCGGGGAGCGTCCAGCCGATGCCGGCGACGCCGGTTCCGGGGCGGTGGCCCGAGCCCACCTGGGTGATCACCGGGTCGCCGCGGTCCAGCAGCGCGCTCCACAGCGCGTCGCGGTTGGGTCCGCTGCGCAGCGGCGGCCGGCAGGAGTGCGCGGCGGAGCCCTCGGGCACCTGCTCGACCGGCAGGCACAGGTAGTGCGGGCAGGTCTGGGCGCTGATCCCGGCTCCCATGGCGCGGGCCGCGGCCAGCACCGCCGCGCACTCGGCCGCGCTGAACGGCGATACCAGCACGCGGGTGCCGGATATGCGGGCGGCCGCGACCAGGCGCTCCACCCCGCGCCGCTCCGCGCGCGCCGGGCGCGCGGCCATAAGCGCGGAGGGGCCGGGCCCCTGCGGCTCCGACAGCTCGCCGGCGTCCTCGGCGTGTACCACCAGCGGCGCGTCCATGGCAGCCAGTTCGGCCATCGCCTTGCGCAGCGGGGTGTCGTCGATCCGCTGGTCGGCCGAGCCCGCGCCGTCGGAGAGCGAGCAGTGGAAGCCCACCGCACCGGCCGCGCGCAGTTCGGCGAGGTCGGCGGGAGTGCTGGAGGCGGTGACCGCGCCCAGGAAGGCGACTCCGGGCACGGTCCCGGCCGCAGCGGCCAGATGGGCGAGCAGCCCCCGCTCGCCGGTGATCGGCGGATCGGCCGGCCCCGAGGCGACCAGGGTGGTGACGCCGCCGCGGACCGCGGCGGCGGTGGTATCGGCGTATGCCTCGCCCAGATCCCGGCCCGGCGCCTGCACGGCGGCGTCGACGTCGACACCGCCGGGGAGCAGCGCGGTTTCGCCCAGGTCGACGTCCTCCGGTGCGGTGCTGGGCGCCCGATACCCGGCGACGGCGAGGATCCGTCCGGCGCCCACTCCGATTGATGCCGGCGCCACGCCGCCGGGGGTGGCGACCTGCCGCGAGCGGATGACGGTGTCGATCTGGGGCATCTCGATGAATCCCCTTCGTGGCTCGATGGCGGTAGTCGCGCGCAGAACGGGAACGGCGGCCGGGCGCCTTTCGAAAGCGGTCGCCCGACGGTATCGCGATCGGGGCCGCGCAGGGGGCGAACTGCGCGGACGCGCCGGTGAAAGAACGCGTCGCGCTTCGGTGACGCGCCGAATCCAGCGGATCGGTCCGCATATGCGCGGCCGCCGGTCATTCTTCGGCGGTTCCGCCGCGAACGGCCCGTTTCGGACCGCACGGGTTCGACGGCGAGCTGTGCGCCCCGCCGGGCGGCGACGGGGTCGAGGTGGCGGCCGCCACCCTGTCCTTGCTCGCCCGAAGGGCCCTGAGCGCGCTCCGAGCGCTGCGGGGTGGCGCGGGGCCCTTCGCGAGAGGAGACTTTACGGACGAGGGCAGCGGAGCGGTCCCGCCGCGCCGCCGTCGGAGCAGGAGTCGGAGCAGGGGCCGCCTGCCGGGCCGGCGTCTCCGACACGTTGTAGTAGATGTAGTAGATTTATCGTGGTCCGTGGTGGTGTTCGCGTGGACGTCCCTGTTCTGCTCGTCTCGTATGCGACCGGCTGGATCGCCCCGTGGATGTGGGGCGCGGCCGGGATACTGGTCGGCGCGGCCGCCGCTGCAGCGGTGATCCGCCACCGCGACCGCCAGTAGCGACCCCTGACCCACGGAGCGACCCGCGTGAGTTCCCCCGGAGTCCGCGAGGGCGACCTCCCGAGCGAGGAGCCCGCCGAGAGCCCCGCGCCGGAAGCGACCGTCCGCGCCCCCGGTGCCGACACCGCCGCGACCATCGCCGTCGCCGCCGCCGCGTCGGGCCTGATCGCCCTCGTCGTCGCCCTCGTCGCAGGCGGTGCGGTCACCGTCCGGGTGATCCCCGGCCTTCCCGACGCGGGCC
The DNA here is from genome assembly GCF_031845375.1 of Streptomonospora wellingtoniae. Lineage (NCBI taxonomy): Bacteria > Bacillati > Actinomycetota > Actinomycetes > Streptosporangiales > Nocardiopsidaceae > Streptomonospora > Streptomonospora wellingtoniae. The sequence goes on from NZ_JAVREK010000002.1 coordinate 168,249, forward strand.
CCGTCACCCGCTGGGGGCTTCCCACCGCCGCCGCGGTGCGCGACGCCGCCGCCGCGCTGACCGTGGGCCTGCTCGTGCTGGGCGCCTTCCTGCTGCCGCTGCGCAAGGGCGCTCTGGGGGCGCAGGCGCTGGGCTACGTGCGTGCCGCGGCCTGGCCGGCGCTGGTGTGGGCGGCCGCTGCCGGTGCCCTGCTGGTCTTCCAGCTCTCCGACGTCTCCGGGCTTCCGCCCGGCGAAGTCGTGGGCGACCAGCTGACCAGCTACGCCGTCTCGGTGGCCCAGGGCATCGGGCTGCTGGCGGTGATCCTGCTGGCCTGCGCCGCGGCGCTGCTGAGCCGCACCGCCGAGACCGCCGCCGGCGCCCTGGCCCCGCTCGCCCTGGCCGTCGCCGGGCTGATGCCGCCGGCGCTGACCGGCCACTCCGCCTCCGCAGGAAGTCACGAACTCGCCATCACCGGCCTTGCGCTGCACGTCCTCGCGGTCTCGCTGTGGGTGGGCGGACTGATCGCGGTGACCTTCCACGGGCTGCGAGCCGGGGCCGCGAACCCCGCCGTCGCCGCCGAGCGCTTCAGCCGGATGGCCCTGTGGGCCTACATCGGCGTGGGCGTGGGCGGCCTCGCCAGCGCCGCCAGCCGCCTCTATTCGGTGTCCGACCTGGTCACCACGTCCTACGGCCTGCTCATCCTGATCAAGGCCGTGCTGTTCGGCGCGCTCGGCGCGCTCGGCTGGGCCCACCGCCGCCGGACGATCCCGCGCATCGCCGAGGCCGGCGGCCGCCGCCTGTTCGCGCGCCTGGCCGGGGTGGAGATCGCGGTCATGTCGGCCACGATGGGCATCGCGGCCGCGCTGAGCCGCACTCCGCCCCCGGAGCAGCAAGGCACGGTGACCAAGGCCGAGGCGGTCCTGGGTTTCCCCGTCCCGCCCCCGGTCAGCGTGCAGACCCTGCTCACCCTGTGGCGGCCCGACCTGTTCTTCGCGCTGGTGGTCGTGGTGCTGGGCGGCGGCTACGCGGCGGGCGTGCTGCGCCTGCTGCGCCGCGGCGACAGCTGGCCCTGGGGCCGCACCCTCTCCTGGGCGGCGGGCCTGGCGGTGCTGGTAGCCATGCTGCTCAGCGGCGTGGCGACGTATTCGATGGTGACCTTCAGCATGCACATGGTGCAGCACATGGTGCTGTCCATGCTCGTGCCGATCCTGCTGGTGCTGGGCGCGCCGGTCACCCTGGCGCTGCGGGCGCTGCACCCGGCCCGCATCCGCGGCGACCGCGGGCCGCGCGAGTGGCTCGCCGCCTTCATCAACAGCGGGTTCTCCAAGGCCGCCACCCATCCGGCGGTGGCGGCCCCCCTGTTCGTCCTCAGCCCCTACGCGCTGTACTTCACCCCGCTGTTCCCGGCGCTGATGAACGACCACACCGGGCACCTGCTGATGAACGTGCACTTCCTGCTCACGGGGTTCCTCTACTACTGGATCATCGTGGGCGTGGATCCGGGGCCGCGCAACCTGCCCTATCTGCTGCGGCTGGTGCTCCTGCTGGCGGCCATGGGCGTGCACGCGTTCTTCGGCATCACGATCATGATGCAGTCCGCCCCGCTCGCGATGGAGTACTACGGGCAGTTCGACGTGCCCTGGTTGGACGCCCAGAGCGCCGACCAGTACGCGGGCGGCGGCATCGCCTGGGCGGTCGGCGAGGTCCCCACGGGCCTGGTGATGCTCGCCATGGTCCGCCAGTGGTGGATCGACGACGAGCGCGCCGAGCGCCGCAGGGAGCGCCACAGCAGGCGCGGCGGTTCCGACGACGCCGACATGGACGCCTACAACGCCTACCTGGCCGAGCTCGACCGGCGCTCGAAGGGCGGGGCCTGACACCGCGTCCTCCGCCCAGAGCGGAAAACGGCGCCCCTCCTCCGCGACGGGGTGGCGCCGAAAGCCCGATTCCGGTTGGGTCGGAGCCATGAGGAAATTCCGGTTCGGTTTCAACAGCCGCCAACAGGAGATCGACCGCTGGATGCAGGTGTGCCGGTCCGCTGAGGAGGCGGGCTACGACGCCGTCCAGGTTCCCGACCACCTGGGGGCCGCCTCGCCCTTCGCGCTGCTGGCCGCCGCGGCCGCCGCGACCTCGCGTGTCCGGCTCGGCACCCTGGTGCTCAACAACGAGTTCTGGAACCCCGCCCTGCTGGCGCGCGAAGCCGCGACGGTGGACCGGATCTCCGGAGGGCGGTTGGAGCTCGGCCTGGGCGCCGGGCACATGAAGTCCGAGTTCGAGGCGGCGGGGATCCCCTGGCGCTCCCACGCCGAGCGGATCGAGCGGCTGGAGCGCAGCATCGGCGAGCTGGACCGGTTGTTCGCCGAAGACGGCCAGGAGCCGCTCCCGCACCAGGTCCCGCGTCCGCCGCTGCTGATCGGCGCCAACGGCGACGCCGGCCTCGCGCTGGCCGCGCGCCACGCCGACATCGTGGGCTTCGCCGGCCTAAGGCAGATCAAGGGCCGTCGCATGGGCACCTTCCGCGTCGACGACCGGGACGAGGCGCGGCGCCGCGTGGACTTCGTCCGCGCGAAGGCGGGCCAGCGGGCGGACGCCCTGGAGTTCAACATGCTGGCGCAGGCGGTGGTGGTGACCGACGACGCCGAGAAGAGCGCGGCCGAGCTCGTCGAGGGATACTCCGAGACCGGACTGGACACCGTCCGCAAGGTGCTGGACTGCCCGTACGTGCTCGTCGGCACCGCCGACGAGATCGCGGCCAAGCTGGTCGGCAACCGCGAGGAGCTCGGGTTCTCCTACATCACCACCCACGGGGCCTTCCGCGAGGCGCTCGGCACGGTGATCCCCGTGGTGCGCGAGAAGGCCGGCGAGCAGCAGGCCGCGCCGACGGGTTGAGGGCGCTCGGGGTCGGCGGTCCCGGCGGCACGCGGTCGGGACCGGAGGCTGCCGTACCGGTCGCGGGCCGACCGCCGCGGAGCGGGTCGTGGTCAGGCCGGTTCCGGCCGGAGCAGCATCACGCCAGCAGAAGGGCGATTGCGGTGCCGGCGGCGCCCAGCGCGGCGCACACCACCAGGCCGCCGCCCGCCACGGCCGGCGTGAGCCGCAGGCCCCGCGGTCCGGCGACGCCCAGCCCGGCCGCGGCCTGTCGCGCCACCAGGGGAAGCAGCGCCATGCCGGCTGCGTAGACCACCACCACCGCCGCCGAGGCGACCAGGAACGCCTGGAGGGCCCCCGCCGCCGGATCGCCGCCCAGCGTGCGGCCCGCCGCGAGCGCGGGGACCGCCAGGAGCAGCCCGGCGCAGACGGCACCGAGCGCGCCCTTGGCGGGCGCGGCGGCGGACCGCCCGGCGACCAGCAGCAGCCCGACGAGGGCCGCCAGCATGACCGCACCCGCGATCCCGAACACAGCGATGTCGACCAGGGAGCTCACCCGCACATTATGGCACCGCCCGGGGCGCGGCCCCGCCGTCCCCCGGCTCGGCGGCGGCCGGTGCGAAGCGGATCTCGGCCAGCTCGGCGGCCGCCGAGCGGTCCAGCAGGAGCAGCGAGCGCGCTGCCGGAACCACCGCCCCCGGGCCCCGAGCGCAGTCGAGGAGCACGCGGTTCCACCGACGCACATGCCGCCGGTGGGTGCGCGGGGTGAGCGCCCGTCCGCGCCGGATCTGGGCCTCCAGTGCGGCCCGCGGATCGACGTCGATGAGCAGCAGGTTGACCTCCCGCCCGCGGTGGCGGCAGTAGCGGCCCAGCAGGCCCAGCACCGCGCGGTGCGTCGCGGTCACGTGTACTGCGACCGGGCCGCCGCCCTTGCGCAGGGCGCGCAGCACGCGCAGGTAGTGCAGGAGGTGCGTCGCCCAGCGCCAAACGGGGTAGGGGAGTGCGCGCAGTCGGCGGGCGAGCCGGTTGCGTGCCTGCTGGGAGTCGATCACCCGCGCGCCGCCGGGCGTCGCGACCGGCATGGTCTCGGTGCCTTCGAGCGCGAACAGGCGGTTGAGCAGCGTGCTCTTGCCGGCGCCGGGAATGCCGCCCACCAGCAGCAGCGAGTCGGTCGGATACCGCAGTATGCGCGGTGCCTCCTCCGCGCTCAGCGCGCGTGCGGGGGAGGGGACAGGGGCAGGGCCCGTCGAAGGGAACATGTCGGTGGTTATGCGCCTTTCGGATAAGCCATCGTTAAGAGGCGGTCTGAAATTCGGTCGGAGCGGCCGGTGCGGAGTGCCGGTGGTGCGGCGGGGCCGTTCGGTGGTGGAACGAGTGCTTGGAGTGCGGAAATGGGACGTGGCGACCGCGGAATCGCGCTGGGGCCCTCGCAGCGGGTACCGCCGATCGGGCAGGGCACCTGGCACATGGGTGAGAGGGCGGACCGGCGCGCCGACGAGGTCCGGGCACTGCGCGCGGGAATCGATGCGGGGATGACCCTGATCGACACTGCGGAAATGTACGGCGAGGGCGGCGCCGAACGCGTGGTCGGCGAGGCGGTCGCCGGCCGGCGCGAGGAGGTCGTCCTCGTCTCCAAGGTCTACCCGAGCAACGCCGGTCGACGCAGGGCCAAGACCGCGTGTGAGCGGAGCCTCAGCCGGCTGGGGACCGACACCGTCGACGTGTACCTGCTGCACTGGCAGGGGCCCGTTCCCCTGTCGGAGACCGCCGCGGTGATGGAGGAGCTCCGCGACGAGGGAAAGATCCGCCACTGGGGCGTGTCCAACTTCGACACCGAGGCGATGGAGCGCCTGTGGCGCGTCCCCGCGGGCCAAGCCTGCGTCACCGACCAGGTCCTGTACAACCTGGCCTCACGCGGGATCGAGTACGACCTGCTCCCGTGGTGCCGCGGAACCGCGCCCGGGCTGCCGGTGATGGCCTACTCGCCGCTGGCCCAGGGCGGCGGCGGGCGCCGCGGGATCCTGGAGGATCCGGTCCTGGCCGAAATCGCGGCCGGGCGGGGAGTGCAGCCCGCCCACATCGCCCTGGCCTGGACGGTCCGCGATGGCGACGTGGTCGCCATCCCCAAGGCCGCCGATCCCGCCCACGCCCGCCAGAACGCCGAAGCCATGGAAATCCGGCTCACCGCCGACGAGCTCGCCGCCCTCGACCGGGCCTTCCCGCCGCCGACCCGCGGCACTCCGCTGGAGATCCTGTGAGCATGCGCCGACCGCCCCCCCCGCCACGTCACCCCGATGTGCAGCCGTCGCAGATGGAAATCGCTTTCCTTGACGACGGCTGCAAGGTCGGCGGGTTGGGGGACCGGGCCGCGGGCCGGGCCCTTCAGCCCGTCTGCTGGAGGCGGGAGCCCGTGGGGGTCTTGACCACCTTCAGTCGGGTGGTGATGCGGGTGCGGAGGTCGGCCACGTGGCTGACCACGCCCACGGCGCGACCGCCGTCGCGCAGCGCGTCGAGGACCTCCAGGACCTCTTCCAGGGTCTCTTCGTCCAGGGTGCCGAAGCCCTCGTCGATGAAGAGGGTGTGCATGTCGCCGCCGCCCGCCTCCTGGGCGGCGACGTCGCCCAGGCCCAGGGCCAGCGCGAGCGACGCCACGAAGGTTTCGCCGCCCGAGAGGGTGGCGGGGTCGCGCTCCTGGCCGGTCCAGGCGTCCAGTACCCGCAGACCCAGCCCGCCGCCCGAGCGGGAGCGGTCGCCCGCGGCCTTGTCGACGGTGTGGCGCAGCTCGTAGCGGGCGCCCGCCATGGTCGTGAGCCGGTCGTTGGCCGCGGCCACCACCTGTTCCAGCCGTGCGGCGAGCACGTAGGCCGACAGCTTGACGTTCTCGCGGTTGTCGGCCGAGGTTCCTGCGGCCAGGCGCGCCAGACCGGCGGCGACGCTGTGCCGGCGGCGGGCGGGGCGGGACGCCGCCAACCGGTGCTCCAGCCCGGCGCGCAGCTCAGCGAGCCGCTGGGCCCGCTCCGCGAAGCGGTCGCGCCAGCGCACCGCGTGTTCGGCGGCGCCCTCGGCGTCCTCGGCGGCCGCCGACAGCCCTGCCGTGTCCGGTGCCGGGCGGGCGCCCGCCGCCGCGAGATCCGCATCGTCGAGAAGGGCGCGCACCGCGGCCGCCTCGTCGTCGTGGGCGCGGATCCGCTCGCGCAGCCGGCGGCGCTCGTCGTCGCCGCGCTCGGCGGCCCGCACCCGGTGGGCGCCGGTGAACCCGGCTTCGGCGGTGGCGGCGCGCGCGTCGCGTTCGGCGGCGCGAAGGTCGGCGGCGGCGGCCGACCGGTCGTCCAGCGCCTGCACCGCCGCCTTGAGCAGGTCGGCCTCCTCTGCCAGCCGGCCGATCCGCGTGGCCAGGTCCGCGTCCTCGCCCCGGGCGTCGTCGAGCGTGCGGGCGAGCCGGCCGGCCTCGGCGGCCTTGGTTTCGCGGACCTTCTCCGATTCGGCGATGGCGCGGGTCAGCGCGGCCTCGTCGGTGCGCGCCTTCTCGACGTCGGCGTCGATGCGCTGCAGCTCCGCTGCGAGCCGCTCGACCTCGGCCGCCGCGGCGCCGAGTCGTTCCAGGTCGGCGCGGCGCCGCCCAACCGACGCGGCGGCCGCGTCCTCGTCCATGGCGCCCGCGGCGCCCTGAGCCGCCTCCAGCTTCGCGTTCAGCTCGGCGACCGCGTTCTCGGCGGTGCTGCGCTCCGCGGCGGCCGTATCGGCGGCCGCGGTGGCCGCCTCCTCGTCCGCCGGGGAGGGCCGGTCGGCGGCTCCTTCGGCCGGAGCCGGGTGCTCGTCCGAGCCGCACACCGGGCACGCCCGCCCATTCTCCAGCCCGTCGGCGATTTCGGCGGCCATGCCCTCGATGCGCGAGCGGCGGATCCCCTGCAACCGGTCGCGGGCCTCCTGCGCGGCGTCGACCCGGGCTCGGCGGCGCTCCTCGGCCTGCGCCAGTTCGCCGGTGAGCCGCTGCACAGCCCGGGCCGAGTCCAGCCGGGTGCGGGCGAGTTCGAGCGCCTCCTCGGCGCTCTCGCGCGATCCGGTCCGCCCTCGGGCCGCGTCCAGCTCGGCGGCGACCCGGGTGCGCCGCTCGGGCAGTGCGGCGGCCCGCTCGCGGCACTCCTCACGGCGGCGCCGCGCCTCGGCGGACTCGGTGTCGGCGGAGGCGATCTCCGAGCGCACGGCCAGCAGCCGGTCGGCGTCGCCGCGGAGGTGCTCCAGCTTGGCGGCCTCGTCGCGGCGCGCGCGCTCGGCCGCCGACAGCGCCTCGCGCCGCCGGGCGGAGTCCGCGGAGTCACCGACGCCGGTGGAGCCGGTGCCGGGCCGGTCCCCGCCGCCCGCCCCGGGTGCCGGCTCGCCTACGAGGCCCAGCCGCTCGGCCGCGGCCAGTTCGGCCTTCTCCAGCTGCGTGCGCCGTTGGTCCTCGGTGCGCAGCAGGGGCATCACCCCGGCCGCGCGCTCGGCGGCGTCCAGCTCGGCGGCCGACTCCTCACGCTCGGGTTCGCGCCCGGCCAGCTCGTCCCGGCGGCGCAGCGCATCGGCGCGGCGCCGCTGCCGGCGCTCCAGCTCGCGGGCCTCGTCCAGGCGGCTGCGGGCCGCGTCACGCTCCTGCACGGCCGCCGCGGCGGCCTGCGCGGTGTCGTCTGCTGTACCGGCCGCTACCGCGGCCATCTCGGCCGCCCACGGCGCCAGTTCCTCCAGGTCGCCCTCGGGCCGGGGCGAGCGGCCGACCTCGGCGACCAGGCCTGCCTTTTCCGCGACCTGCGCCTCGGCGCGCTCGGCCTCCTTGCGGCAGACGTTCGCGTGCTCGTCCAACCACTTCTCGACCCTGGCGAAGACGTCGGTGGCGAAGATGCGTTCGAGGCTCGCCTGCCGCTCCCTGGCGTCGGCGCGCAGGAACCGCGCGAAGTCTCCCTGCGGAAGGAGCACGATCTGGCAGAACTGCGCCAGCGACAGCCCCAGCAGGTCGCCGACGATCTGGCCGGCCTCGTCGGGGCGGGTGGTCAGCCCGTGCCAGGCCCCCTCGACCAGCTCGGTGACGACGACCTTGGCCTTCTCCTCTGTGGTGCCGGTGCCGCGCTTCTTCGGCCGCTGCCAGGCGGGCCGGCGCAGGAAGTGCAGGCGGCGCCCGCGCACGGTGAGCTCCAGGGAGACTTCGGGCGCAGCGCCGGGGGAGGCGTGGTTGCTGCGGGGCGAGCGCGCGGCCTCGCGCGCCCCCGGCACGCGGCCGTAGAGCGCGAAGCACACGGCGTCCAGCACCGAGGTCTTGCCCGCGCCGGTGGGGCCGTGGATGAGGAAGAGGCCGCCGTCGCCGAGGCGGTCGAAGTCGACGGTCTCGGTCCCGGCGAAGGGGCCGAAGGCGCAGACCGTGAGCCTGTGCAGGCGCATCAGCGGGCGACCTCCCCGATGCGGACGTCCTCCAGTGCGGCGGCGACGAGGTCGTGCTCCTCGCCGGTGGCGGGAGCGCCCCGGGCCCAGTCGACGAAGTCCAGCACCAGTTCGGACTCGGATCGGTCGGCGGTCCGCCGCGACCAGGTGCGGCCGTCCTCGGGCGGCCGGTCGTCGGGGGCGAAGTCCAGCACCAGGGTGTGGGGGAACCGCTCCCGCAGCCGGTCCATGGGGAAGGCGGGGCGCTGCGGATCGGTGAGGGTGACCTGCAGCCAGTGGCCGGTGTAGTGCTCCCAGCGGTCGGCGGTCAGCAAGTCGTCGATGCGTCCGCCGATGCGGGCGACCGGGCGCGGCACCGGTGCGGGGGCGAACTCCGCGGCCGCGACTCCCGAAGGGCCGATGTCGAGGATCCAGCACCCCTTGACGTGGTGCTCCTCGGAGAACGAGTAGGCCAGCGGCGAACCGGAGTAGCGAACCGACCCGGCCATGGTCTGGCGGCCGTGCAGGTGGCCCAGGGCGGCGTAGTCGACGCCGTCGAACACCGTCGGCGGCACGTGGGAGGCGCCGCCGACGGAGATGTCGCGCTCGCTGTCGGAGGCTTCGCCGCCGCTGACGAAGGCGTGTGAGAGGACCACCGAGCGGGTGCCGGTGGGCCGCGCCGCGAGGTCGGCGCGCACCAGGTCCATGGCGTGGCCGAGCACCGCGGGGTGTCCGCGCCGCTCCAGGCCCCAGTGCGGCCGGGCGATCTCGGGTTCCAGGTAGGGGATGCCGTAGAAGGCGACCGGACCGTGCTCGTCGTCGATCAGCACCGGTGCGCCGACGTCTTCCAGTGAGGAGCGCACGTGGATGCCCGCCGCGTCGATGAGGCCGGTCGCGTAGCTCAGCCGGGCCATGGAGTCGTGGTTGCCGCTGATGAGCACGGCCCGCGCGCCGGTGTCGCGGATGCGGCTCAGCGCCTCGTCGAACAGGCGCACGGCCTCGACCGGGGGCAGGGCGCGGTCGTAGAGGTCGCCCGCGACCGCGACGACGTCGATGCGCTCGCGGCGGACGGTGTCGACGAGGTGGTCGACGAACGCCGCCTGGGAGTCGAGGAGGTTCTCGCGGTGGAAGGAGCGTCCCAGATGCCAGTCGGAGGTGTGCAAGAGGCGCATGTTCCGGCAGAGTAGTGGAGGCGGGCCTGTTCCCGCAGTGGATCCCGCGGGCTCGGGGAGGGGCGGCGCCGCCGCCCCTCCCCGAGCCCGCGAAGACGCTCAGCCGCGCTTGCGCGCCATGGTCAGGCCGTCGCCCACCGGCAGCAGCACCAGCTCGACGCGGTCGTCGGCCAGCGCGTGGTCGTTGAAGTCGCGGATGCCCTGGACCTGCGCGGAGTCCTCGGCCGGGTCGATCACCCGCCCGTGGGAGAGGGTGTTGTCGACCAGCAGCACGCCGCCGGGGCGCATCCTCGGCACCAGTTCGTCCCAGTAGCCGATGTAGCCCTCCTTGTCGGCGTCGATGAAGGCGAGGTCGAAGCGGCGCTGCTCGGGCAGGGCGCGCAGGCTCTCCAGCGCCGGCCCGATGCGCAGGTCCACCTTGTGCGCGACGCCGTCGCGCTCCCAGTAGCGCCGGGCGAGCGCGGTCCACTCCTCGCTGACGTCCAGGGCGAGCAGCGTGCCGTCCTCGGGGATCCCGCGCGCCATGCAGATGGAGGAGTAGCCGGTGAACGTACCGACCTCCACCACGTCGCGGGCGCCGCTGATCCGGGCGAGCAGCGTCATGAACGTGCCCTGCTCGGCTCCGATCTGCATGGTCGTCAGGTCGGGGTAGAGCCGGGCGGTCTCCTCGGCGAGGTCGGCGAGCACGGGGTCGACCGGGGCGCTGTGGTCGACCAGGTAGGCGTGCAGTTCAGGGGGCAGGGATTCCGAAGCGCGTGTCACGCGCGCCACTCTAGCCTCGCCGCCCGCGGCTGTCCCTCCGCCCGGCCGTCACACCTGGGGCAGCAGTTCCGGCCACGGGAAAAGGTAGAACGCAAGCAGCACTATGGCGATGCTCAGCGACGGGGTGACGAGGTTGCGCTCCACCTTGCTGTCGGTCGTGAAGCCGATGTTCTCGCCGAAGCGGTACTTGGTGGCCGGCCACAGCAGCGGCACGCCCAGCTCGGTGGCCATGTCGCCGAGGAAGTGCAGGAAGCAGCCGAACGCCACCGCCAGGCCGATCCAGGAGTAGTCCACGCCGGAGGTGAACAGGGCGAGCGTGACGGCGCCGGTGGCCATCGCGTTGATGACCGCCGAGGCGATGCTGTTCTTCTCGCTGCCCAGCCCCAGCCCGTTGAAGGCGATTCCCAGCAGCAGGAAGACGAAGACCTGCACGGCGAGCTCCGACCACAGCGCCAGGCCCTGGATCAGCGAGCCCATCAGCACCGCGAACAGCAGGGAGTGGGTGCCGTTGCGGTGGCCGCCGAACATCCAGTTGAAGATGCCGCTCAGCGCCCGGGTGAAGACGCCGTAGGTGTTGGTGATCGTGGAGCTCTTGGCGTCCAGGTCGGGGATCAGCGCGGCACCCGCGCAGACCAGCGAGCCGGCGACGATATCGCCGGGGCCCAGGTCGAAGGTGACGCCGAGCGCCTCCCGGCCGTCCAGGAACGGAACGACCGCCATCCAGCCGACTATGCCGCTCAGCGCGTGCGAGTGCCCCATCATGGGCGAAAACCGTAGCGGTTACCGGAATTCCAGGCGAATCCGAGGGCGGTTTCGGGTCGGGAAACGGCCGCGGGGGAGTGCGCGGAACGGGTGCCCCTGGGTCCGGAGTCCGGTTCCGGTGTCTGCGCACGACCGGGGCCGATCCGCGCGCAGACGATTGTGAACGGCGCGTGACACTCGCGAGGTAAATCGTTGACGCAATTCTGTACATGCTGGTAAACAACCAACTGCTCCCTGCGTCACGATCCCTGTACACCCCGTCTATCCCCCGCACCGCGAACCCGAGGGGTTGAGCAGCACATGGCCCGACAGCAGGAACCCGCCCGGCCGCCGGCACGGGCACCGAAGAGCCGCGCGGCGCGGCGCACCGCGGCCGCCGTCACCGCGGCGCTCGTCGCCGCCGCCCCCGCACTGAGCGCGGCCCCGAACGCCGCCGCGGACTCGGACGGCGCCGACACCCTCACCATCGCAGCGTCCCAGCCGGTCGACTCGCTCAGCCCGTTCCTGGCCCAGCGGCTCATCAGCACCAGCGTCCACCGGCTCGCCTACGACTACCTCACCAACTACGACCCCGAGACCAACGAGCCCATCCCCGGGCTGGCCGAGTCCTGGAAGACCTCCGAGGACGGCCTGACCTGGACCTACACCATTCGCGACGGCGCAACCTGGAGCGACGGCGAGCCGGTGACCGCCGAGGACGCCGCCTGGACCTTCACCACGATGATGGAGGACGCGGGCGCCGCCACCGCCAACGGCAACTTCGTGGCCAACTTCGAGAGCGTGGAGGCCGTCGACGCCACCACCCTGCGGATCGAGCTGAAGCAGCCCCAGGCCACCATGCTGGCCCTGGACGTCCCGATCGTGCCCAAGCACGTCTGGGAGGACGTCGGCGACTACTCCTCATTCGACAACGACGAGTTCCCGATCGTCGGCAGCGGGCCCTTCGTCATCACCGACCACGAGCCGAACCAGTCGATCACCCTGAAGGCCAACGAGGACTACTGGCGCGACCCGCCGAAGTTCGACCGCCTGGTGTTCCGCTACATGCCCGAGCTGGACGCCCAGGTCGAGGCGCTGCGCGCGGGTGAGGTGTCCTTCGTCAGCGGGCTCACCCCCGCCCAGGCCGACGCGCTCAAGGGCACCGAGAACATCACGGTCAACACCGCCAGCGGCAAGCGGTTCCAGGGCTTCACCATCAACCCGGGTGCGCGCACCCGGGACGGCGAGGAGTTCGGCGACGGCCACCCCGCCCTGCAGGACCGGGTGCTGCGCCGCGCCATCATGCGCGCGATCGACAAGGACGAGATCGTCGAGTCCGTCTACGGCGGCTACGCCGAGGCCGCCGGCGGCTACATCCCGGCCCGCTACGACACCTACCACTGGAAGCCCGACGCCTCCCAGCGCCTGGACTTCGACCCCGACGCGGCCAACGAGATGCTGGACGAGGCCGGCTACGAGCGGGGCGAGAACGGCGTGCGCGTCTCACCGGACGGCGACCCGCTCAAGCTGCGCATGCACGTCCACAACGACCGGCCCGACTACGTCGCGATGGGCAAGCTCCTGGTGGAGCGGCTGGCCGACATCGGCATCGAGGTCGAGAACCGCACCGTCGACCCCGGGGTGCTCAGCGACGCCCTCCACAGCGGCGAGTACGACCTGATCTTCACCGGGTGGACGGTCAACCCCGATCCCGACTACGTGCTGGGCATCCACACCTGCGGTGCGCTGCCGACCGAGCCCGGGACCATGCGCAGCGACGCGTACTTCTGCGACAAGGACTACGACCGCCTCTACAAGGAGCAGCTGGCCGCCTACGACGACCCCGAGGGCCGCGCCGCCGCGGTCGAGAAGATGCAGGCGATCCTGTACGACGAGGCCGTGGTCAACGTGCTGACCTACGCCGACACGCTGGAGGCCTACCGGTCCGACCAGATCGCCTCCATCCAGGTCCAGCCCGACCCCGGCGGCAACATCTGGGGCCAGGACGGCCACTGGTCGTGGAGCTCGGCGGTTCCGGCCGCCGACTCCCGTGCCGGGGCCTCGGTGTCACCCTGGGTGCTGGCGGGCGCGGGCGCCGTGGTCCTGGTGGCCGCGGGCGCAGGCGTCTACCTCGTTCGCCGCCGCGCGGCCGGCGCAGAGGACCGCGAGTAGCCGTGGCGGCCTCCGAGAGCACACGAACCGGGCGGTCCGCGGCGGGCACCCTGCCCCGCCGCGGCCGTCCCGGCCTGCACCCGGCCGTGCGCTACCTGGGCGGACGCGTGCTGACCGCGCTGGTGTCGCTGCTGGCGGTCATGGTCACCAGCTTCTTCCTGTTCCGGGTGCTGCCCGGGGACCCGGTGTCGGCCCTGACCCAGGGGCGCTCGGTCAGCGTCGAGCAGCTGGAGGCGATGCGCCGGGACTTCGGCCTCGACCAGCCGCTGCCGCAGCAGTTCGCCGACTACTGCCTGGGCATGCTCACCCTGGACTTCGGCATGTCCTACCAGTACCGCGTGCCGGTCGCCGACCTGATCGCCGAACGGATCGGCCCCACCCTGCTGCTGGCGGGCACCGGCACCGTCATCGCCGCGATCTTGGGCCTGGTGCTGGGCACGCGCGCTGGCTGGCGGCGCGGGTCGCTGATGGACCGCGTGGACACCGGTATCGCGCTGGCACTGTGGTCGGTGCCCTCGTTCTGGCTGGGACTGCTGCTGATCGTGCTGCTGGCCTCCGGCGTCGGCCTGTTCCCCACCAGCGGGATGTCCAGCCCCGGTGTGGAGGGAACGTTCGCCGTCGCGCTGGACGTGGGACACCACCTGGTGCTGCCCGTGGCCACCATGGTCGCCGTCGTCTACGCCCAGTACATGATGATCATGCGCTCGTCGGTCCTGGATGAGATGGGTTCGGACTACCTGACGACCGCCCGCGCCAAGGGGCTGCGCGACTCCCTGGTGCTGCGGCGCCACGCCGTCCCCAACGCGCTGCTGCCCACGGTCACCCTCATCTTCCTCAACCTGGGGCGCGTGGTATCCGGCGTGATCCTGATCGAGACGGTGTTCGCCTGGCCCGGGCTGGGCTCGCTGTTCTACTCCGGACTGCGGGTGCCCGACCTGCCCATCGTCCAAGCGCTGTTCGTCGTCTTCGCGGGCTCGGTGATCCTGATGAACCTGCTGGCCGACCTGGTCTACCCGCTGCTGGACCCCCGGGTGCGGACATGAGCCGCGCCGCGCTGGTCTGGACGCGCCGCCGCCGGGCGCTCGCCGGCTACGCCCGCGCCTTCGCCGGAAACCGCGGCGGCCTGGCCGGCCTCGCCGTGCTGGCGCTGATCGTGCTGGCGGCGCTCACCGCGCCCCTGTTCGTGGACAAGGCCGCGCTCAGCCTCACCGGGGCCGAGGGCGGCCGGTTCCAGCCGCCCGGCCCCGGGTTCCCGCTGGGCACCGACGCCTTCGGGCGCTCCGTGCTGGACCTGGTGGTGTGGGGTGCGCGGATCTCGCTGACCGTGGGCTTCCTCGCCGCGTTCGTATCGGTCGCCCTGGGCACCCTCGTCGGGGTCGTCGCCGGCCACTACGCCGGATGGTCGGGCAACGTCCTGATGCGCGTCACCGACTGGTTCGCCGTGCTGCCCGCCCTGGTCATGGCGGTGGCGCTGGCGGCGGTCATGTCACGCAGCACCCTGACCATCATCATCGCCATCGGGGTCACCGCCTGGCCCACCACCGCGCGCGTCGTGCGCGCCCAGACCCTTGCAGTGGAGGCGCGGCCCTTCATCGAGCGGGCGCGCGCCCTCGGCGGCGGCCACGTCCACGTCATGCTGCGCCACGTGCTGCCCAACGTCCTGCCGGTCGTGCTGGCACAGACCACGCTGCTGGTGGCCGAAGCGATCCTGATGGAGGCGACACTCGCCTTCCTCGGGCTGGGCGACCCGGGCACCATCTCCTGGGGCGGCATCATCCAGGAGGCGCGCAACGCCGGCGCCATCAGCTCGGGCATCTGGTGGTACATGATTCCGCCGGGCGTGGCCATCGCCGTCGTCGCACTGTCGTTCACCATGTGCGGGCGCGCCCTGGAGGGTGTGCTCAACCCCCGGCTGCGGGAGCGCCGATGAATCCGACCGAGCATCCGCCGGACACCCCGGCGGAACAACCGGCGAACACCGCGGGCGGGGCCGGCCCCGCCCCCTACCTGGAGGTCGACGGCCTCTCCGTGTCCTACCGCGCGGGAGGTGGTGAGATCCCCGCCGTTCGGGGCGTCTCCTTCGGGCTGGCGTCGGGCAGCAAGCTCGGCGTCGCCGGGGAGTCGGGCTGCGGAAAGTCCACCGTGGCGCTGGCGCTGCTGCGGCTGCTGCCCCGCTCGGCGCGCATCGGCGGGCGGGTGCTGCTGGACGGTGACGACGTGCTGGACATGCGCTGGGGCCGGTTGCGCGCCGTGCGCTGGGCCGGAGCCTCAATCGTGTTCCAGGGCGCGATGCACTCGCTCAACCCCGTCCAGCGCGTCGGCGACCAGATCGCCGAACCGCTGCTGGTGCACGGCAGCGCCGCGCCCGCCCAGGCGCGGGCGCAGGTGAGCGAGCTGCTGGAGCAGGTCGGCCTGCCCGCGTGGCGGGAGCGCTCGTATCCGCACGAGCTCTCCGGCGGCCAGCGCCAGCGCGCCATGATCGCCATGGCGCTGGCCTGCCGCCCGCGGCTGATCATCGCCGACGAGCCCACCACCGCCCTGGACGTGATGATCCAGGCGCAGATCCTGCGGCTCATCGACGAGCTGGTCACCGGCCTGGACATCAGCATGCTGATGATCAGCCACGACCTGTCGGTGCTCGCCGAGACCTGCGACCGGCTCGCCGTCATGTACGCCGGGCGCATCGTCGAGGAAGGGCCCGCGGACGAGGTCTTCGCCGCGGCGCGCCACCCCTACAGCGCCGCGCTGAGCGCCGCCTTCCCCCGCGTGGGGGACCCGGCCTCGCGGCGCGCCCCGCGAGGGCTGCCCGGCGACCCGCCCGACCCCTCGGAGCTGCCGTCGGGCTGCTCGTTCCGCCCCCGCTGCCCCGAGGTCCAGGAGCGCTGCTCCGAGGTCGACCCCGTGCTGTGGCCGGCCGGCCCGGGACGCAGAGCCGCCTGTGTCCAGGTTCTCTCACCCGAGCAGGAGCACTCGGCCGCCGTCCGGCCGCAACCGCAACCCGAGGAGACGGGATGAGCGCTGAAGCCGACGCCCCCGGCGCCACCGACGCGACCGCCGCCCCGGTGCTCGCGGCCGAAGGGCTGGAGGTCGCCTTCACCGGGCGCACGGGCCGCAGCACGGCGCGCGCCGTCGACGGGGTCGACTTGGAGATCGGCGCCGGCGAGATCGTCGCCCTGGTGGGCGAGTCCGGGTGCGGCAAGTCCACGCTGGCCCGCGCCCTGCTCGGGCTGGTGCGGCCCTCCGCGGGCCGCGTGGCCTTCCGCGGCCGGGGGCTGGGGTATCGCCCGCGGGAGCTGAAGGAGGTCCGCCGGCGCGTGCAGCTGGTGCTGCAGGACCCCACAGGCGCGCTGAACCCCCGGCACACCGTCTACGAGGCGGTCGCCGAGGGGCGGCGCATCCACAGCGGCAGCACCGCCGACGAGGAGGAGCACGTCGCCGAAGCGCTCGCGCGCTCCGGGCTGCGCCCGCCGGAGCGGTTCTTCCTGCGCTACCCGCACGAGCTGTCCGGCGGGCAGCGCCAGCGCGTCGCCATCGCGGGAGCGCTGGTCCTGCAGCCCGAGGTCATCGTCGCCGACGAGCCCGTGGCGTCGCTGGACGCGTCGGTGCGCGGGGAGATCCTGCAGCTGCTGCTGCGCCTGCGCGACGACCACGGCCTGGCGGCGCTGGTCGTTACCCACGACCTGGGGCTGGCCTGGAACATCGCCGACCGCGCCGCCGTGATGTACCTGGGCCGGGTGGTCGAGACCGGCACCGTCGAGGAGGTGCTGGCCGCGCCGCGCCACCCCTACACCAAGGCGCTGCTGTCGGTGCTGCCCGAGGCGGGCGCCGGCGAGCCGCAGATCCTCGCGGGCGAGCCGCCCGACCCCACCCGCATCCCCGGCGGCTGCCGCTTCCACCCGCGCTGCCCGGTCCTCGCCTCGGGTGCCGCTCAGGCGGCGGGGGTCGCCGAGCGCTGCCGCAGCGAGGACCCGGGCATGCTCGGCGGCTCCGGCGCCGCCGCGCAGGTCGCCTGCCACTGGGCGCACGCGCGCGAGGCCGAGCCGACCGGCTGAGCCGGCCGTCCCGGCATATCACCGTCGATCTTGTAGCCACCGTCACTGGAAATCGTTTTCCTTCACGATGGCTACAAGATCAACGGGGTTTCGCCGCGGTGGGCCGCGCCGCGTTCGCAGGCCGTCGGCGGGAAAGACCGGCGCGCGGCCGCGGTATGAGGCACCATGGGTGCGTGGACGCCCAACACGTAGCGCTCCTGCGCGAACTCCTGGCCCCGACGCCGTGGCTGGAGCGGACCGAGGACTTCGCCAAAGCGCTCCGCCGCACCCGCAGCCCCGGCGGCCTCATGCTCGTCGGCACCCCCGAGGACGAGCCCTGGCACCTGGCCGCCCATCTGGACGACGAGGCCCGCTACAGCGGCCTGCCCCAGATCGCGCCCAGCCTGGTGCGCTGGCAGCCGCCGCCGGACGCCCCGCCGCACCTGCGGATCGGGCTGGAGCGGCTGGCCGACGCCCGGCGCGGCGAGACGCTGTTCGTGGTCAACGGCGAGGAGGACGCGCCCGTCCCGCTGCTGGAGCGCGTCGACGACGCCCGCCGCACCGGTGCGACCATCCTTTCGCTGGACCAGGGCGACCGCGAGCTCACCTCGCTTGCCCACGAGTCCATCAGCCTGCGCCCCGAGCGCGAGCCGCTCACGTTCGAAGGACTGCAGCACCTGGTCAGCACCGCCGCCGGGCAGCCCGGCGCCGACCGCAAACCGGGGCTGCGCGAGCGCTTGTCGCGGTTCCTCGACGTGGTCAGCGGCCCGCGGATCCTCGACTGATCCGCCTGCCGCCCACCCGCGCGCGGGCACAAACGGGCGGGCGGGCCGGGGCCCGGCCTCCACGGCGCCGGAGGGGCCGGCCCGGCCGGGGAGGGATCCGGCTCAGTCGCGGTCCTGATCGTCCCAGGACTCGTTGCGCTCGGCGACGATGTTCAGCGCAGCCGCGGCGGTGGCCTCGTCGGGGTAGGGGCCGAGCCGGTACTTGCCCGGGCACCCGGGCCCCTGCTCGGGCTTGCTGTGTCTGAGGCAATACCACCACTGCCGGTCCTCATCCGGGGTGGTGTGGTCCCGGTCGCTCATGGTCGGCTCCTGCTGATTCGTCCCGCTTCTCATTGCCTGCTCTCCGGCTCTTACCCGCGTGTCGGTGTCCCGACGCGGATCGCCGCGGGTCCCCTAAGAACTAGAATGCGCTGACATGACTACTCCGCTGGTTCCCGGGCGTATCTCGCCGCCCCGTACGGTCCCCTCCGCCATCGCGCGTCCGGAGTACGTCGGCAAGAAGCGCCCCGCCGAGGGCGTGCTCGGCGACGTGCAGACGCCCGAGACCATCGAGGCCATGCGCGAAGCCGGGCGCATCGCGGCGCAGGCGCTGCGCGAGGTCGGCGAGCACGTGGCCCCCGGGGTGACCACCGACGAGCTGGACCGCGTCGGCCACGAGTTCCTCTGCGACCACGGCGCCTACCCCAGCACCCTCGGGTACAAGGGCTACCCCAAGTCGCTGTGCTCCTCGCTGAACGAGGTCATCTGCCACGGTATCCCCGACGACACCGTCGTCTCCGACGGCGACATCGTCAACATCGACATCACCGCCTACATCCACGGGGTGCACGGCGACACCAACGCCACCTTCCTGGCGGGCGACGTCGACGAGGAGTCGCGGCTGCTCGTCGAGCGGACCCGCGAGGCCACGATGCGCGCCGTCAAGGCGTGCCGCCCCGGCAGGCAGCTCAGCGTCGTCGGCCGGGTGATCGAGTCCTACGCCAAGCGCTTCGGCTACGGCGTCGTCCGCGACTTCACCGGGCACGGAGTCGGACCGGAGTTCCACTCCGGCCTGGTGGTGCCCCACTACGACGACCCGCGGGCCGACACGGTCATGGAGCCCGGCATGACCTTCACCATCGAGCCGATGATCACTCTGGGCACGATCGACTACGAGGTCTGGGACGACGGGTGGACGGCGGTCACCGCCGACCGCAGGCGCACGGCCCAGTTCGAGCACAGCCTGGTCATCACCGACGAGGGTGCCGAGATCCTCACACTGCCCTGAGAACAGGCGCTGCGGGCCGGGCGCCCGCACCAGTACTGCAGGCGGGGGCCCGGCGAGGGGAGCGGACACGGTGCGGATCCTGATCTCGGCCGACATGGAGGGGGCCACCGGGGTCACCTGGCCCGCCGACGTCACACCGGGCACCGAGCAGTGGCAGCGCTGCCGGTCCATGTTCACCTCGGACGTCAACGCCGCCATCTCCGGGTTCTTCGCCGGCGGCGCGCGCGAGGTGCTCGTCAACGAGGCGCACGCGACGATGCGCAACCTGCTGCTGGAGCGGCTCGACGAGCGCGCCGCCATGATCACCGGCCGCCACAAGGACCTCTCCATGGTCGAGGGCATTCAGCACGGCGACGTCGACGGGGTCGCCTTCCTCGGCTACCACAGCGGCGCCGGCGCCGAAGGGGTGCTCGCCCACACCTACCTGCCCAACTCCATCACGGGCGTGTGGCTGGACGGCGAGCCCGCCGACGAGGGCCGGCTCAACTCCTGCGTCGCCGCCGAGTACGGCGTGCCGGTGCTGCTCGTCACCGGCGACGACCGGGCCTGCGTGGACGCCGCCGCCTATGCGCCCGACGCGCACACCGTCGCGGTCAAGCGCTACGTCTCGCGCTACGCCGCCCTGTGCCGCCCGCCCGGCGCCACCGCCGAGGACATCGCCGACGCGGCGGAGGCCGCGGCGGCCGAGGCCGGGCGCACCGCGGCCGCCGCGCGCGGGCCCCTGACCGTCGAGGTCGAGCTGGACGCCGCCCACCTGGCCGGCGCCGCGGCGCTGGTCCCCGGCGTCGAGCAGACCGGAGCTCGGCGTGTCCGCTACACCTCGCAGACGGCCTTTGAGATGATCCGCTGCTTCAAGGCCGTCACCACGCTCGTCTCCAACGCGGTCGAGGCCGACTACGGCTGACCGGGCGGCGAGGGGAAGGGGCGGCGGCACCGGAGCCGGCGCCCAGCGCCGGCGGGCACCGACGAAAGGCATGCACGAGGTGGAGCGCGCCCGCACAGCACGACGGCCGGAATCCGGAACCGACCCGGGGCAGGCCGGCCTCGACCGACTCGACGAGGAGGCGGTGCGGTTCACCTCCGAGCTGATCCGCATCGACACCACCAACCGCGGCGGCGGCGACGGATGCGAGCGGCCCGCCGCCGAGTACGTCGCCGAGCGCCTCGGCGACGCCGGCCTGGCCCCGCACGTGCTGGAGTCGGCGCCGGGCCGTGCCAACGTGGTCGCCCGAGTCGAGGGCGCCGATCCCGCCGCGCCCGCCCTGCTCGTGCACGGCCACCTGGACGTGGTACCGGCCGACCCCGCCCGGTGGAGCCGGCCCCCGTTCAGCGGCGAGGTCGCCGACGGCATGGTGTGGGGACGCGGCGCCGTCGACATGAAGGGCACCGACGCCATGGTGCTGGCGCTGGTGCGGCACTGGGCACGCACCGGCGCGCGGCCCCGCCGCGACCTCGTGCTCGCCTTCACCGCCGACGAGGAGGACAGCGCCGCCTACGGCGCCGAGTGGCTGGCCCGCGAGCACGCCGGCCTCTTCGAGGGCTGTACCGAGGCCGTGGGCGAGTCCGGCGGGCACACCGTGCACGCAGCGGCCGCCGACGGTACGCCCCTGCGGCTGTACCCCGTCGGCGCGGGCGAGCGCGGTACCGCCTGGCTGCGGCTGAGCGCCGAGGGCACCGCCGGGCACGGCTCCAAGACCAACCGCGACAACGCCGTCAGCGCGCTCGCGGCGGCCGTTGCCCGCATCGGCGCCCACGAGTGGCCGGTACGGCTGACCCCCGTCACCCGCGCCGCGCTCGACGGCGTCGCCGCCGCGACGGGCGTGCCCGCCTCCACCGCCGACCCCGGGTTCGACCCGGCGCGCGACACCGACGCGCTCGTCGACTCACTCGGCGACGCGGCCGATCTGGTCCGCCCCACCGTCCGCTGCAGCAGCGCGCCCACCGTGCTGGACGCCGGTTACAAGGTGAACGTGGTCCCCGGCCGGGCCGAGGCCGGGATCGACGGGCGGGTGCTGCCCGGCGCCGAGGAGGAGTTCGCCGCCGCCCTCGACGAGCTGACCGGCGACGGCGTGCGGTGGGAGTACCGCCACCGCTCCCGGGCGCTGCAGTCCCCGGTGGACGCGCCGGTCTTCGCTGAGATGCGCGACGCTCTGCTGGCCTTCGACCCCGGCGCCCACGTCGTGCCCGTGTGCCTGACCGGAGGCACCGACGCCAAGCAGTTCGCCGAACTCGGCATCGCCGGCTACGGGTTCTCCCCGCTGCACCTGCCGCCCGGGCTGGACCACGGCGCGCTGTTCCACGGCGTGGACGAGCGCGTCCCCGTGGAGGGGCTGCGCTTCGGCGTGCGGGTGCTGGACCGCTTCCTGCGCGGCCCGCGGTGACCCTGGCCCCGCACACCCGGCCGAGCACCCCGACCGAGACGACGAGAGAGGCCCCGTGAACGACGCACTCCCCTGCGGATCCTGGCCCTCGCCGATCGGCGCCGGCGACGTCGCCGACAACGAGGGCGCCCCCAACTGGCCGGCGGCCCTGGGCGAGGAGGTGTGGTGGACCGAGCCGCGCCCGGCCCAGGGCGGGCGCGTCACGCTGTGCCGCACCCGGCTGGACGACACCGCGGCCCGCCCGCGGGAGATGCTGCCCGCCCCCTGGAACGTGCGCAGCCGCGTGCACGAGTACGGCGGCCGCGCCTACGCGCTGGTGCCCTCTGCGGCGGGCACGGCCGTGGTCTTCGCCGAGTTCGGCGACCAGCGCCTCTACCTGTGGCGGCCGGGCGGCGACCCGGCGCCCCTGACCCCGGAGCCGCCCGAGCCCGCCGGGCTGCGCTACGTCGAACCCGTGCTCTCGCCGGAGGGCCGCGAGGTCTGGTGCGTGTGCGAGCGCAGCACCGGCCCGGCGCCCACCGACGTGCGCCGCGCGATCGTCGCCGTCCCGCTGGACGGCTCGGCCGCCGCCGACCCCGCCGCCGTGCGCGAGGTCGCGGCCGGCCACCGCTTCCTGGCCTGCCCCCGCGTCTCGCCGGACGGCCGGCGGCTCTCGTGGATCGGCTGGGACCACCCCGACATGCCCTGGGACAGCACCGTGCTGCACGTCGCCGACCTCGGTCCGGGCGGGCGCGTCGCGGGAGCGCCCGCGACCGTCGCCGGCGGGCCCGGCGTCTCCGTGGTCCAGGCCGAGTGGGCCGATCCCGACACCCTCTACTGCGTCGCCGACCCCTCCGGCTGGTGGAACCCCTACCGCATCGCCGCCGGCACCGACGGAGCCTGGGGCGAACCGAGCTCCGTCGCGGCCGCCGAGGAGGAGTTCGGCGGAGCGCTGTGGCAGCTCGGCTACACCTGGCTCGCGGTTCCGGCACGTGGACCGGTGGCCGTTGTGCACGGGCGCGCCGCGAGCGCGCTGGGCCGGCTCGACCCCGCTACCGGCGCCGTCGCCGACGCGGACACGCCCCACACCGAGTGGTTCGGCCGGCTGGCCGTCGGCGGAGCCGACGGCGACACGCTGGTCTGCCCCGCCGCCGCGCCCGACATCGCACCCGAGATCGTGGCTGTGGGGCCGAGCGGGTCCTGGCGGTCGCTGAGCGCGCCCGACCGTCCGGGCACGCCTGCGCCGCCCGGGTCGGGGGGCACCGCGGCGGACCCGGGCTACATGCCCGTCCCGCGTCCGCGGGTGTTCACCGGCCCCGGCGGCCGCGAGGTGCACGCCAACCTGTATCCGCCCCGAAACCCGCACGCCCGGCCCGCTCCGGGGGAGCGCCCGCCGTACGCGGTGTGGGTCCACGGCGGGCCCACCGGCCGCTCCCCGATGATCCGCGACCTGGAGGTCGCCTACTTCACCAGCAGGGGGATCGGCGTCGTCGAGGTCGACTACGGCGGGTCCACGGGCCACGGCCGCGCCTACCGCGAGCGGCTGCGGGAGAACTGGGGCGTCGTCGACGTGGAGGACTGCGTGGCGGCCGCATGTGCGCTGGCCGACGAGGGCGCAGCCGACCCCGGCCGCATCGCGATCCGCGGCGGCAGCGCGGGAGGGTGGACGGCGGCCGCGGCGCTGGCCTTCACCGATGTCTTCGCCTGCGCCGTCATCAGCTTCCCCATCGTCGACCTCGCCGGCTGGCGCACGGGCGAGACCCACGACTTCGAGTCCCAGTACCTGGAGAGCCTGGTGGGGCCCTGGCCCGAGACCGCCCGGCGCTACGCCGACCGCTCGCCGGTCAACCGCGCCGACGGCGTCAGCGCGCCGTTCGTGCTGCTGCAAGGCCTGGAGGACGAGATCTGCCCGCCCGCACAGGCGGAGCGGTTCGTGCAGCGGGTGAACGGCGTGCCGCACGCCTACCTGGCCTTCGAGGGCGAGCAGCACGGCTTCCGCCGCAAGGAGACGATCCGGACGGCGCTCGAGGCGGAGCTGTCCCTCTACGCCCGGGTGTTCGGATTCGAGACCGACGCCCCGCAGTTGGAGCTGCGCCGGTGACGGCGGCGCCGGGTGCGCGCGGGCCGCGGCTGCGTCCCGGCGACGCCGTCTCGGTGGTCGCCCCCTGCAGCCCCGCGGCCGGCGGCGCGCTCGAATCGGCCCTGTCCGTGCTGCGCGGATGGGGCCTGGAGACCGCCGAGGGCGCGCACCTGCGCGGCCGCCACCCCCGGCTGCCTTACCTGGCCGGTACCGACGACGAGCGCGCCGCAGACCTCCAGCGCGCGTGGCTGGATCCGCGCACCTCCGCCGTACTGTGCGCGCGCGGCGGCGACGGCGCGCACCGCGTCCTGGACCGGCTGGACTTCGCCGCGATGCGCCGCGCGCCCGCCAAGACGCTGGTGGGCTTCAGCGACGTCACTGCGCTGCACGAGGCGTTCGCGGTTGAGCTGGGCGCCGCCACCCTGCACGGCCCGGTGGTGGCGCTGGAGTCCTTCACCGAGGACGCGGTCGCGGCCGCGCACCTGCGCACCGCGCTGTTCGAGCCGGAGGCCGCCGCCGTGCTCACCGCTCCCGGCGCGGAGACGCTCGTGGGGGGCACCGCGCACGGAGTCACCGTCGGAGGCAACCTGAGTGTGCTCAACGACAGCCTGGCCGCTCCCCACAGCCGTCCCTCGGCCCGGGGCGGTCTCGTGCTGCTGGAGGACGTCGGCGAGGACGTCTCGCGGATCGACCGGATGCTCACCCAGCTGCTGCGCAGCGGGTGGTTGGAGGGCGCCGCCGGTGTGCTGCTCGGCTCGTGGGAGCGCTGCACGCCCGACGCCGCCGCCCTGCGCACGCTGATGCTGGAGCGCCTGGCGCCCCTCGGGGTCCCGGTCGTGGGCGAGTTCGGGTTCGGCCACCGCGCCGCGCAGATCACCGTGCCCTTGGGCGCGGAGGCCACCCTCGACGCCGATGCGCGCACCCTCACCCTGGACCGGCCCGCTCTGGTGTAGTGGGCGGCCCGACTTTCGTCGGTGCCGGAGCAGCGCAGAGCCGTCCGAAGTCCAACCTGATTCCCAACGTGCGCATGATGCCCGTTCACGCGGGGATGCCGATACTGGAAACGGAAGACCGGAAGGAGCCAGCGGACACCGGACCAGGGGAGGCGAGGCCGAGATGGTCGCGATCACGTGGCGGCACCGGAACCGGCGGCCCGAGAGGGGTGCGGCGCCGAGCGCCTTCTCCGAACCCGGCGCCGGGCACGCGCACCGGCCTTCCGGACTCGGCCGGTTCGGGCCGCGCCGCCTCCTGGCCGCGGTGCTTCCGGCGCTGCAGGCGGTCGTCGACGCCCGCGGCCTTGTCCCCGAGCCCGAACCGGGGCAGGTGCGCGCAATGCTCGTCGAGATCGGCGAGCTGGACGCCGCCGCTCCGCCGCAGGAGCGGCGCCGGGCGCTGGCGGACTTCCAGCGCGCCAACGGGCTGCCCGGGGACGGGGTCGCCGACGGCCGCACGGTCTCCATGCTCTCCCGCGCCTGGAGGGAGCACCGCGAGGCGCGCGGTCGGGGAGACGCGCCGCTCTGACCGGGCGCAGGCCCGGCGGCGCCCGCGCACGGGGTGACCCGCCCGACACCGAGTCCCGCTCGGTCATGCGGCGGGCACCTGGCAGGATCGTGGCATGGCAGAGCAGACAACCCCACACGACCTCCCCGACGTATCCGGCCTTTCCGTCGCCGTGCTCGGCGGGACGGGCGACCAGGGCCGCGGCCTGGCGCTGCGGTTGGCGATGGCCGGGCACCGGGTGGTCATCGGCTCGCGCAGCCGGGAGCGGGCGCAGACCGCCGCCGACGAGCTGGGCGAGGGCCTCCCGGTCGGCGGCGACGAGAACGCCGCGGCGGCCCGCGACTGCGAGGTGGTCATCGTCGCGGTGCCCTGGGACGGGCACCGCGCACTTCTGGAGTCGCTGGCCGGCGACCTGGCGGGCAAGCTGGTCGTCGACTGCGTGAACCCGCTGGGCTTCGACGCCAAGGGCCCCTACGCCCTGGAGGTGCCGGAGGGCAGCGCGGCGCAGCAGGCCGAGACGCTGCTGCCCGGCAGCCGCGTGGTCGCGGCCTTCCACCACGTCTCAGCGGTGGTCCTGCTGGACCCCGGTGTCGAGCAGGTCGACCTGGACGTGCTGGTACTGGGCGACGATCGCGACGCCACCGACACCGTGCGGGCGCTGGCGGCCCGCATCCCCGGCGTCCGCGGGATCTACGGCGGTCGGCTGCGCAACGCCCACCAGGTCGAGGCGCTGACGGCCAACATCATCGCGGTCAACCGCCGCTACAAGGCGCACGCGGGGCTGCGCCTCACCGACGTCTGACGGGACCGGCGGAGGCCGGCGGCGGCGCGCCGCCGGCCCCCCCGCGCGATCGGCGCTCGGCTGCTACAGCATGGAGCGCAGCTTCTCCACCAGCTTGACCGGGTCGTCGCCGACCGGCGTCACGTTGAGGTGCGTGACTCCGGCTGCGCGGAAGGCGGCCACGCGTTCGCGGACGTAGGACTCCGGGCCCACCAGGTTGGTCAGCTCCACGAACTCGTCCGGCACCGCGGCGGCCGCCTCCTCCTTCTTGCCCTCCAGGTACAGGTCCTGGATGCGTTCGGCGGCTTCCTCGTAGCCGTAGCGCCGAGCGACGTCGTTGTAGAAGTTCTTGCCCTTGGCGCCCATGCCTCCGACGTAGAGCGCGATCATCGGGCGCGTGAAGTCCGCGAGCTTGCGGGTCTCCTCGCCCTCGCCGATGGCCAGCAGGCCGCCCGCGGAGATCTGCAGCTCGCCCAGCGCCGGGTCGCGCTCGGCCCGGCCCCGGGCCAGGGCCTCGCCCCACACCGTGTCGGCCTTCTCCGGGATGAACAGGTGCGGCAGCCAGCCGTCCGCGATCTCGGCGGTCATCGCCACGTTCTTCTCGCCCAGGGAGGCCAGGAAGATCGGGACGCTGCTGCGCACCGGGTGGTTGATCATCTTCAGCGGCTTGCCCAGGCCGGTGCCCCGCTCCGGCGGCAGCGGCAGGCTGTAGGTGCGGCCCTCGTGGGTCACGCGCTCCTCGCGTGCCCACACCTTGCGGCAGATCTCGACGACGTCGCGGGTCAGGCCCAGCGGCTTGGAGTAGGGGACGCCGTGCCAGCCCTCGATGACCTGGGGGCCGCTGGCACCCAACCCGAGTACGGCGCGCCCGTCGGAGAGGTAGTCCAGCCCGGCGGCGGTCTGGGCGATGAGCGACGGGGTGCGCGAGTAGATGGGCAGGATCGCCGACCCGATGTTGACGCGCTCGGTGCGTGCGGCGATGTAGCCCATCAGAGTGGGGCTGTCGTAGCCGTAGACCTCGGCCACCCACACGGTGTCCAGTCCGGCCTTCTCCAACTCGACGACCTGGTCCACGGCCGGCTTGGCCTCGCCGGCGTACTGCAGCGGCATGGAGATGCGCATGGTGCCTCCCTTGACTCGCGCGGCGGGGCGCGCACGGATGCCGCAAACTCTACTACTGAGTAACTTGTCGGCGGCGGGAAGCCCGGGTGCCCGCCGGGGGCGGCTCCCGGCGGGCGGCGATCAGTTGTAGGAGTGGTCGGCGTCGGGGAAGGAGCCCTGCACGACCTCGTCGGCGAAGGTGCGCGCTGCCGTGGAGAGGGTCTCGTTCAGGTCGGCGTAGGCCTTGACGAACTTGGCCACGTGCGGGCTGAGCCCCGCCATGTCCTGCCAGACCAGCACCTGGGCGTCGGTGCGGGGACCGGCGCCGATCCCGACGGTGGGGATGCTCAGCTGCTCGGTGACGCGGGCGGCCAGCTCGCTGGGCACGCACTCCAGCACCACGGAGAACGCGCCGGCCCGCTCCAGCTCCTTGGCGTCGGCCAGCAATGCGGCGCCGGCCTCCTCACCGCGGCCCTGGACCCGGTAGCCCCCGAGGGTGTTGACCGACTGGGGTGTGAGCCCGATGTGGCCCATGACCGGGACGCCCGCTCCCACCAGCGCCTCGACGTGCGCGGCGACGCGGTGCCCGCCCTCCAGCTTCACGGCTTGGGCGTGGCCCTCCTTCATGAACCGCGAGGCCGCGTCCAGCGCCTGCTCGGGCGAGCCCTGGTAGGAGCCGAACGGCAGGTCCGCCACGACGAGCGCGCGCCTGGTGGCCCGGGAGACGGCCGCGGTCAGGGGGAGCAGGTCGTCGACGGTGACGGGCAGGGTGGAGTCGTAGCCGTAGACGACCATCGCCGCCGAGTCGCCGACCAGCAGGACGGGGATGCCGGCCTCGTCGAAGACGCGCGCGGTCAGCGCGTCGTAGGCGGTGAGCATCGGCCAGCGCTCTTGGCGCTCCTTGGCCTGCAGGATGTCGCGGACGCTGACCCTGCGGTTGGTGTTTCCGCCGTACAGGGCGGGGGCTGCTGCGGTTGTGCTCATAGTGCTTCCTCCGGTGTCTCGAAGCGCGGCTGCGGCGTCTCCGGACGGTGTCGGACAGGCGCGGCGGCACTGGGCGCCGTCGGCCGATTCATCATCCCATAGCAGGATTCGCGGCCTTCACTGTGGGGCAACCCCGGGCGGCCCCGGGATCATCCCGGCGAGGGCGGCGTCCGTCCAGCCTGTCCGTGCGGGCGGCCGGAGCCGAGGGGAGCGGGCCGGCCGGGGCGGGCGGCGCGGCCCCGGCGGGCGATGCGCACTCCGATCCGTGTCCGAGAGCGGTATGGGGGAGAGGAATGAATTCGGCGGGCCGCCGGAAATCATCGCTGTCCGGAGTGCCCGCTCCGGGCGCCGCAGTGCCGACCGGCCGCCGCCGCAACGTGAAAACGTCTCGATATGAAGCGACTTCCGGGCCCGATGGAGTGCGGTGATCCGGAAATCGCCTACGAATCGGCGGAATTGGGCGGAGGTGCGTACGTGCCCGGATATATTGTCCGAAGGCTCTGTGGAAGCCCGGCAAAGCCGCCGTTTCCGGCATCCCGGCGCGCCCGGGCCGCCACTGTTGAAGTGCGCGGCAATGGCATAAACTGTTCCGAACAACGGTCCTGGGAACCGCGCATCCAGCGCCGCCGAGGGGCGGCGACGCGCTCGCGGGTTTCATGTCCGCGGGTCCGAAAAGAAGATACCCGGCCACCTCGCGCGAGGAAGGAATTTCCGTTGTGAGTGGGCATCCCCCCGCCCCGGAGGCAGCCTACGCTGCCCCGTCCGCGACCCAGGCGCCGCCCGTCAAGGTGCTCGTCGTCGACGATCACGCCTTCTTCCGGCGCGGCCTGGTCTCCGTGCTGGACGACGAGCCCGACATCGACGTGGTGGGCGAGTCCGGCGACGGCGAGCACGCGGTGCGCACGGCCGCCGATCTGGTGCCCGACGTCGTGCTGATGGACGTGTGGATGCCCGGCAGCAGCGGCATCGACGCCTGCACCGGCATAAAGGACATGGTGCCCAGCGCCAAGATCGTGATGCTGACCATGAGCGACGAGGAGGACGACCTCTTCGAGGCGCTCAAGGCGGGCGCCACCGGCTACCTGCTCAAGGAGATCTCCGTCGACGAGCTGCCCGCCGCCGTGCGCGCCGTCGCCAGCGGGCAGTCCTTCATCACGCCGTCGATGGCCACCAAACTCATCGGCGAGTTCACAGCCCTGGCCAAGAAGGACGGCGGCCGCGCCCGCCGCGTGCCCGCCCCGCAGCTGACCGGCCGCGAGACCGAGGTCCTGCGCCGCGTGGCGCGCTGCCTGAACAACAAGGAGATCGCCGAGGAGCTGTTCATCTCCGAGCACACGGTCAAGAACCACGTGCGCAACATCCTGGAGAAGCTGCAGCTGCACTCCCGGACCGAGGCGGCCGTATACGCGGTGCGCGAGAAGTTCCTCGACGGCGACTAGGGCCCCGATCCCCGCCGATCTTGTAGCTATCGTGAAGGAAAACGATTTCCGTTTGCGATGGCTACAAGATCGGCGGTGCTGTGGCGAATCAGAGCGTCGGCAGGTAGCGCTGCAGCTCGTAGGGCGTCACCTGGCGCCGGTAGGACTCCCACTCGGCCTTCTTGTTGCGCAGGAAGAAGTCGAAGACGTGCTCGCCCAGGGTCTCGGCGACCAGCTCGCTGCTCTCCATCGCCCGGATGGCCTCGTCCAGGCTCTGGGGCAGCGGCGCGATCCCCAGCGCACGCCGCTCGGAGTCGGTCAGCGCCCACACGTCGTCCTCGGCGCCGGGAGGCAGCTCGTAGCCCTCCTCGATGCCCTTCAGCCCGGCGGCCAGGATCACGGCGTAGGCGAGGTAGGGGTTGCAGGCGGTGTCGACCGAGCGGAACTCGATCCGGCTGGAGTTGCTCTTGTTGGGCTTGTACATCGGCACCCGCACCAGCGCCGAGCGGTTGTTGTGGCCCCAGCACACGTAGGCGGGAGCCTCGCCGCCGGCGCCCGCCGAGGCGGCGGCGTTGTCCCAGAGCCGCTTGTAGGAGTTCACCCACTGGTTGCACACCGCGGTGATCTCGGCCGAGTGGCGCAGCAGCCCGGCGATGAACCCCCGGCCGACCTTGGACATCTGGTACTCGGCGCCGGCCTCGTAGAACGCGTTGCGCTCGCCTTCGAACAGCGACATGTGGGTGTGCATGCCCGACCCCGGGTACTCGGTGAAGGGCTTGGGCATGAAGGTGGCGTAGACGTCCTGCTCCATCGCCACCTCCTTCATCACCAGCCGGAAGGTCATGATGTTGTCGGCGGTGGTCAGCGCGTCGGCGTAGCGCAGGTCGATCTCCTGCTGGCCGGGGCCGCCCTCGTGGTGGCTGAACTCCACCGAGATGCCCATGGCCTCCAGCATGTTGATCGCGTTGCGCCGGAAGTCGTGAGCGCTGTTGTGCGGCGTGTGGTCGAAGTAGCCGCCGGAGTCGTTGGGCTCGGGCAGCTCGCCGAGCTCGGGCTTCTTCTTCAGCAGGTAGAACTCGATCTCGGGGTGGGTGTAGAAGGTGAACCCGAGGTCGGAGGCCTTGCCCAGCTGGCGCTTGAGCACGTGGCGCGGGTCGGCGTAGCTGGGACTGCCGTCGGGCATGAGGATGTCGCAGTACATCCGCGCCGTGCCGTGCGGCTCGTTGCGCCAGGGCAGCACCTGGAACGTCGAGGGGTCGGGCTGGGCGAGCATGTCGGCCTCGTAGACCCGGGCGAATCCCTCGATGGCCGAGCCGTCGAACCCGATGCCCTCGGTGAAGGCGGCTTCGAGCTCGGCGGGTGCGACGGCGACCGACTTGAGGTAACCGAGCACGTCGGTGAACCACAGTCGCACGAACCGGATATCGCGCTCCTCCAAGGTACGGAGCACGAACTCCTGCTGTCGGTTCACGGTCCACCTTCCTCGTCGTGGTGCGCGCGGCGCTGCACGCAGCGTTCTGCGCGGACTCCTACCGCCAGTGTGCACGCCGCAGGTTTCCGGCGCATTAACGCAGCTCGCGCCCTCCGCTGTGGCCACAGTGTATGCAGCCCCGTCGCAGGCCCTCCGCTGCTGCGCGGCGACCCGGGTGCGGCGCGCCGGGCGCGCCACCCACTAGTCTCGAATGCGTGGCCCAGCTCAGAATCGCGATGGCGCAAGTCAACCCCACCGTAGGCGA
Organism: Streptomonospora wellingtoniae; assembly: GCF_031845375.1. NCBI lineage: Bacteria > Bacillati > Actinomycetota > Actinomycetes > Streptosporangiales > Nocardiopsidaceae > Streptomonospora > Streptomonospora wellingtoniae. The sequence goes on from NZ_JAVREK010000002.1 coordinate 199,377, forward strand.
CCTCGACGGCAACTGCCGGATCGTGCTCGACCACGCCCGGCGCGCCCACGAGGCGGGCGCGCACCTGGCGGTTTTCCCCGAGCTCGTGGTGACCGGCTACCCGGTCGAGGACCTCGCCCTGCGCAACTCGTTCGTGTCGGCCTCGGTCAAGGCAGTGGCCGCGCTCGCCGAGCGCCTGGCCGGCGAGGGACTGGGCGAGCTGCCCGTGGCGGTGGGCTACCTCAGCCGCCGCGCCGGTGTGGGGGAGCGCTACGGCCAGCCCGCCGGCACCCCGCAGAACGCGTTCGCGCTGCTGCACCGCGGCCGGGTCGCGGTCAGCTCGGCCAAGCACCACCTGCCCAACTACGGCGTCTTCGACGAGGCGCGGCACTTCGTCCCCGGTGAGACGCTGCCGGTCGTGCGGCTGCACGGTGTCGACGTCGCCTTCGCGGTCTGCGAGGACCTCTGGCAGGGCGGCGGACCCGTGGCCGCGGCCCGGCGTGCGCGCGCAGGGCTGCTGGTGACCGTCAACGCCTCGCCCTACGAGCGCGACAAGGACAACGTCCGCCTGGAGCTGTGCCAGCGCCGCGCCCGGGAGATCGGCGCCGCGGTGGGCTATGTGAACATGAGCGGCGGCCAGGACGAGCTGATCTTCGACGGCGACTCGCTGATCGTCGACGCCGAGGGCGAGCTGGTCGCCCGCGCGCCCAAGTTCGAGGAGGACCTGTTCGTCACCGACCTGGCGCTGCCCGCGGGCGGCGACACGGTCGGCGGCGTGCCGCCCTCCGAGGAGCCCGGCGAGGCCGTCGACGGCGTGCGGGTGGTGCGCCACCTGGTCTCGGGCGAGCCGGTCGCGCCCTACGCGCCCGCCCCGCGGGTGCTGACCCCGCGCGCCGACCCCGCCTCCGACGTCGGCGAGGTCTACCGCGCCCTGGTGGTGGGCGTGCGCGACTACGCGCGCAAGAACGGCTTCGCCTCAATGGCGGTCGCGCTCTCCGGCGGCATCGACTCCGCGCTGACCACCACGGTCGCCGTCGACGCCCTGGGTGCCGACCGCGTACACGCGCTCCTGCTGCCGAGCAAGTACTCCAGCGAGCACTCGGTCTCCGACGCCGAGGAGCTTGTCAAGCGCCAGGGCATCACCTCGCGCACCGTGGCCATCGCACCGATCGTGGCGGCGTTCGAAGAGGGCCTGACCCTGGAGGGGCTGGCCGCGGAGAACCTGCAGGCGCGGGTGCGCGGCACGCTGCTGATGGGCCTGTCCAACCAGGAGGGCCACCTGGTGCTGGCGACCGGCAACAAGAGCGAGCTGGCCACCGGCTACTCCACCCTCTACGGCGACTCGGTGGGCGGGTTCGCGCCGATCAAAGACTGCTGGAAGACGCTGGTGTGGGGGCTGGCGCGCTGGCGCAACGCCGAGGCCGAGCGGACCGGCGCCCCCCTGCCGATCCCGGAGAACTCCATCAGCAAGCCGCCGAGCGCCGAGCTGCGGCCGGACCAGCTCGACACCGACTCGCTGCCGGACTACGACCTGCTCGACGGGCTGCTGGACGCCTACATCGGCACCGACAAGGGCATGCGGGAGCTGATCACCGAGGGCTACCCGCCCGAACTGGTCGAACGCGTCATCCGGATGGTCGACCGGGCCGAGTACAAGCGCCGCCAGTACCCGCCGGGACCCAAGATCAGCTCCCGCAACTTCGGCCGCGACCGCCGCCTGCCGATCACCAACCGCTGGACGCCCCGGTCCTGAGCGCCCTCCGGGCCGAAAGCGTCCGGCGGGCGGTCAGACCAGCCCCAGCGCGTGCGCGCGGGCTCCCGCGCTGGCCCGGTTGGGCAGCTCCAGCTTGGCCAGGATGTGCGACACGTGCACGCTGGCGGTCTTGGCCGCGATGAACAGCTCCGCGGCGATCTCGGCGTTGGTGTAGCCGCGGGCGAGCAGCCGCAGCACCTCGGCCTCGCGCGGGGTCAGACCTGCGGGCGGCGACGCAGACGGCGCGCCGGCGGCCGGGCCGCCGTCCTCCAGCGCCACCCCGCTGCGCCGCGCCAGCTCGCGCGCCCGGCCCTCCAGCACGGCCGCGCCGTGCTCCGACGCGCTCTTGGCGACCTCGCGCAGCCAGTCGCCCACCGGTGCGGCGCGGTCGGCGACCAGAGCGGACTCGGCCGCAAGCAGCAGCGCGTCGGCGCGGTGCAGGGGCATGCTGACCTCGCTCCAGGCCTCGACGGCCGCCCGCCAGGCCGCGGCGGCGCCGGCGGCGCCCTCCGGCCCCCGGCCGCACGCGGCCGAAGCGAGCCGGGCGCGCACCGTCGCCCGGAAGGCCGCCTGGACCGGTCCGTCGGTCCGCAGCCCCGCGGCGGTCCGCTCGACTCCCGCCCGCACCTCCCCCGCCTCGCCGCAGGCCTCCTCGGGCAGCTCGGCGGCCTGCCGCAGGAACTCGGCGGCGCGGTCGAGAAGGACCCAGCCGTAGCCCGGCGACCGGTCGAATTCGATGTGCTCCAGCGCCTCGGCGGACAGCGCCGAAGCCCGCGCGAAGTCGCCTTCGGCCAGGTACAGGTCGAGCAGTGCGGCGACGCTGAGCTGCACGGTGTGGACGCGGGAGCGCCCGGACGCGCAGTCGGGGTCGAGCCTGTCCGCGCTGCGGCGGGCTCCCTCGACGTCGCCCAGGGCCAGAGCGGCACGCACGTCCACAGTGGTCAGGTAGACCCGGTGGGCCGGCGACGGCGACCAGGCGAGGCTGGCGCGCACCTTGCCCCGGCAGCCCGCGAGGTCGCCCAAGTCGAACCGCGTCTCGGCGATGTTCAACGCGACGAAGGGGCCGCTTGCGCTCATCAGTCCGAGCTCGCGGAGCCGGTCCATGGCCACGCCGAGGTGGGCGAGGGCCTCCTCGTGCATTCCGCGCTCGCGCATGTAGTGGGCGAGGTTGGCCATGCCGCGGACTTCGAGTGAGGGGTCCTGCAGCTTCTTCGCCAGCTCCAGGCCGCGCTCCAGCAGCGCCCTGCCCCCGTCGAAGTCGCCTTCGTTCATGCGGCACGTGCCGAGGGTCAGCAGGGCGTCGGCCTCGGCGCAGGCGTCGCCTCCTTCGCGGGACCGGCGGATCGCCTCGGTGGCGAGCGCGGTCGCGCTCGTCCACGGGGGCGAGGGATCGGGGACGGGGGCGTCCCCGGGGCCGGTCGTCAGCGACGCGTCCTGGTGCAGCATCGCCTCCCGCGCCAGCAGCGAGAGCACGAAGCCGTAGCCGGGCTCGTGGGGCGGGTATTCGGCCATCGCCGCGAACAGGTCGCCCACCCCGTCGCCGTCGGAGATCTGGGTGCGCGCCTGGCCGCGGCGGCGCAGCAGGGTCGCTCGGTCGGTGCGGCTCAGCTCGTCGTCGGCGCCGGCGGGGATCTCGGCGAGGCCCGAGTCGCACAGCGCCCGCGCCCGGAAGAAGTCGCCGCTCTCCAGCGCAGCTGCGGCGGCCCGCGAGACCACCTGCACGTGGCTGTGGCCCTGCACCCGCTCGACGGCGTCGGGCACGCGCTCCCAGTACTCCAGGATGCGCTCCAGCATTCTCAGCTCCTCGGCGAAGGCGAGGGTGTCGGCGGCCCGCACGGCGGCCCACCACGCCGCGCTGAGCGCGCGGGGCAGGTCGTGGCCCGAGTAGTAGTGGTGGGCCTGCTCCGCGGCGAGGCGATGGAAGGGGACGGCGCCCGGGACGGCGTCCAGGGCCTCGGCGAAGCGCAGGTGCAGCCGGGTGTGCTGGCCGGGCAGCAGTTCGTCGTGTACCGCTTCGCGTAGCAGGGTGTGCCGGAACCGGTAGCCGGTCCCGTCGATGCGCAGCACGTTGGCGTCGACCAGAGCGCGCAGGGCGGTGTTGAGCTCGTCCTCGCCGATCCCTGCGACGTGGGCCAGCAGCTCGTGCTCGATGTGGGCGGCGCTGACGGCGCCGATCGAGGCGGTGCGCAGCACGCGGCGGTGCGCCTCGTCGAGGTCGTCCAGGGAGGCCAGCAGCATTTCCCTGGGCCGCTCGGGCAGTCCGGCGCCCACGAACTCGCGCTGTCCGGCCAGCGACTCCACGAACAGCGGGTTGCCGCCGGTGCGGTCGAACAGCGCGGCCGCCTCGTCGGGTGCCAGCTCGCGGCCGCGGATGGCCGCGGCCTGCTCGGCGGCCTGGTCGGGCGTGAGGGGTTCCAGCGTGATGCGGGTGACCGTGGGCAGCCGTTCCAGCTCCAGCAGCAGGCGGCGCAGCGGGTGGCCGCGGTGGAGGTCGTCGCTGCGGAATGTGGCCACGATCTGCACCGCGGCGCCGTCGAGGTTGCGCAGCAGGAACACCAGCAGGTCGCGGGTCGCCGAGTCGGCCCAGTGCAGGTCCTCGATGACTACTGTGAGGCCGTCGGCACCGGCGGCTCCGGTCAGCAGCCGCAGCACCTGTTCGAACAGCAGGCCGCGCGCCTCGCGCCGGTCCTCGGGCGGCGAGCCCAGCTCCGGCAGCAGGCGGCCCAGCTCCCGGACCGCGGGTGAGCCGTTCGAGCCGCCCTGGACGAGTTCGTCGAAGGCCGCCGGGCCGCGGTCGCGCAGGATCTGGCGCAGCACGGCGACGAAGGGGGCGAAGGGCAGGCCGTCGACGCCCAGTTCGAGGCATCCGCCGGTGACCACGCGGCCCGAGACGCGTTGGGAGTGCTCTGCGATCAGCCGGGACTTGCCGACTCCGGCGTCACCGCCCACGAGCACCGTCGCCGCACCGGCGCCGGAGTGCGCGCTGTGCGCGTGGTCGAGGAGGGTGCGGAGTTCGTGCTGGCGCCCGATGAGAACGGGGCTGGTGCCGACAGGCGTCATGCCGTCCAGTATGCCGACAAGTGGGGGGTTGGTGCTATTTCAATTCCGGCGGGCGGCCTCCCGGAGCAGGAACGCTGCAGCCGACCGCCGCGGGCGGTGCCGACCGGGGCCGGGAGGCCGCGTCCAGGGGGCGCCGCCGTCCGGAAGCGGCCGACCGGCCCGCCCGGCGCGCTTCAGCACGGGGTCGGAGCGCGGTCGGCCGCATGCTCCGGAGCGCCGCCGACGCTGACGGCCGGGCGCGGCGCCGCAACGGTGTGGGCGGTGTGGGGCACCGCCGGCGGCTGCTCGGGCAGCGCGTCGGCGATCCCGCCACCGGGCTCCTCGTCCCGGCCGCGCGCCCGCCGGTCCAGCACCCGCGCCGAGCGCAGTGCGCGCCGCAGGGTGCTCTGCCGCGCATCCTCGCGCAGCCGGGCGATGTGGTGGTCGGCGGCCGCCTGCAGGAAGTCTGGGTGCATGGCGATGACCTACTTTCGTGGAACTGTGGTCGGGACCGGACTCTTGGCCCGGTGATGTCCACATTCGCCGTAAGACGGCCGCGGCCGCATCGGGCGAACGCCTTATCTGCGCGCCCCGTAGGCGTCTCACCACCGCGGACTCCGGTCCGCGTGCCTAAGCATCTCCGTTGATCTTGTAGCTATCGTGAAGGAAAACAATTTCCCTTCACGATAGCTACAAGATCGACGGGGTGTCGCTTTCCGTTTCCGATTGGACACGCGTAGTTGTCGTCCGTGTGGCCGCTCGCGACGAAGGGCGGCCCCGACGGCCGACCCGGCGATCGGGGGATGGTGGACGTGACCGATGGGAACGGGAGCTTAGCCCGCCGCTGCGCGGCGGGTGCGATCACCGCGGCCCTGGCGGCCGCCGCGGCGGCCGCCGCCGGAGCGGCCACGGTGCCGCCGGAGGAGGGCGGTGCGGCACCCGCGGCCGGTGCGGTGTGGAGCGGAACCCCGGCCTCGGCGGCCTTCGCCCCGGGGGCCCCGCCTTCGGTGGTCGCCGCACTCGCTCCCGCCGATCCGGCGGAGCGGGGCGCCGGCGAGCGCACCGCGACGGTCGAGGGGACGACCCTGGCCGTCCACATCACCGACGACCGCGACACCATCGCCGCGGGCGAGGAGGTGCTCTACACCCTCACGCTGCGCAACGAGGGCGACGAGGGGCGCCGCGCCATCGTGTCCCAGCGCCTCTCGCCGAGGGCGCGGTTCGTCGATGTGGAGGCCGACGGCACGGCCCGGGGCGGAGTCGCGACCTGGCGCGTGGTCGTCGAGCCCGGAGCCGAGGTCGAGCGCACGGCCCGCGTGCGTCTTGGTGAGCCCGGCGAGCGCCTGTGGCGCGTGGCCACCACCGCCTGCGCCCAGGCCGAGGCGGGCGCGCCGCCGGTGGCCTGCGCCACCGACGCCGACCGCGTCGACGGCTCGGTCCGCGAGGCGGCGTCGGCGGTCTCGGCTCCGCAGCGGGTGCTCACGATCACGAGTGTGCTCACCGCGGTCCTGCTCGTGCTGGCGACAGGCGTCGCGGCCTTCGTCGTGTGGACCCGCCTCCGTCCGGACGGCCGCCGGGACCCGGTGAACGGGGACGACGGCTGAGCCGGTCCGTTCGCGGCGCCGGATCGGCGGCGATGCGGCCGCGCCCGGCCCCCGGCGCGCAGCGCTGCGGCGGTCGGAGCGGTCCCGCGCCCGCCACCGCGGCGGGTGTCCCGAGGCCCCCGGCGCGGAGCACCGCGGTCAGGGCCCGCGGTCCCCGCCCCCGCCCAGGATGTGCACCAGCACGCCGCGTATCTCCGCCGCCTCGACTCCCCGCTCGTCCAGCAGCCCCTGCAGGAACAGGCCGTCGACGGCCGCGACCGCCGCGCGGACGGCCGTGGGGTCGCCGGTGCAGCAGGCCACGGCCTCGGTCAGGGCCGTGAGGTAGCGCCGCACGGCCGGGCGCAGAGCCGGGCGGCGCACCGCCAGCAGGGTCAGTTCGCACTCGGCCAGGGCGCGGCGGCGGTCGGTCCCCGCGCCGTCGGCGACGAGGCCGGCCAGCGCCGCCGGGACGTCGCGGTGCTGCCGGGCCATCGCTTCCAACTGCTCGACGTAGGTGTCGGTCGCCGAGGTGAGCGCGGCCACCAGCAGGTCGTCGAGGGTGGCGAAGTGGTAGACCGCCGAGCTCGCAGGCACGCCGGCCTCCCGCGCGACGGCCCGGTGGGTCACCCCGGCGACCCCGTCGGCCTCCACGACGCGCAGCGTCGCAGCGATCAGCTCGGCGCGCCTGCGCTCGCCGCGCATCCGGCGGCCGTCGGCGCTGGCTTCAGTGGTCAGTGCGCCCCTCCCAGCTCCAGGGCGAGCACGCCCGCGATGACCAGGACGATGCCGCCGCCCTGGATCCAGGTGAGGCCGTCGCCCAGGAAGGCGGCGCCGATCACCGCGACCAGCGACACGCCCAGCGCCGCCCACACTCCGTAGGCGACACCGATGTTCATGCCGCGGACCAGCACCTGGGCCAGCAGCCAGAAGGCGGCCCCGTATCCGGCCAGCGCGACGGCGGTAGGCACCAGGCGCGTGAACCCGTCGGAGAAGCGCAGCGCGATCGTGCCGGTGACCTCGGCGGCGATCGCGGCCAACAGCAGCAGCCACGTCATGACGGCCTTCCTTCCTTCCGTCCCGCCGCAGCGGGGCGGGTGTGCTGAGGGGGTGCGCAGGCGGCGCGGCCGCACCGGCCCGCCGGGCGGGCTTTGGAAGGCCGCGCCGTCGCGAGCGGCCCGCCCCGAGCCCTGGAGAGCGGAAGAAAAGTTGAACGTGTGTTCAACTAGATCAGCCTACCGGCGCATCGCCGCGGGCGGCTACCGTGAGCAGCGTGGCTCGGGAGACTTTCACCATGACGGCCGGTGCGCTGGCGAGGCGCGGTTTCGGCGACGCCGCGCGGGCGGTGCGGCTGCTGGCGGACTGCGGACTCGCCCCCGAGCGGCACGCGGCCGTCGTCGGCGAGCTCGGCGCCGCCCCCGACCCCGACCAGGCGCTCCTGGGCCTGGCCCGCCTGCTGGAGTGCTGCGCCGAGCCGGACGAGCTGCTCGACGCACTGTGCTCCGACCCCGACCTCAGCGCCCGCCTGGTCAAGGTCCTCGGCGCCAGCTCCGCCCTCACCGACCACCTGGTGCGCCATCCCGGCGACTGGCGCGAGCTGCGCGGCGCCGACGCCGCACGCGCTCCCGACCCCGATGCGCTGCGGGCCGGCATGCTGCACATCGTCGGCGCCGACCCCAACGCCGACGCGCCGGCCGCCGCCGAGAAGGTCGACGACCCCGCCGGCCCCGCGCACGCGCTGCGCGTGGCCTACCACCGGCGGGTGCTGCGGCTGGCCGGGCGCGACCTCACCGGCGCCGCCGACCTGGAGACCGTCGGCGCCGAACTGGCCGACCTGGCCGCCGCGGTGCTGGACGCGGCCCTGGCGATCGCGCGCGCCGACGACCCGGAGCAGGCGGCGCTGTGCCGGATGGCGGTCATCGGCATGGGCAAGTGCGGCGGCCGCGAGCTGAACTACGTCAGCGACGTCGACGTCGTCTTCGTCGCCGAACCCGTAGACGGCGTCGAGGACGACCAGGCGGCGATGCGCGCTGCTGCGCGCCTGGCGGCCGAGACGATGCGCATCCCCTCCGAGACCGGGCCCGAAGGCACCCTGTGGCAGGTCGACGCCGCGCTGCGCCCCGAGGGCAAGAACGGGCCCCTGGTGCGCCCCCTGGCCGGGCACGTGTCCTACTACCGGCGCTGGGCCAAGACCTGGGAGTTCCAGGCGCTGCTGAAGGCCCGCCCCATCGCCGGCGACGCCGCGCTCGGCGCCGCCTACGCCGAGGCGATCGAGCCGATGGTCTGGCAGGCCGCCGGCCGCGACAACTTCGTCGACGACGTGCAGTCGATGCGCCGCCGCGTGGTGGCCCACATCCCGCCCGCCGAGTCCGAGCGCGAGATCAAGCTCAGCCGCGGCGGGCTGCGCGACATCGAGTTCTCGGTGCAGCTGCTCCAGCTCGTGCACGGCCGCAGCGACCCGGCGCTGCGGTCGGGCAACACCCTGGCCGCGCTCGACTCGCTGTCCGCGCGCGGGTACGTGGGCCGCGACGACGCCGGCGGCCTCGCCGACGCCTACCGCTTCCTGCGCCGCGTCGAGCACCTGCTCCAGCTCAACCGGCTGCGCCGCACCCACCTGCTGCCCGACCCCGACAGCGCCGACGGCGCCGAGCAGCTGCGCCGGCTCGGCCGGGCCATGGGCTACGGCGCCAACCCCGTCACCGAGTTCATGTCGGCCTGGCGCCGCGTCGCCGCCGAGGTGCGGCGCCTGCACGAGAAGCTCTTCTACCGCCCGCTGCTGCACGCCGTGGCGCGCCTGCCCGAGGGCGAGCAGCGGCTCACCTTGGAGCAGGCCGGCGAGCGGCTCAGCGCGCTGGGCTTCGCCGACCCCTCCGGGGCCCTGCGCCACCTGGAGGCGCTGACGTCGGGGGTGTCGCGGCGGGCGGCGATACAGCGCACGCTGCTGCCGGTGATGCTGGGCTGGTTCTCCGACGCCCCCGATCCCGACGCCGGGCTGCTGGGCTTCCGCAAGGTCAGCGAGGCGCTTGGCGGCACGCCCTGGTACCTGCGGCTGCTGCGCGACGACGTCCGGGTGGCCGAGCGCATGGCCTGGGTGCTGGGGACCAGCCGCTACGTCACCGAGCTGCTGCTGCGCGCGCCCGAGGCGGTTGCCGTCCTGGCCGACGACGCCGACCTGGTGCAGCGGCCCACGCACGCGCTGGAGGCCGAGGCCGACGCCGCCCTGCGCCGCCACGGCACCGCGGAGAACGCCGTGGCCGCGGTTCGGGCGCTGCGCCGCCGCGAGCTGCTGCGCACGGCGCTGGCCGATCTGCTGGGCGTCTCGCCGGTGGCGGCGGTGGGCGACGCGCTCACCGCGATCACCGCGGTGACCATCGAGGCCGCGCTTCGCACGGCCCGCGCGCGGGTGGCCGACCAGCGCGGCGAGGAGCCGCAGACGCGGCTGTGCGTGGTGGGGATGGGCCGCTTCGGCGGCCGCGAGCTGACCTACGCCAGCGACGCCGACGTGGTCTTCGTGCACGAGCCGCTGCCCGGTGCCGACCCGGTGGCCGCCACCGAGACCGCCGACGCGATCGTGCGGGAGTTGCGGCGGCTGCTGGAGATGCCGGCGCACGACCCGCCGCTGCTCCTGGACGCCGACTTGCGCCCCGAGGGCCGCAGCGGCGCGATGGTGCGCACCCTGGACTCCTACGCCGCCTACTACCGGCGCTGGTCCTCGACCTGGGAGAGCCAGGCGCTGCTGCGCGCCGCGCCCGTCGCCGGCGACGCGGAGGTGGGGGAGCGCTTCACAGCGATCATCGACCCGATGCGCTACCCCGAGGGCGGCGTCGAAGATGCGCAGGTACTGGAGATCCGCAAGCTGAAGGCTCGCATGGAGGCCGAGCGGCTGCCCCGCGGAGCCGACCCCGCAATGCACACCAAGCTGGGCCGGGGCGGGCTGTCCGACGTCGAGTGGGTAGCCCAGCTCCTCCAGCTCCGGCACGCCCACGACGTGCCCGGTCTGCGAACCACGGGCACGCTGGAGGCGCTGCGCGTGGCGGTCGAACACGGTCTCCTCGACGCCGAGGACGGGGCCACCCTGGAGGCCGCCTGGTGCCTCGCCGCCCGCGTGCGGGGGGCGATCATGCTGGTGCGCGGAAAGCCGTCGGACTCCATTCCCAAGCCGCTGCGCGACCAGGCGATCCTGGCCGGGGCGCTGGGCTACCGGGACGACGACGAGGAGGAGGGCGCGGTCGGCCGCATGGTGCAGGACTACCGCCAGGCCACGCGCAGGGCGCGCGCGGTGATGGAGCGGGTCTTCTACGACGACTGAAAGACGGCCCCAACCCCCGTTGATCTTGTAGCTATCGTGATGGCAATCGATTTCCAGTGACGATAGCTACAAGATCAACGGTGATTTGCCGTGCGCTTTGGCTGGCCAGCGCCCGGAGGGGGCGAGGGGAGAGGCTAGACGAACACCGCCACGGCCACGTTCACGATGGCGAGCGTGCCCGCGGCGATCGCAAGGCGCTTGTCGGGCTTGCGGACGTTGACGACCGCCACGATCGTCACCGCCAGCGCGACGACGAGCTTGACGCCGATCTTGGCGTGGTTGACCGGGTCGTCGCCCATCTCGGCCAGGCCGGTCAGCAGCAGCCCGGTCACCAGTTGCAGCAGCGAGCTGTGCAGGATGCTCTTGGGGCCCGCGGCGTGTCCGGCGATGAGCTGGAGCATGAATCCCGCGATGATGCCCGCCATCCCCAGCAGGTGCAGGAAGACGAGTACCGAGTTGATGATGTCCATGCCCCGACGCTACTACAGCCTGTAGTGACGAGTCGTCGCTCTCGGGACGCCTCGCCATCACATTTCGGCAGCGCCGTCCGCACCCCGCGCCCTGTGCGGGGCCTGCCGCTTCCGCCGCGTCCGGCTCGGCCGGGGGCACCGCCGGGTCGGGGTCAGGGCCGCCGGAGGCAGCGAAGAGCCGCCGACCGCATACGGCGGTTCGGCGGCCCCTCGCAGCCGGTCTCCCGCGGCCCGCCCGCGCCGCCCGCGGCGGCGATCAGGCAGCGCCGGGCACCATCCGATCAGATGTCGTAGTACAGCTCGAACTCGCGCGGGTGGGGGCGCAGGCGCAGGGAGTCGATCTCCTCGGTGCGCTTGTAGTCGATGTAGGTCTCGATCAGGTCCTCGGTGAAGACACCGCCCTCGACCAGGAACTCGTGGTCGGCCTCAAGGGCGTCCAGAGCGGCGTCGAGCGAGGCGGGCACCTTCTCGATGGCCTCGGCCTCGGCCGGGGGCAGCTCGTAGAGGTCCTTGTCGACCGGCTCCGGCGGCTCGATCTTGTTCTTGATGCCGTCGATGCCGGCCATGAGCATCGCCGCGAAGGCCAGGTAGGGGTTGGCCGAGGGGTCGGGCACCCGGAACTCCAGGCGCTTGGCCTTGGGGTTGGACCCGGTCAGCGGGATGCGGATGCAGGCGGAGCGGTTGCGCTGCGAGTAGACTAGGTTGATCGGCGCTTCGTAGCCCGGCACCAGGCGGTGGTAGGAGTTCACCGTGGGATTGGTGAACGCGAGCAGCGCCGGGGCGTGCTTGAGCAGGCCGCCGATGTAGTGGCGCGCCATGTCCGACAGCTGCGCGTAGCCCGACTCGTCGAAGAACTGCGGGGCGCCGTCCTTCCACAGGCTCATGTGGCAGTGCATACCCGAGCCGTTGTCGCCGAAGACGGGCTTGGGCATGAAGGTGACCGACTTGCCCTTGGAATACGCCGTGTTCTTGACGATGTACTTGTAGAGCTGCACGTTGTCGGCCGTCTTGAGCAGCGTGCCGAACTTGAAGTCGATCTCGGCCTGGCCGGCGGTGCCCACCTCGTGGTGCTGGATCTCGACGTCCATGCCGGCGTCGATGAGGTTGCGCACCATCGTCGAGCGCAGGTCGCTGTAGTGGTCGACGGGCTCGACCGGGAAGTAGCCGCCCTTGTAGCGGGGCCGGTAGCCCAGGTTGGACTCGCCGTTGCGGGTGCCGGTGTTCCAGGCGCCTTCGATCGAGTCGATGTAGTAGAAGCTCGCGTTCTCCTGGGTCTGGAAGCGCACGTCGTCGAAGATGTAGAACTCGGCCTCGGGGCCGACGAAGACGGTGTCGGCGATCCCGGTGCTCTTCAGGAAGGCCTCGGCCTTGCGGGCGACGTTGCGCGGGTCGCGGCTGTAGGACTCGCGGGTGAAGGGGTCGTGCACGAAGAACGTGAGGTTCAGCGTCTTGTGCTCGCGGAACCGGTCCAGGACCGCGGTGGAGAGGTCCGGCAGCAGCAGCATGTCGGACTCGTGGATGGCCTGGAAGCCCCGGATCGACGAACCGTCGAACATCAGGCCCTCGTCGAAGGTTCCCTCGTCGACGTGCTCGATGGGGAGGGTGAAGTGGTGCGCTGCCCCGAACAGGTCGGTGAAGCGGATGTCGAGGAATTTGACGTCCTCGTTCCGGGTGAAGGCCAGAAGTTCTTCGGCGCTGCTGAACAAGAGTTACCTCCGTGCAGGTGAAAGAGGTCGCGCGGGCGGTGCCCCGCGCCATTGCGGTACCGTGCTCCGGCCCTGCGACCTCCCGGCTACGTCAACGACGCTAGGAGCAGGCGATTTCCGGTCCATGTCTCCAATGTTTCCTGCGCGTTACGGAGCTCGGCGTTTACCCTGACCATCGTGCATGAGCGGCGGTAACACCTCGAAACCGGACACGCAGAAGGGGTGCGGACACCGTTTCCGGTGCCCGCGGGATGACCGGAACCGCCTGTGCATACCGATACCGTTGTGTCCATGGCCAACACCGGAGGCGCCGACCAGGCGCAGTTCCACTACCGCGGCAGTCGGCTGGGCATGGCCGAGTTCGGGTCCGGTTCGGTGCCGGGGATCGGCCGGCGGCTGTCGGGCCTCGTCCTGGACTGGCTCCTGTGCGCCCTCGTCGCCTCCGCGGCCACCGGTGGACTGCGCGGCGACCCCCAGGACACCACGTTCGCCTCCGGCGCGGCGCTGCTGCTGTTCGGCGTCTACACCGCCGCGATGCTGTCGGTGTTCGGCACCACGCTGGGCAAGCGGATGGTGGGCACGGAGGTCGTCTCCACCGGCGAGCGCGCGCTGCCGTGGCCCGTCGCCATGGTGGTGCGCACCGTCCTACTGTGCCTGGTCATCCCGGCCGTGGTCTACGACCGGGACCACCGCGGCCTGCACGACCGCGCGGCCGGGACCGTGACCCGGCGGATGTGACGCGGGCGCCCGGGTGGTGCGCAGACGCGGTACCGGGAGCACCGGACGCGGTACGCGCCGCGACGGCCGAGGGACGGGAGGGACCGGGCGGCCACGCCCGTCCGCTGGACCGGTAGCGGGGCCGGGCCCCGGCGCAGTCGGGCACGCAGGCACCGGGCGGCCACCCGAACCCCTCGGGCGTGCGGGCCGGAAGGCGCCTCAGCGGCCGCCGCCGCCGGGAGCCTTGGGTCCCTTGGGCATCCGCACGCCCTTGGGCATGGGCCCCTTGGGCATCTGCATCCCGCCGGGCAGCGCCTTGAGCCGGTAGCGCAGCTCGGCGACCTCGCCCTTGTCCAGATTGCGCGGGAGCCGCACCAGCCGGCGCTGCAGCTGGGCGATCGGTACCTGGGACTCGCCGTGCCCCACCTGCAGGTCGTAGATGGGCGTGTTCGAGGCGACGCGCGCGACCTTCTTCTTCTCCGCGGCGATGAGCCCCTTCAGCCGGGAGGGGTCGCCTTCGCCGACCAGCACCACGCCGGGCCGGCCCACCGCGCGGTGGACGACGTCCATCTGCCGGTTGGCGTTGACCCCGGGCTCGTTGGTCCAGTCGCCGCGCAGGTTGTCCAGCACCGCGGTCGCGGCACCGAGCTGGCCGTCCAGCATCTGGTACTGGAGGCGCTGCGTGGCACGTGTGAAGTAGAAGAAGCCGGCCAGGAAGGCCACACCGAACCCGAGCGGACCCCAGTACAGCCATCCGCCGAAGACGAACCCGCCTGCGACGGCCAGCGCGAGCACCGCCAGGAAGATCCCGACCGCGATGGGGATGGTGCGCGGACTCTGCCGGTGGACCACCCGGACGACCATGCCGAACTGCTTGAGGCGGCCGGGCGGCTTCTGCGCCCCGCTCTGGCCGGAGGCGCCTTGCGCCGGGGTCGCGGTGGCCTTGGTGTCCTTGGGCTTCTTCGCCATTGCATTTCCAGGCAGGGCGCACCGGCGGTGCGCCGGCGGGGGAGCCCCGTCTCCTGCCCGTCCTCCTATCGGTCGAACCCTGCTCGTCGGGCCGCGCCCGGCGCGCATCGGCGCGCCGCAGCTCGTCTGGCCGGTGCCGGACCGCCGCCGGCCGTCCGGGCCGAGGGGCGGCGGACCGTCCCGCGTCCCCATCAGGATATGGGCCGCCGGCGGGCGGACGTGAGACGGCGGCCCCTCGGCCGCCGTCTCAGCTTGGTTACGTTGTCGCCGGTGCCGCCGCCCCTACGGGTCCCCGGCCGGGCTCAGCTGCCCGCGGCGACCCGCTCGCGCTTCTCGGCCGCCTGCTGGTACAGGCGTCCGGCACGGTAGGACGAGCGCACCAGGGGCCCCGACATGGCACCGGCGAAGCCGATCGCCTCGGCCTCCTCCGACAGCTCGACGAACTCCTCGGGCCTGACCCAGCGGTCGATGGGGTGGTGCAGCTTGGACGGCCGCAGGTACTGGGTGATGGTCAGCAGGTCGCACCCGGCCTCGTGCAGGTCGCGCATGGCCTCACTGATCTCGGCCCGGTCCTCGCCCATGCCCAGGATCAGGTTGGACTTGGTGACCAGCCCGTCCGCGCGCGCCTTGCTGATGACCTCCAGCGAGCGCTCGTAGCGGAAGCCCGGGCGGATCCGCTTGAAGATCCGCGGCACCGTCTCGATGTTGTGCGCGAGCACCTCCGGGCGCGAGCCGAAGACCTCGCCCAGCTGATCGTCGTCGGAGTTGAAGTCGGGGATCAGCAGCTCGACGCCCGTGCCCGGGTTGAGCTCGTGGATCTTGCGGACGGTCTCGGCGTAGAGCCAGGCGCCGCCGTCGTCGAGGTCGTCGCGCGCGACGCCCGTGACCGTGGCGTAGCGCAACTCCATCTTGCGGACCGACTCGGCCACCTTGGTGGGCTCCAGGCGGTCCAGAGGGCTGGGCTTGCCCGTGGCGATCTGGCAGAAGTCGCACCGCCGGGTGCACTGGTCGCCGCCGATGAGGAAGGTGGCCTCGCGGTCCTCCCAGCACTCGTAGATGTTGGGGCAGCCCGCCTCTTGGCAGACCGTGTGCAGCCCTTCGCGCTTCACCAGCGAGTGCAGCTCGGAGTACTCCGGCCCCATCTTCGCCTTGATCTTGATCCAGGGCGGCTTCCGCTCGATGGGCGTCTCGCTGTTGCGGGCCTCGATCCGCAGCAGCTTGCGGCCCTCAGGAGTGACGGTCAACGCGGACCCTTCCTTTCCTGCTTCCCTTGTGGGGAGTTCGTGATACGGCGGCCCGGCTCAGGCACCCGCGGGCTCCGGTTCGGCGCCGCGGGCCGGCTCGGGCGCGCTGTCCTGCACGCGGTAGCCGGTGGCGCCCAGCACCGCGGCCAGGTGGCGCTCGACGACGGGGACGGCCTCTGCCACCGTGACGTCGCGACCCAGTTCGGCGGAGAGCGAGGTGACGCCGGCGTCGGTGATCCCGCAGGGCACGATGCGTTCGAACCAGGACGGGTCGTTGTCGCAGTTCAGCGCGAACCCGTGCATGCCGACACCGCGGGCGATCCGGCAGCCGATCGCGGCGATCTTGCGTTCGGCCCGTCCGCGGTCGGGGTCCGCGTCCAGCCAGACACCGGTGCGGCCCTCGACCCGCTTGCCCTCCAGGCCGAAGTCGGCGACGGCGCGGATGAGGGCCTCCTCCAGCATCCGCACGTAGCCGACGACGTCGATCGGCTGCCCCAGCCGCACGATCGGGTAGACCGTGGCCTGGCCGGGGCCGTGCCAGGTGAGCTTGCCGCCGCGGTCGATGTCGACGACGGGGGCGCCGGGATCGGTCAGCGGGCGGTCCCAGCGGCCGGTGCGCTTGCCCGCCGTATAGACCGGCTCGTGTTCCAGAACCAGGACGGTGTCGGGGATGAGGCCGCCGACGCGGTCGGCGTGTACCCGCTTCTGGAGGTCCCAGCCCTCGTGGTAAGGCACCGGGGTCTCGCCGAGGCGGACGAAGACGAGCTCACTCATACATCCCACCATATGCCCCGGCCAGGGCTCAGGCGATGTCGGATAGGGCACCGGCCAGCCCGGGGCGGCGGAAGGAATACCCCTCGGCCGACAGGCGTTCGGGCACCGCCCGCTGGCTCACGAGGGCCGCCTCGTCGGCGAAGCCGCCCAACGCAGCGCGCATCGCGAAGCCCGGAACGGCGAGCAGGGCGGGCCTGCGCACGGCGCGCGCCACGTAGCGCGTGTAGGAGGCGTTGGTGACCGGCTCGGGCGCGACCAGGTTCACCGGGCCGGTGATGTCGGGCCGCTCGATCAGGAACCGCAGCGCACCCACCTCGTCGACCAGCGCGATCCACGAGATGTACTGCCGCCCGCTGCCCAGCCGCGCGCCCAGGCCCAGCCGGAACAGCGGCAGCAGCGTGCCCAGCAGGCCGCCCGAGCGCGCGAGGACGACGCCCGTGCGAGCGTGGGCGACGGACAGGCCCGCCTCCGCGGCCGGGGCGGTGGCGGCCTCCCAGTCGGCGACCAGCTCGGCGAGGAACCCGCGGCCGCGCGGGCCGTCCTCGCCGGTGCGCACGGCGCCGGTGTCGCCGTAGAAGCCCACGGCCGAGCCCGAGACCAGGCGCGGCGGGGGCCGGTCCATGCCGGCCAGCGCGACCGCCAGCGTTCGGGTGGCCTGAGTTCGGCTCTTGCGCAGCATCCGCTTGTAGCGGCGCGTCCAGCGCGCCGGGCCGAGCGGGGCCCCGGCCAGGTGCACGACCGCGTCGGCGCCGGCGAGGCGGCCGGTGTCGACGTAGCCGCTTTCGGGGCGCCACTCCGCTTCGCCGGAGTTCTGGGCGGGGCGCCGGACCATGCGGAGCACCTCGTGGCCGTCGCCGGTCAGGGAGTCGGACAGTGCGGAGCCGATGAGCCCCGAAGCCCCGGTGATCGCTACGCGCATAACCGCCAAGCTACCCGCTGTTCCGCCCGGGGCGCCCAGCGGCCGGTGCGGCCGGGGACCGGTTCGGGCCGGACGCCGCGAGCCCGGAGCCCGTGGCCGGTTTCCGCCAACGCCGACGCGACAACCACGGGTGGAATACCGTAGTGTTAGCACCGCGGAACTCAACGTAACCGTCGGGTTCCGCGGCGCAGACCTTTGGTGATGGGGATCACCAGGGGGATGGTGAATGGTGGGGTAAAAGCGGGGCGGTACCCGATCCGGATACCGCCCCGTCCGCTTGTGCGCGGCGCCCGCTCGCGCGAGCGCCGCCGGAGCCTAGGCCAGGCCGACCTCGGACTCGAACGCGCCTTCCTCGATGCGCTCGCGGATGTCCTGCAGGAACCGTGCGGCGTCGGCACTGTCGATCAGCCGGTGGTCGTGGGTCAGGGCCACGTACATCATCGACCGCACCGCGATGACCTCGCCGAGCTCGGGGTCGTCGACCACCACCGGGCGCTTGACCACCGCGCCGGTGCTGAGGATGCCGACCTGCGGCTGGTTGATGATCGGGGTGTTGAACAGGGCGCCCACCTCGCCGGTGTCGGCCAGCGTGAACGTGCCGCCGCTCAGCTCGTCGGGGCTGAGGCTGCCGGTGTGCGCGCGCTCGCTGAGGTCGGCGATCTTGCGGGCGATCCCGCCCAGATTGAGGTCGCCGGCGTCCTTGATCACCGGCACCAGCAGCCCGGGCTCGGTGTCGACCGAGATCCCCAGGTTCTCGATGCTGTGGTAGGTGACCTCGTAGCTGCTGCTGTCGATGACCGCGTTGAGCTTGGGGTGGGCCTTGAGCGACTCGACCGCGGCCAGTGCGATGAAGGGGAAGAAACCGAGCTCCACGCCCTCGCGCTGCTCGAACTCCGCGGCGGCGCGCTCCCGCAGGCGGGCGACGGTGGTGACGTCGACCTCGATCACCTGGGTGACCTCGGCCGAGATCCGAAGCGACTCGGCCATCTGGTCGGCGATGGTCTGGCGCAGCCGCGACATGGTCTCGGTCGTGCCGCGCAGCCTGGTGTCGGCGACCACGGGGCGGCGGGTGCGCGCGGGCGCCTGCGGTGCGGTTCCGCCGGCGGGGGCCTCGCGGCGCTTGCGGGCCGCGTCCTGGACGTCCTGCTTGCGGATGCGGCCGCCGACGCCGGTGCCCTGCACCGTGGAGAGGTCGACGCCCTCCTCGGTCGCGAGCTTGCGCACCAGCGGCGTCACGTAGGCCTCGGTGACGGCGTCGGTGCCCGCGGAGCGGCCGCTCCCGCTGACCGTCTCCACGTCGACCGGCGGGGTGACGTCCTCGCGGCTGGGACGCTGCGCGGCCGGTTCCGGGGCGCGGCGCACGGGCTCCGGGGCGGCCTGCGGCTTCGCCTCCGGCTCGGGCTGCGCAGCCGGCTGGGGAGCGGGCTCCGGCTCGGGCTCCGGCTGGGGTGCGGGCTCCGGAGCCGCCTCGGCGGCCTGCGGCTCGGGCGAGGGGGCGGACTCCTCGGCCGCGGGGGCGGACTCGCCGCCGGCCTCGTCCTCACCGCCGATGATCGCGATCTCCGCGCCGATCTCCACGGTCTCGTCCTCGGCGACGAGCACCTTGGTCAGCACCCCCGCCGCGGGGGACGGGATCTCCGTGTCGACCTTGTCGGTCGAGACCTCCAGGAGGGGCTCGTCGACCTCGACCCGGTCTCCCTCCTGCTTCAGCCACTGCGTGACTGTGCCCTCGGTGACGCTTTCGCCCAGCTCGGGCATTGAAACGGAAGTCGGCATGGTTCCTCTTAAATGGACGTGCGGAACGCGGGGAAGAAAAAGGCGGGGCGAGCCCCAGCCCGCCCCGCGGTCGCCTCATTCGTGGACGTGCAGCGGCTTTCCGGCGAGTGCCAGATGCGCTTCGCCCAGCGCCTCCGACTGCGTCGGGTGGGGATGGACCAGCTGGGCCACCTCCGAGGGCAGGGCCTCCCAGTTGTAGATGAGCTGGCCTTCGGCGGTCAGCTCACCCACGCGGGAGCCGATCATGTGGACGCCCAGCACGGGGCCGTCCTTCTGGGCGATGACCTTGACCGAGCCCTGCGTCTGCAGGATCTGGCTCTTGCCGTTGCCGCCGAGGTTGTAGTCCAGCTCGACGGTCTCGTACCCCTTCTCCTTGGCCTTGGCGGAGGTCAGGCCCACCGAGGCGACCTCGGGCTCGGAGTAGGTGATGCGGGGCACGCCGTCGTAGTCGATGGCCGGCGGGTTCAGCCCGGCGATCTGCTCGGCGACGTAGATGCCCTCGGCGAAGCCGACGTGGGCCAGCTGCAGGGTGGGAATGAGGTCGCCCACCGCGTAGATGTTGCCCACGCCGGTGTGCAGGTTCTCGTCGACCGCGACGAAGCCCCGCTCCATCCGGACGCCGTTGTCCTCGTAGCCCAGGCCCTCCGAGACCGGCCCGCGGCCGATGGCCACCAGCAGGACGTCGGCCTCCAGGGACTTGCCGCCCTTCAGGGAGACGCTGACCCCGGAGTCGGTGGTCTTGACGCTCTCGAACGGGGTGCCCAGCTCGTACTTGATACCGCGCTTGCGGAACGCGCGCTCCAGCTGCTTGGAGGTGGACTCGTCCTCCAGCGGCAGCAGGTGCGGCAGCGCCTCGACGATGGTGACCTCGGCGCCGTAGGAGCGGTAGACGCTGGCGAACTCGACGCCGATGACGCCGCCGCCCAGCACGACCACCGACGCGGGGACGCTCTGCATCTCCAGCGCCTGCTCGCTGGTGATGACCTTCTCGCCGTCGATGTCCAGCCCCAGCGTCTTGGGCGCGGAACCGGTGGCCAGCAGGATGTTGGCGCCCTTGTAGACGGCGCCGCCGACGGTGACCTCGTCCGGACCGGTGAGCCGGCCCTCGCCCTCGACCACGGTGATGCCGTGCGACTTGATCAGGCCGGTCAGGCCGCGGTACATGCGGTTGACGACCTTGTCCTTGTAGGCGTTGACGCCCGGCATGTCGATGCCCTGGAAGTCGGCCTTGACGCCGAACGTCTCGCTGTCCCGCGCCGCGTCGGCGACCTCGGCCGAGTGCAGCAGCGCCTTCGTGGGGATGCAGCCGACGTGCAGGCAGGTGCCCCCGAGCTTGTTCTTCTCGATCAG
Source organism: Streptomonospora wellingtoniae (assembly GCF_031845375.1). Lineage (NCBI taxonomy): Bacteria > Bacillati > Actinomycetota > Actinomycetes > Streptosporangiales > Nocardiopsidaceae > Streptomonospora > Streptomonospora wellingtoniae. The sequence continues at coordinate 219,962 of NZ_JAVREK010000002.1, forward strand.
GGCGACCTTCATGCCCAGCTCGGAGGCGCGGATGGCGGCGGCGTAGCCACCGCTGCCGGCTCCCAGGATCACCAGGTCGAAGGTGCCGCCGTTCTCACTCACGGGAAGGACACTCCTTGATGTGGATGTGAATGTTCGTCTGGTTCGGACGAGTCCGCGCGGCGGGCGGTCCGGGTCGGCTACCCGGATGCCGCCGCAGTGCGCGTTCTGTCTGCGGTCGCCGTGGTCGGGCTCCCGCGTCAGGTCCGGCGTGCGGAGCGGTTCTCCGCGATCCGCACCAGGGTCCGGGTGGCGGCGCCGGTGCCGCCCTTCGGCGTGTAGCCGAAGGGGCCGCCCTGGTTGAAGGCGGGACCGGCGATGTCCAGGTGTGCCCAGGCGGTGCCGTCGGCGACGAACTCCTTGAGGAAGACGCCCGCGCTGAGCATGCCGCCCCAGCGCTCGCCGGCGACGTTGGCGATGTCGGCCACGGAGGAGTCGAGTCCCTGGCGCAGCTCCGCCGGAAGCGGCATGGGCCAGGACTGCTCGCCGGCCTCGGCGGCGGCGGCCACGACGTCCTCGCGCACGCCGTCGTCGTTGGCCATGACGCCGAACACGCGGGTGCCCAGCGCGACCAGCTGGGCGCCGGTCAGGGTGGCCACGTCCACGATCAGGTCGGGCGAGTCCTCGTGCGCGCGCACCAGCGCGTCGGCCATCACCAGGCGGCCCTCGGCGTCGGTGTTGAGGACTTCGACGGTCTTGCCGCCGTAGATCGTCAGCACGTCGGAGGGCCGCTGGGCGCTGCCGCCGGGCATGTTCTCGGCGATGGCGAGGTAGGCCACCGCGTTGACGGCCGGGGCCAGTTGCGCGATGGCGCGCATGGCGCCCAGGACCGCCGCGGCGCCTCCCATGTCGGACTTCATCCAGTCCATTGCGGAGGCCGGCTTCAGCGAGAGGCCGCCGGAGTCGAAGGTGATGCCCTTGCCGACGAAGGCCACGGTGGCGCTCGCCTCGGGGTGGGTGTACTCCAAGCGGACCAGGCGCGGCGGATTGGCCGAGCCCTGGCCGACGCCGATCAGGCCGCCGTAGCCGCCTTCGGTCAGCGCCTGCTCGTCGAGGACTTCGACGGCCAGGCCGTTCTCGCGCGCCACTTGGGCGGCGATGTCCGCCAGGTCCTCGGGCACGAGGTCGGCGGGGGAGGTGTTCACCAGGTCGCGGCTGAGGCTGACGGCTCCGGCGAGGGTGCTCGCGCGCTCGGCGGCCTCCTGCGCGCCGGCGGCGGTGCTGGCGACCAGCAGCTGCGCGACGGGGGTGCGGGTGTCCTCGCCGGTGCGGTACCGGGTGAAGGAGTAGTCGCCGAGCAGGGCGCCCAGCGCGGCCGAGTGCACCAGCTCGGGGGTGTCGGCGGGAAGGGCCAGGGCGATCCGGGTGTGGTTGGCGCCGCGCGACCGCAGCGCGGCTCCGGCGGCGCGGGCGACGCCGTCGGGGTCGGGCGCGCCGCCCGGCGGCGGGGCGCCGAGGCCGACGGCGATCACCACCGGTGCGGTCAGCGTGCCCTGTGTGGGGACGCTGTGCACCTCCTCGGCGGTGCCGGTCGCTCCGAGTAGCGACAGCGTCTTGGCCAGGCCGCCGGGGAAGGCGGCGTCGACGCTGTCGGCGCCGGCCGCGGGCTGGGGTCCGTCGTCCGACGGATGGTAACCGACCACCACCGCGTCGACGTCGAGCGAACCGGGGGATTCCGTAATTACTGACAACGACGTGCTCACGTCCCCGATGCTAGCCCTTGTGACGTGCCGCCGGGCACCGCGCCCGCGGCGTGGCCGCGCGCTGCGGAGAACGCCCGAAGCCGCGGCGGTCCCGGTGGCCGCGTGCGGCACCGGCAGCGGGAGGTGCATGCCCGGGCGGCCTTCGGGGCCGGTCCCGGCCGCGGGACCCGCGAAGCGAGAGCAGCGCCGTCCGCCCCGCTCACGCGGGCGGCGTCGGGATGCGGGCGCGGCGGCGGGTTCGGGGGCCGGTTCGGCCCGCGGCGTGGCGGAGGCGCAGGTCGCGCCGGGCGGGCGCCGTCGGCGCCGCCCCGGCCGCGGGCGGCACCGCGGCAGCTGTGAAGAAATGTGAGGATGCCAACACCCACTACCGGCCGGTACGCCCGGGGCGGGGAGCCGGCCGGGGAGCCGGCCGGGGCGGTCGGGCTCCGGCGCCGCGGGCTCATGCGGCGGCACCGGCCGTGACCAGCAGCGCGGCAGTCGTCGCAGTCTCGGACAGCGCACCGAGGGTGTCGCCGGTTATGCCGCCGGTGCGGCGCAGCGCGCGGGCGAGCAGCAGCGCCGCGGCGGCCAGGCCCGCGGCGGCGGCGAGGGCGCAGGACAGCGCGAACGCCCCGCCGTGCGCGAGGCCCGCCAGCGCTGACACCGACAGGACGGCGCCGGTGGCCGCGCCCGCCCCCCAATAGGGGACGGTGCCCGCCACGAAAGCGCCGAGTCCCTCGGGGCGGGCCGAGGGCACGCGCGGTGTGCACGCCCAGGTGATCGCCAGCCGGCCGGTCGCCGAAGCGGCCACCAGCGCGGCGGCCGCGGCGGCGGGGGAGGAGTCGGCGATCGCTCCCAGCGCCGCCGTCTGGAGCAGCAGCACCAGAACCAGCGTGATCACGCCGAAGGGCCCGATGTCCGAGCGCCGCATGATCTCCAGGGCCCCCTCAGCCGGCCGTCCGCTGCCGAGCCCGTCGGCGAGATCGGCCAGGCCGTCCAGGTGCAGCCCGCGGGTCAGCAGGGCGAGCGCGCCCACCGCCAGGACCGCGGACAGGAAACCGGGCAGACCGGCCAGCACGGAGGCGGCCAGTACGACCGCGGCGGCGGCCCCCAGCGCCGCGCCCACCAGCGGCGCGAGGCCCATCGCCCAGCCCGCCGCGGCGCGGTCCACCCGCGGCGCCGCGACCGGTACCGCCGTCAGCGTCCCGCCCGCCATGCGCAGCCCGTCCAGGCAGTCCCGCAAGGGGCCGCCGCGGGAGCGGCCCCCGGCGGGGCGCCCGGGGCCCGGTCCGCCGGCGGAGTCCGCGCTGTCGGCTGGTGGCATCGCGTCTCCTCTCCTTCTTCGTCGCTCGTTTCGCCGGGTGTCGCCGGTTGCCGGAATCCCGGCCGGTGGCGGGACATCGCACCCGGATCGGTGACCGAAAGCTTGCGTGGCCGTGTACGCTCTCGACGCGTGTCAGCGGGGTCTGCCGCCGGCCTCCGCGTCGGTCGAGCTAGCGCAGCTCGACGACGCGCCCCGCCGCAGCGAGCACGACCTCCTCCGACTCCGCCGCCAGGAGCTGGTTGACCCGGCCCAGCCAGTCGCGGAACAGCCCGCCGCTCGCCGTCGCCGGCACCACGCCCGAGCCCACCTCGTTGGTCACCGCGACCAGGTAGGCGGGGCAGCGGCGCCATGCTTCCACCAGCGCGTCGACGCGTGCGGCGAGTTCGTCCTCGGCGCCCGGGGGCGGCAGCTCCTGCCACAGCCCGCAGGACTCCATCGCGCCGGCCAGCCAGGTGCCCACGCAGTCGAACAGCACGGCCCCCCGGGCGTCGCGCAGTACGGCGGGCGCGTCCGCGCACTCCTGGGTCTGCCACCACGAGGGCCGTCGCGCCCGGTGCAGCGCTACGCGGCGCGCCCACGCCCGGTCCCCCTCGTCGCCTTCGTCCTGCCCGGCGCCGGTCGGCCGGGGTCCCGTGGCCAGGTAGGTGACCTCGGGCTCGCCCAGAAGGCGCGTCTCGGCCTCGGCCGACTTCCCCGACCGGGCACCCCCGGTGACCAGCACCCGGTGCGGCCCGTGGGCGCGCTCAGGCGGCCAGGCCGACGGCGGGCACCACAGCTCCTGGCCGTCGAACGGTGCCGAAGCGCCCCACAGGCGTGCGCGGCGGTCGAACTCTGCGGGCGAGTGCACGCGGTGGTCGCCGCCCACCGCGAGGACCGCCGTGGTCGTGGCCACGACCCCCGCCCGCCGGAGCGCGCCGATGGCGGCGGGAGACTCCCCGACGTCCACGATCGCCACGTCGACCTGGTGGGCGGGGATGCCGGGCGCGGAGGCGGCCTCGGCCGTCCAGCCCCCGGTGTCCTGCGGGCCGGGGCGCGGCGGTGCGGGAGCGTCGGGCGGCGCTGCAGGGCTGGCAAGCAGCAGGCGCTCGCCGCCGGGGCCCTCGACGCGCGTGCCGTAAGGCGTGAGCTCGACCGCGTATCCGGACGGGGGAGCCGAGACCGGGCCCGCACCGGGTTCGCGCAGTGTCAGCGCGTCGTCGACGGTGACTCGCAGGGGGACGCGGCGGTTCTCCGCGGCGCGGTTGCACGAGGCGCAGCGGCAGTGGGGTGCAGGCCACCCTTCGGGGCCGGAAGTACCGGAAAGTCGGATTCGCACGTTGGCCAGTCAATTGCATCGGGGGCGGGGACGGCGGGGCGAGCCTCGGCGCGGCGGGGCGCACTGCCGCGCTGCGCGCAGGGAGCGGTCGCGCTCCGCGGGCACAGCCTATGCTCGGAAGCGTCTCCGGCGCCGGTACGGGCGCCGGCAGCGCGAGTCGGACGTGAGAAAGGGCGGCCTATGGCCTGGACCTGGCGCTACGAGACCGAGTACGGCAAGAACCTGGAGGACGGCGCCCTGCCGAGCGAGCTGTTCTCCTCGCGCGGCGACGCCGAGAGCTGGCTGGGCGAGACCTGGCGCGACCTGGTCGAGGGGGGCGCCTCGCGGGTCACGCTGCTGGAGGACGAGCACCCGGTGTACACGATGAGCCTGGACGACCCCGCCTGAGCAGGCGGCCACCGCCAGACGCCGGCACACCACCGCCGATCTTGTAGCCATCGCAAATGGCAATCGATTTCCTTCACGACAGCTACAAGATCGACGGGATTCGGCGGCCGGGTCCCTCCGGTCCGCGCCCGTCGGCCCGGACCGGAGGGGGCCGGCTCGGTCAGGGGCGCTGGGGCGGGCTGACCGTGAGGGCGGGGTCGCGCTGGACGGCGTCGCCGAGGGCCTCGTCGATGCGGGCCATCAGGCCCTCGTCGAGCCGCACGCCCGCGGCCGCGACGTTGTCGCCCACCTGCTCGGGCCGCGAAGCGCCGATGATCGCCGCCGAGACGTTGTCGTTCTGCAGCACCCAGGCCACCGCCAGCTGGGCCATGGTCAGCCCGGCCTCCTCCGCGAGGGGCACCAGGCGCTGGACGCGTTCCAGCACATCGTCCTTCAGCACCCGGCTGATGAAGCGCCCCCCGGTCTCGTCGGTCGCGCGCGAGCCGGCCGGCGCCTCCTGGCCCGGCTTGTACTTGCCGGTGAGCACGCCCTGGGCGATGGGGGAGAACACGATCTGCCCGACACCGCCGCGCCGGCTGGCCGGAACGACCTCGGGCTCGATGACCCGGTGCAGCATGCTGTACTGCGGCTGGTTGGAGACGATCCGGTCCAGTCCCATCTCGTTGGCGAGAGCGAGCGCCCGCTCGATCTCCTCGGCCCGCCACTCCGAGACCCCGATGTAGCAGACCTTGCCCTGGCGCACCAGGTCGTCGAAGGCCCGCAGGGTCTCCTCCAGCGGGGTCTCGTAGTCGAAGCGGTGCGCCTGGTAGAGGTCCAGGTAGTCGGTGCCCAGCCGGCGGAGCGAGTCCTCGCAGCTGCGCACGATGTGCTTGCGCGACAGGCCGCGATCGTTCTTGCCCGGGCCCGTGGGCCAATAGACCTTCGAGAGGATCTCCAGGCCGTCGCGGCGCTCGCCCTTCAGCGCCCGGCCCAGGACCTCTTCGGCGCGCCCCTGCGCGTAGACGTCGGCGGTGTCGAAGGTCGTGACGCCCTCGTCCAGCGCCGCGCGCACGCACGCGGTGGCCGCTTCCTCCTCGATCTGGGAACCGTGGGTGATCCAGTTCCCGTAGGCGATCTCGCTGATGACCAGACCGCTGTTGCCAAGATGCCGGAATTCCATGCCGAGCACCTTACGCCGGTGCGGCGGCGCGGTCCGTCGGAAGGGTGGGCGCGCCGGTGGCCGCGGCCGGTCAGCGCCTGGGGGCGGGAACGGGCTCGCCGGGCTTGACCCGGGGCTTGGGCAGGCGCAGCCGCCGCACCTGGAGCTGGCGCACCGCCGCGTACCAGCCGGCGCCGCGCACCGAGCCGTCGTCGGGGAACAGTTCGCGCGCCTGGCGCTTGACGCGGTTGGCGACGAAGATGCCCTCGACGACGATCGTGACCATCATGGCCGGCCACACCACGTAGGTCACCACGACCTGGAACTCGGGAAGCGGCAGGAACAGCAGCACGATGATGGCGAGCGAGAAGTACAGGAAGAACTCGCTGATGCTGCGCCGGGAGTCGACGACGTCGCGCGCGTAGGCGCGCACCGGGCCGAGGTCCTGCGGGCGGTAGTGGCGCTCCTCGCCGGGCGGTGCACCCTTCGCGCGCTTGACGCGGGGGACGTCGCGCGCTTGGCGCTGGCGCCAGGCGCGGTAGGCCTCCTTGCGGGTCTGGGGGGCGTTCACCGGCCGGTGCAGCGCGGGTGCGGATTCGCGGCGCTTAGGCGTTGGCGCGCCCTTCTTGGGGGTATATCCCTTAGGTTGGGTGGCCTCAGCAGTGGCAGGGCCGGACGCGGCCGGATCTTCGGATGCGGGAACGGAGCGACGTCGGAACACGTCTACCAGGGTAGCCGGTCCGAGCTTCATGGCGACCCTCCGCCCGAGAGCGTAGGGTTGGATGCAGCGCCCGCCGGGAACAGCCGATACACGGACCGAGAAGGGGACGGCCACGCCGATGAGCGTGTTTCAGCGACTTTCCATGATCTTCAAGTCCAAGGCCAACCGGGCTATGGACTCCGTCGAGGACCCGCGCGAAACCCTCGACTACTCCTACCAGAAGCAGCTCGAACTGCTGCAGAAGGTCCGGCGCGGCGTGGCAGACGTCGCGACCTCCCGCAAGCGGGTCGAGCTGCAGGTGCAGCAGCTGGAGCAGCAGTCGGGAAAGCTTGAGACGCAGAGCCGCAAGGCGCTGGAGCAGAGCCGCGAGGACCTCGCGCGCGAAGCTCTGACCCGCCGGTCCGGCCTGCAGTCCCAGATCGACGGCCTCCGCCAGCAGCACGAGCAGCTGCAGGGCGAGGAGCAGAAGCTCACTCTCGCCGCCCAGCGCCTGCAGGCCAAGGTCGACTCCTTCCGCACCCGCAAGGAGACCATCAAGGCCACCTACACCGCGGCCCAGGCCCAGACCCAGATCAGCGAGGCGTTCTCGGGCATCTCCGAGGAGATGGGCGACGTCGGCATGGCGGTGCAGCGCGCCGAGGACAAGACCGCCGAGATGCAGGCCCGCGCCGGCGCGGTCGACGAGCTCCTCGAATCGGGCGCTCTCGACGACGTCAGCGGCTCCTCCCAGGACGACATCCAGTCCGAGCTCGACCGGATGGCCAGCTCCAGCGGTGTCGAACTGGAACTGGAGCGGATGAAGCAGGAGATCAGCGGCGGGGCCGCCCCCGCGCCCCAGATCGAGGAGGGCGGCACCGCCTCCTCGGGCGGCACGGGCGCCGCGGGAGGCAGCACGGCCAACGGCGCCGGCACCAACGGCAGCAGCGCCAACGGCGGGCAGACCCAGCCCTACCGCCAGGGGGAGGGAGCATGATCGTCCGGATCATGGGTGAGGGGCAGCTCGACCTCACCGACGCCGACAAGGACCTGCTCAACCGCTTCGACCGCACCCTTGAGGAGGCGCTCGAATCCGACAGCGAGGACACCTTCCGCCAGGCCCTGCACGACCTGCTGGAGCGGGTCCGCGAGGACGGCAAGCCGCTTCCGCCGGACTCCCTGGAGCCGTCGCAGCTCATTCTTCCCCACGCGGACGCCAGCATGGAGGAGGTCCGCGCCATGCTCGGTGACGAAGGACTCATCCCCGACGTGTCCTGACTCCGGGAGCGCCGTTCCCGGCACGCCTCCCGGTCGGCTGCCCGCGATGGCCGCCGCGCCCCGCGCGGCGGCCATCGGCGTTCTCCGGGCCGCGCCCGCGGGTCCCCGACGGCTCCCCGCACCGGGGCCGCCCCGCCCGGCGCGCCCGCTGCGGCACCCGCGGACACGCCACCGCCGCTGACTAGACTGCAGGTGTCCGGTCGGATGAGCAGGGCCGTCGATCCGCGGCGCGCCTCCGGCCGGCGGACCCGGCCGCCGCCGGGACCGAACCGTGCAAGCGGACCGAGGAGCGCCGCCGTGGCTGGTTCGAAGTTCACACCCGACCGCGGGCTGACCGCCCGCATGGTCACCACCATGTCCCTGCTGGGCATCCTCTACGTGGCGTTCGTCATCGCGCTGTACCTGGTGGGCATGCCGCTGTGGCTGCTCGTACTGGTGGTGCTCGGCTTCGCCGCCTTCCAGTACTTCGCCTCCGACAAGATCGCCGTGTTCTCCATGGGCGCCCGCGAGGTGTCCCCGGCCGAGGCCCCCGAGCTGCACGCCGTCGTCGACCGGCTGTGCGCGATGGCCGACATGCCCAAGCCCAAGGTCGCGATCGCGCGTACCGACGTCCCCAACGCCTTCGCGACCGGCCACAACGCGAAGAACGCGGTCGTCTGCGCGACGACCGGCATCATGCGCCGCCTGGACACCGCCGAGCTGGAGGCCGTCCTCGCGCACGAGCTGAGCCACGTCGCCCACCGCGACGTGATGGTCATGACCATCGCCGGCTTCCTGGGCATCATCGCCGGGTTCCTCACGCAGATGGGCCTGCGCTTCGCCCTGTTCAGCGGGGGCGCCCGCAGCAGCAACAACGGGCCCGCGCCGGCGGTCGTCGCCCTGCTGGTGGTGCTGGTCAGCGCCGTCGTGTGGGTCTTGAGCTTCCTGCTGACACGGGTCCTCTCGCGCTACCGCGAGCTCTCCGCCGACCGCGCCGCCGCCTACCTGACCGGACGCCCCTCGTCCCTGGGCAGTGCACTGACCAAGATCAACGGGGACATGGCGCGCATTCCCACCAACGACCTGCGACGGGCCGAGCCGTTCAACGCCTTCTTCTTCACCCCCGCGGTCTCCAAGAAGGGGTTCAGCCTCAGCCAGCTCTTCTCCACCCACCCGCCGATCGAGCAGCGCCTGTCCCAGCTCTCCGACATCTCCCGGCAGTTGGGGACCGGAGCCTGAGCGCGCGGCGCCGCGCGCCCGCATCCGGGTAGCGGGCACGGCAGGAGCACCGCATCCACAGCCGAACACGGGGAGGACCTTCACCATGAGTTTCCTGCGCGCCCTACTGGGCCGTTCCAAACCCGCTGAACCCGACCTCGACGCCCTGTTCGGTCTGCCCTCGGCCGCCATCACGCTGCAGGCGACCGCCGGACTGCGGCCCACCGGCACCGGCTCGGTCGCCTTCCGCCCCGCAGAGGGGCAGGCCTTCAGCGAGCTGCAGCAGAGCGTCACCGACCTCCTCAACACCGACACCGGTCCCCGCGTCGAGGCCACGGCCGACGAGTACGGCTACACCTGGCTGGTGATGGAGGCGCCCGCCCAGCCCGCCGATCCCTCGACCGGCGGCATCAGCGGGCTGGTCACCGACATCCACGCCGTGAACTCCTCGCTGGAGGCCCACGGGTACGGCCCCTCCCTGCTGTGCTCACTGGTGGCCTTCGCCGACGAGGCCGATCGCCGGGTGGCGCTGGTCTACCTGTACAAGCGGGGCACCTTCTACCCGTTCGCGCCCTTGCCCGGCCAGCGTCGCGACAACGCCCTGGAACTGCAGGTGGAGGCGGCCGTGGGCGACGACCTCGTCGTCGAGCGGGACAAGGCCCGCTGGTTCCCCGTCTACGGAGCCCCCGGCCTGTAGCCCGCCGCCGGCCGGCCGGGAGGAGGGCCCACGGTCGGAAGCGGGCGGACCGGGGTGGCGGCGCCGCACGTACGGGCGCACCCGCGCCGGGCGGAGCCGCGGAGCGGCGCTCACGTGCGCGCCCGCCGCTTGTGAGCGAACACGGCGGCCGGGTCGGCGTCGGCGACCACCAGGTCGACCACCTTCGCCGCCCCCATGTGGTCCAGCACCGCGATGTGCCGCGTCGCGCCGGTCGACGTGGGGAAGGACGCCAGATTGTCCGTGGCGGTCACCGTGGTCCCGGCGATCGAGACGCTGTAGCCGCGACAGCGCTTGAGCGCTATACCGCGTTTCCGTGCTTCGGTTGTGAGTTGGTCAATGATTTCAAGCTCTCCCATGGGGAAACGGTCCACCTGATCGGCGCCGTTTCATAGTGAGAGGAATGTTCCCGCACGGGGATGGTTCAAGTTGCACATCGGTGCATAGGATCAGCGCGTGAATGAAACGGGATTCGGCGCGAACCTCGCAAAACTACGTGAACTTTCCGGGCTCACACAGCGGCAGCTGGCCACGCGGATCGGCGGCTCCGCTTCCTCGCTGTCCCGATGGGAATCGGGGACCATCACCCCCAAGCGCGCCGACGTCGAACGGTTGGACGAAACCCTGAGCGCCGGCGGGCGCCTGGTGAGAACGTGGGAAACCGAGGCCTCGGGCTCTCAGCTGCCCCCGTGGATGCGCGCAGTCGGCTCGCTTGAGGACAGGGCGCTGTCCATCGACACCTTCACCCTGTCGACGGTCCCGGGGCTCGTGCAGAGCTATGCGTTCGCCCGTGAGGTCTTTCGCGCGGGGCGACCGACGGCAAGCGCCCAAGAGCTGGACAAACTCGCACGCGCACGCGTGGAGCGGTACGAACGGCTGACGCGCACCAGCGACCCGTTCGTCACGGCGGTCTTCCCCGAGTTCGCGCTGGGCTGGGCTCCCGAACACGTTCGGATCGAGCAGGCCAAGGCGCTGCTGGAGCTCGCTCAGCGAGAACGGACGTCCATCCACATCGTGCCGAACGGGACGCTACTGCTGTCGGTGACCTCGGCGGTTCACGTCTACCGGTTGGGTGACGGCGCCGTGGTCGCCGCAAGCGACCACGGCAACGGCAACCTCGTGTACGACACCGCGTCGCACGCTGCGAGGATTGACGGGTTCATCCGGGACGCCCTGACCCGCGCTCTCCCGGAAACGCACACTGTGACGTTGCTCGAAGGGATGTTGGCCCAGTGATGTGGTCTGCAGACGGGTTCCACAAGTCGTCGTATTCGGACAGCGGAAGTCACTGCGTCGAGGCCCGGGAGACTGTGGAATCCGTCGACGTGCGCGACACTCAGAACCGCGATTGCGGTCACCTTTCATTTCCCGTAGCGGAATGGCGGGCGTTCCTCGCGGACGTCGACGGACTCTGAATCCCCAGACTACATTTCCGGTGACCGCCGTCTGAGCGGCGGCGGGTGTCCGCACCGCCGCCGTCCGCCCGTCCGCAACCGGGCGGCCCGGGCGGCGGTCGCGATGAGGCGCACGGCACACTGGTGGGGTGCGCATCGTCATAGCCCCAGACAAGTTCGCCGGCACCCTCAGTGCCGTCGAGGCCGCCGAAGCCGTCGCCGAGGGGTGGCGCTCGGCCGACCCGGGCGTGCAGACCCGGCTGCTGCCGCTGTCCGACGGCGGCCCCGGGTTCGTCGAGGTCCTGCACAAGGCCCTCGGAGGCACACTGCACGAGGCCCGGGTCACCGGTCCGCTCGGCGATCCCGTTCCCGCCCGCTACCTGATGTCGGGTGCCACGGCCTACATCGAGAGCGCTCAGGCCTGCGGTCTGCACCTGGTCCCCGAGGACCGGCGCGACCCCGGCCGCACCACCAGCCGCGGCGTGGGCGAGCTGATCGCCCGCGCGGTCGCCGACGGCGCGCGAAGCGTGGTCGTCGGGCTGGGCGGCAGCTCCACCAACGACGGCGGCGCCGGCATGCTCGCGGCGCTGGGCGCCGAACCCGCCGAAGCGCTCAGCGGCGGCGGCACCGCGCTGGCGCGGCTTCCGGGCGCCGTCGGCCTCGACGCCGCGCGCGAGGCGGTGCGCGGGATCTCGCTCGTCGCCGCCACCGACGTCGACAACCCGCTGCTGGGCCTGCACGGCGCCAGCGCCGTCTTCGGCCCGCAGAAGGGCGCCGACGACGACCGGGTGCAGCGCCTCGACGCCGCGCTGGCCGCCTTCGCCGAGGCCACCGACCCCGGCGGGCTGCGCGACGCCCCCGGCGCGGGCGCCGCCGGCGGCCTGGGCTACGGCATGCTGCTCGTCGGCGGCACCGTGGAGTCCGGGATCGCCCGCGTGCTGGGCGCGGTCGGCCTGGCCGAGGACGTCTCCGCCGCCGATCTCGTCATCACCGGCGAGGGCTCCTTCGACACCCAGTCGCTGCGCGGCAAGCTCCCCCACGGCGTCGCGCGCGCGGCCGCCGACCAGGGTGTGCCCTGCGTGGTTCTGGCCGGAGCGGTGGGCGTGGGCCGCCAGGAGGCCGCGGCCGCCGGCATCGCCGAGACGTACTCGCTGGTGGAGTCGGCGGGTTCGACCGCTGCCGCCATGAGCCGTTCCGCCGAGGAGCTGCGCAAGCTCGCCGCGGATGTCGCCCGGCGCTGGTCGGGTGCGCGCACCGGGGCGGCGGGCGGCGCCGGCGGATCCTCGGTCGAGTAGGCCCGGCGGGGCCGCGCTGCGGGCCGTCCGGCGCGTCCCCGCACGTCCGGGTCCCCCCGCGGCAGTCCCCAGCGCAGATCGCGCATATGGCGGCGGCCGGTATGAGCGCCTAGTCTGGACGGCAGCAGCATTGCGCGTCCCCGCCACGGGCAGGAATGCACCAGCGGCCGCGGGCGTTGACCAGTTCGGGTCGACCAGTGCCAGTGGCGGCCGCCACGCTTTTACGGAGGAGCTAGCAGATGACGGTTCAGAGCGAGGCCCCCGCGCAGGGCATCATCCTGACGGAGACGGCGTCGAGCAAGGTCAAGAACCTCCTGGAGCAGGAGGGGCGCGACGACCTGCGGCTTCGTGTCGCTGTGCAGCCGGGAGGCTGCTCGGGGCTCCGCTACCAGCTGTTCTTCGACGAGCGCGAGCTCGACGGCGATGTCGTGCGCGACTTCTCCGGCGTCGAGGTCGTCACGGACCGGATGAGCGCCCCCTACCTCATGGGCGCCACCATCGACTTCGTCGACACCATCGAGAAGCAGGGCTTCACGATCGACAACCCGAACGCCTCGGGTTCCTGCGCCTGCGGCGACTCCTTCAACTGAGGCGACCGCCTCCGACCGCCGGCGCACCGATCACGGGCGGCGGCGCGGTGGGGGCGTCGCCCGCAGACCAGACGAGGGTCCGCGCGCCCCGCCGGGGCGCGCGGACCCTCGTCGTTTCGCCAGGGCGCCGAATCCGCCGCCGAACCCGCTGCGGCGGTGCGCCCGCACCGAACGGCGGTTCCGCCGCGCTGCGGCGTGAATTCGCCTCCCCGTTTTTCGCAGGGCGGAACGGAAAGCGCGTGGCGGAACAATCCGGATTCCGTTTTCCGGCAGTGACGGCTGCGGCGCGGAATTCGCGGCGCAGGTGCACACCGCTCTTCCGCAGACCGGAAACGGACCGGATGCCTCGCCTCTGACCTGCGGTGGAGCGGTATGATCGCAGGCGCCTTCAGCGGGTGAATCCGGCATCGGTAGGCTTGAGGACCGTCCATTCTCCCCAACCCAAGGAGCCCTCTGCAGTGCGCATCGCGGTTACAGGATCGATTGCCTCCGACCATCTGATGACCTTCGAGGGACGGTTCTCCGAACAACTCATCGCCGATCAGCTTGAGCAGGTCTCGCTGTCGTTCCTGGTGGACGAGCTCGAGGTGCGGCGCGGCGGCTGCGCCCCCAACATCAGCTTCGCCATGGGGGTGCTGGGCCTGGGCCCCGTCCTCGTCGGCGCCGCGGGGGCCGACTTCGACGAGTACCGCTCCTGGCTGGAGCGCCACGGGGTGGACACGTCCGGCGTGCACATCTCCGAGCTGCGCCACACGGCGCGCTTCGTCTGCACCACGGACAAGGACCACAACCAGATCGCGTCGTTCTACCCCGGCGCGATGGCCGAAGCGAAGAACATCGAGCTGAAGCCGCTCTCCGACTCCGCCGGCGGCTTCGACCTCGTACTGGTCAGCGCCAACGACCCCGGCGCCATGACCCGCCACAGCCAGGAGTGCCGGGAACGCGGCCTCGCGTTCGCCGCCGACCCCTCGCAGCAGCTGGCCTTCATGGACGGCCCGCAGGTGCGCGAGCTGATCGAGGGCGCCGACTACCTGTTCACCAACGAGTACGAGAAGGCGCTCTGCGAGCAGAAGACCGGCTGGAGCGAGGACGAGATCCTCGGCAAGGTCCAGACCCGCGTGACCACGCTGGGCGCCAAGGGCGTCCGCATCGACCGCCGCGGTGAGCCGCCGATCCAGGTCGGCCCCGCCGCGGTCTCCGACAAGGTCGACCCCACCGGTGTGGGCGACGCCTTCCGCGCCGGCTTCCTCGCGGGCCTGTCCTGGGGCCTGTCCCTGGAGCTTTCCGCCCAGGTCGGCAACGCCATCGCGGTGCACTGCCTGGCGGTCAACGGCCCGCAGGAGTATGAGCTGACCGCGGCGAGCCTGCTCGACAAGATCACCGAGTCCTACGGCGAGGAGAGCGCGCGCGAGATCAAGCCGCACCTGGCCTGAGGCCGTGCTGCCGTACCCGCCGCCGACGCCGCGCAGCGGCTCCTCGGCGGGTGCACCGGGCCTTCCCGGCGGCGGATCGCGGGCGTCTCGGCCCGCTCGCGGTCCCCCGGGAAGGCACCGTTGATCTTGTAGCTATCGTCACTGGAAATCGTTCTACTTCACGATAGCTACAAGATCAACGGGGGTTGGAGGGCCGCCGAGCGGCGCTCGCGGGCGGGGACCTCCTCCAGGCTGCCCTGGCACCACAGCCGAGCGCGTACAGTAGAGGTGCGACCCACGCGCCGAAGCGCGGACAGATCGACACCGGCCTCCGGGCCGCGGGCTGTCCGCCGCTCCTCCCGCACCGCCTCGTGCAGCGGGTGGCGCGCCGCGACCCACAGCAGGACGCGGCCGGCGTGATCGACCGCCCCGCGCACGCTGAAACGCGTGTCGGGATTGTCTGCCAACGTCGCCGCGGTGGGGGTCGCCGTGGCGGCAAGGGAGCGGATCCGTTCGGTCTCGGACGGGCTGGGCTGTCGCATGACACCTCCTAGACTTAGGCAAGCCTTACCTAGGACTCCCATCTTTCGCAAGTGACTCATAGACGGAGGACGTGAATGCGCTACACCGGACCTAAGGTGCGGTTGTCCCGGCGCGCGGGTACCCCGCTGACCCGTAAGGCGGTCAGCTACTTCGAGAAGCGGCCCTACCCCCCGGGTGAGCACGGCCGCCGAGTTCGGCGCTCCACCAGCGACTACGCGGTGCGCCAAGCGGAGAAGCAGAAGCTGCGCTGGTACTACGACCTTTCCGAGAAGCAGTTGGCCCGTGCCTACGAGACGGCCAAGAAGCGGCCCGGGCGTACCGGTGAGGAGCTGATCGCCGAGCTGGAGACGCGGCTCGTGTCGGTCGTGCTCCGCTCCGGGCTCGCGCCGTCGGTCTACGCGGCGCGCCAGTACATCAACCACGGACACATCACCGTGGACGGCAAGAAGGTCGACATCCCGTCGTACCAGGTCAAGGCCGGGCAGGTCATCAGTGTGCGGGAGAAGTCCCGCCAGATGGTGCCCTTCGTCGAGGCCGCCGAGGGCGTGCACGCCGACGACAAGACCGCCGGCTACCTCGCGGTCAGCCACAAGGACCTGCGCGTGGCGGTCGTCGACCGCCCCAAGCGCGAGCAGGTTCCGGTGCCCTTCGACGAGCAGCTCGTCGTGGAGTACTACGCGCGCTAGCCCCAGCGCTTCGCGTGCCTGATGCGGGCCGGGGACGTCCGAACGACCGCACGCGCCCGCCGCGGTCCGCGCCCGGCGCGTCCCGCGGGCTCAGTACATGCGCCGGATGTGGAACGCGCTGCCCCGGGGCAGCGGCACCTCGCCGACGAACTCCTGCATCTTCATCCGGCACCAGGACGGGATGTCGGTGCGCGCCGCCGGGTCGTCGGCCGTGACGGCGATGACCGAGCCGATCGGGACCTCCCGGATCCGCCCGGCGAGCATGATGATGGGGATCGGGCACTTGCGCCCGACCGCCTCGACGGTCACCAACGGCTCCTCCGCCAACGGACCTCCTCTGATGGTGGCTCGTACTCCATTCTTTACCCGACTCGGGCACTAAACGGCACCCGGTTAAGAGGCCGGTAAATCCAGCGGTACTCTCGCCTTAGCCCGCTACCGACGGCCGGAACCGGATACCCCGGGCACTCCGGCGGCCGAGGTCGGCGGGCCGGGTGAACACACCGACTCCCCGGAGCGCCCGAATCCCTGTGCCACCGGGCGGTGGGGCGGGGCGGGCGCGTGTGGTCGCGCCCCCCGCGCGGACACGCTGCCAACACGCTGGTCAGGCATGCCCCTGATCGGGGGCCCGGGTGGATCGCGCTAGTGTTTCCCCCGAAAAGCTTTGGAATACGACCGCCCGCGCAACGTCCGCGGGCATCACCGCTGGGAAGGCAATCCGTGAGTCCGACCCGCCATAGGAATCGGCGCCCCGCGCTGCGCCGATGGGCACCGCGTGGCGCCGCGCTTGCCGCGCTGGGCCTGGCTGCGACCGGCTGCGCGTCGAACGAGTTCACTCGTTTGGGTGTGCCGGAGCCGATCACCGAACAGGGCCAGCGCGTCCTCACGCTCTGGCAGGGTTCATGGGTGGCGGCGTTCGCGGTCGGCATTCTCGTGTGGGGTTTGATCGTCTGGTCGGTCATCTTCCACCGCAAGCGCTCCGAGCAGCTCCCGCCGCAGGTGCGCTACAACATGCCCATCGAGGCCCTCTACACCGTCCTGCCGATCGTGATCATCGCGGTGCTCTTCTACTTCACCGCGCGCGATCAGACAGCGCTGCTCTCCACCGAGGAGGAGGCCGACACCGACGTCGAGGTCGTCGCCTTCCAGTGGAGCTGGCAGTTCAACTACCAGGACCAGTCCAAGGCCGAGGCCGAGGAGCAGGGCAGCGAGCCGCAGACGCGCTTCTCCGTCGCCGGCACCCCCGAGAACAAGCCCACCCTGGTCCTGCGCGAGGGCGACGTGGTCCACTTCGACCTCACCTCGCCCGACGTCATCCACTCCTTCTGGATCCCGGCCTTCACGTTCAAGATGGACGTCATCCCGCACCAGGACAACGAGTTCCAGGTCAAGGTCAAGGAAGGCACCGCCGGAACCTACGCCGGCCGCTGCGCCGAGCTCTGCGGCGTCGACCACTCCCGGATGCTCTTCACCCTCAAGGTGATGGAGCCCGAGGACTACGACGCCTGGGTCGAGAAGCAGGAGGCCAAGGCCCAAGAGGAGCAGCAGGAGACGGCCGAGCAGCTGGAGTCGGGCGCGGAGGACCCCGGAACCGGGATCGATCTCCCCGGCCCCGAGGGCGAGGGCCCCGAGGAGGAGGTCGCCGAAGAGGACACCCCGGCCGACGAGGAGACCCCGGCCGACGAGGCGAACGCGCCCGTCGCGGCCGGCGAGGAGGCAGGCCGCTGATGGCGACCGTGACGCAGACCCCCGAGGCGGCAGCGCCCGCGACCACGCGCAAGGGGTCGATCCTGGTCAGCTGGATGACCTCGACCGACCACAAGATCATCGGGTACATGTACCTGATCACGTCGTTCGGATTCTTCCTCTTCGGCGGCATCCTGGCGCTGCTGATGCGCGCCGAGCTGCTGTGGCCGGGCATGCAGGTGGTCACCCACGAGGGCTTCAACCAGCTGTTCACCATGCACGGCACGATCATGCTGCTGATGTTCGCGACCCCGCTGTTCGTGGGGTTCACCAACGTCATCATGCCGCTGCAGATCGGCGCTCCGGACGTGGCGTTCCCGCGCATGAACCTGTTCGGGTACTACCTCTTCCTGTTCGGCAGCCTGATCGCCGTCGGCGGCTTCCTCACCCCGGGCGGCGCCGCCAGCTTCGGCTGGTTCGCCTACACGCCGCTGTCGGACGCGGTGCGCTCACCCGGACTCGGCGGCGACCTGTGGATCATGGGCCTGGCCGTCAGCGGTCTGGGCACTATCCTCAGCGCCGTCAACTTCATCACCACCGGGCTGTGCATGCGCGCCCCCGGTATGACGATGTTCCGCATGCCGATCTTCACCTGGAACGGCTTGCTGACCAGCGTGCTCGTGCTGATCGCCTTCCCGGTCCTGACGGCCGCGCTGGTGGCGCTGGGTGCCGACCGCATGGTCGGGACCCACGTCTACGAGGCGGAGCACGGCGGAGCGATCCTCTGGCAGCACCTGTTCTGGTTCTTCGGCCATCCGGAGGTCTACATCATCGCGCTGCCGTTCTTCGGCATCGCGACCGAGGTGCTCGCGGTGTTCAGCCGCAAGCCGATCTTCGGCTACAAGAGCCTGGTGGCGGCCACCATCGCCATCACCGGCCTGTCGGTGACGGTGTGGGCCCACCACATGTTCCCCACCGGCGCGGTGCTGCTGCCGTTCTTCTCGTTCATGTCGTTCCTCATCGCGGTGCCCACCGGCGTGAAGTTCTTCAACTGGATCGGCACGATGTGGCGCGGCCAGCTGGTCTTCGCGACGCCGATGCTCTTCACCGTCGGCTTCCTGGTGACGTTCCTGTTCGGCGGTCTCACCGGCGTTCTGCTGGCCTCGCCGCCCATCGACTTCCACGTCACCGACTCCTACTTCGTGGTGGCCCACTTCCACTACGTCGTCTTCGGCACCGTGGTGTTCGCGATGTTCGCGGGCTTCTACTTCTGGTGGCCCAAGTTCACCGGGAAGATGCTCAACGAGCCCCTGGGCAAGATCCACTTCTGGCTGCTGTTCTTCGGGTTCCACGGGACCTTCCTGGTGCAGCACTGGCTGGGCGCCGAGGGCTTTCCCCGCCGCTACGCCGACTACCTGCCCTCGGACGGGTTCACCGGTCTCAACATCGTCTCCTCGGTCAGCTCGTTCGTGCTGGGCGCCTCCACGCTGGTGTTCTTCTGGAACGTGTGGGTCACCCACCGCAACGCCGTCAAGGTCGAGGTCGACGACCCCTGGGAGTACGGCTGCTCGCTCGAGTGGGCCACCTCCTGCCCGCCGCCGCGGCACAACTTCACGTCGCTGCCGCGCATCCGCTCCGAGCGCCCGGCGTTCGACCTGCACCACCCGCACGCCGCCGCGCCCGGTGCGGCGCCCGAACCCGCAACCGCGAAGTAGGGGAGCGAGCTCACCATGAAGATGCAGGCCTACCTGTTTATGGGCGTCTCGACCTTCTTCGGCCTGGTCGCCGCCATGTACGCGTACTGGTCCTGGGTGGCCCACGGCTCGATCGAGTGGACCGGCACCGTCGCGCTCGTCGTGTCGATCTTCTTCGGTTGGATGATCGGCTTCTGGCTGTGGCAGTCGGCGCGGCGCAGCGAGCGGTACCACGGCCTGGCACCCGAGGAGCGCCTCGACGGCGACATCCCGGAGAACTCCGGCGAGTACGGGTTCTTCAGCCCGCACAGCTGGTGGCCGCTGTTCGTGGCGATGTCGGTGGCCTTCATGGCCATCGGCGTGACCATCGGCTGGTGGATGGTGTTCATCGGCGTACTCGCCGTCATCCTCACCGTCATCGGCTGGGTGTTCGAGTACTACCGCGGCGAGTTCAGCCACTAGCGGCCGGTCCCTGCGGGCCGGGCACCCGCGACTCCTGCCACCCCCCGGCGGCCGGCGGCCGGCGGCCGGCGTCCCCGCCGGTGCGTTGCCGGTATCACACCCCCGCGGCCGCCTGTCCCCGTGGAAAAGCGGAACTTCTCGGCACTGTTTGGCATCAGCCCTGTGGGGGCAGTGCCGACCAAAGGCCGCCTTCGAGACTGGAGGTCGCAGGGTGAAGGGCAGATCACTCCAAACGGCTGTACGCGGCACTGGAGCCGGACTGGCCGGGTTGGCCGTCGTCCTGGCGACGGCCTGCACCGGCGGCTCCGGATCGCCGACCGGCGCGGGCGGGGGCGAGACCGGCCCCGCCGTCGACGTGCGGATCTCGCCCAAGGACGGCGCAGGCGAGGTCGAGCCCGACCTCCCGGTGACCGTCGAGGCCGCCGACGGCAAGGTCACCGACGTCCGGATCGAGCAGACCGGCGGTGCCGCCGACGCCGCGGCGGGGGAGAGCGCGAGCCCTTCGGCGAGCGGCGACTCCGGACTCGGCGAGGTCACCGGGTCCTTCAGCGAGGACGAGTCCACCTGGGTCAGCGACCGGAACCTTACTCCCGGCTCCGACGTCACCGTGACCGCCACTGCCGAGAACAGCGACGGCGAGCAGGCCGAGGTCGTCAGCGAGTTCCGCACCTTGGAGGCGGTCGAGGGCAAGCGCCTGGAGCTGCAGTCGAACTTCCCCACCAGCGGTCAGACCGTGGGCGTGGGCATGCCGGTGATCGTCAACTTCGACCTGCCCGTCGAGAACAAGACACAGGTTGAGAACTCCATGGAGGTCACCTCCGAGACCCCGGTCGAGGGCGCCTGGAACTGGTTCGGCGACACGACCGCGGTCTTCCGCCCGCAGGAGTACTGGGAGCCCCATCAGAAGGTCACCGTCGACCTGCGCCTGGCCGGGGTCGCGGCCTCCGACGGCGTCTACGGCATCGAGAACCACCAGCTCAACTTCGAGGTGGGCCGCGAGCAGATCAGCACGATCGAGGACTCCCAGCACACCATGACCGTCGAGCGCGACGGCGAGTCCATCAAGACGTTCCCGGTCAGCAACGGCCGCGGCGACGTCCGCAAGTACACGACCACCAGCGGCGTCCACCTCACCATGGAGAAGTACGACGAACTGGTCATGGACTCGTCGACGACGGGCATCCCGGTCGACAGCCCCGAGGGCTACAAGCTCGACGTGGACTACGCGGTCCGCTTCTCCAACAGCGGCGAGTTCACCCACGCCGCTCCGTGGAACGGGCAGCTCGGCGAGTCCAACGAGAGCCACGGCTGCACCAACATGAGCGACGCCGACGCCAAGTGGTTCTACGAGCAGTCGCTGATGGGCGACCCCCTGATCATCAACGGCACCGACCGCGAGCTCGAGGTCGACAACGGATGGGGTTACTGGCAGCGCTCCTGGGACGACTGGCTGGCCAACAGCCCCACCGGCGAGCCCGACACCACCGACGGCGAAGGGACGCCGGGCGGGGTGCACGGCGAGGACGCCTGACGGGCGCCTGACCGGCCGTGCGCATCACCGCCGATCTTGTAGCTATCGTATAGGGAAATCGCTTTCCTTCACGATAGCTACAAGCTGTGTGGGGCCTCCCTCTGGTCGGCCGTACCGGAGGAACAAAACGAGGGTGAACCGGCCCGCTCCAGACCCACTTCAGGGAATGTCACGGAACGATAACGGGATTTCGTGGGCGCCTCGCGATGGAGTGCGTTTGCCCAGCTCAGAGGTGCTAGCTCCGCTGTTTTGGGAATAGATCAACGGGGTCGGTGCCTCCGCAAGGCCGAGCCCACCGCCCGAGGACGCAGAACGGCCCGGCACCCCCGCGGGGGTGCCGGGCCGTTCTGCGTCCCTGCAGGCCGCCCTCAGGCGGCCGGGAAGGGGCGGCTAGGAGGTGGGCGAGGGGGTGGCCTCCTCGCGGGCCTCCTCGTGCGACTCCTCGTCCTCGGCCTCCTCGTGGGCACCGTGGTGCAGGTGGTGCCCCGTGTGCGGGCGCACGCCATCGAAGGAGACGTTGTCGCGGGTGTACCACTCCGCGAGCCGCTGCCGCAGCCGGCCCATCATCCCGCGCGAGGACGGCGACTCCACGCCGTTCTCGTCGAGGGCCTGCACATCGATCCGCGAGACGGGTTCCTTGCTCTCCAGGACCCGCACGGTCTCATCGGAGGACTCCTTGTGCACCTCGATGAACTCACCGCTGGGCAGTTGCTGGATGGTGCCGCTCTCGTAGCCGTGCTCCAGCTGATCCCGGTCGCGGCGCTGGAGGCCCAGGCACACGCGCTTGGCGATAATGAAGCCGATGAACGGCCCCGCGATGACCGTGATTCGGAAGAACCAGGTGGTCGCGTAGAGGCTGATGGAGAAGGTCTCCGACAGGATGTCGTTGGACCCCGCCAGCCACAGCAGGCCGTAGAAGGTGATCCCGGCGACGCCCATGCCGGTGCGGACCGGAGCGTTGCGCGGGCGGTCGGCCACGTTGTGGTGGCGCCGGTCGCCGCTGATCCACTGCTCGACGAACGGCCACAGCGCCATCGCGCCGAACACCAGCCCCGGAATCACCAGGCCCGGCACCAGAACCGCGGTGGGAATCGCATAACCGGCGATGTTGAGGTCGAACCAGTTCGGGAAGATCCGCAGCGACCCCTCCATGAAGCCCATGTACCAGTCGGGCTGCAGCCCGGAGGTGATGGAGGTCGGCGTGAAGGGCCCGAACAGGTGGATCGGGTTGACCTGCACGAACGCGCTGAGTCCGGCCGTGACGGCGAAGACGAAGAAGAAGAATCCACCCGCCTTGACCGCGAACGCCGGCAGCATCGGCGTGCCCACGACCTGTTTCTCCGAGCGCCCCTTGCCGGGGTACTGGGTGTGCTTCTGGTGCCACAGGATGAGCACGTGCGCACCGATCAGAGCCAGGAGGATGCCCGGGATCAGCAGGATGTGCAGCATGTACAACCGCGGGATGATGTCCTCGCCGGGGAACTGGCCGCCGAAGAGGAACATCGACACGTAGGGCCCCACGATCGGCAGAGCCATCATCACGCCCTGCAGGATGCGCACGCCCATGCCGGAGGGCAGATCGTCGGGCAGCGAGTACCCGAACAGCCCCTCGATCATGGCCAGGGCGAAGATCGCCACACCGATCAGCCAGTTGATCTCACGCGGCTTGCGGAACGCGCCGGTGAAGAACACCCGCAGCATGTGGATCAGCATCGCCGCGACGAAGATCAGCGCGGCCCAGTGGTGGATCTGGCGGATCAGCATGCCGCCGCGCACGTCGAAGTTGATATAGAGCGTGGAGGCGTAGGCCTCGCTCATCGTCACGCCGTTCAGGCGCTCGTAGGAGCCGTCATAGACGATCTCGGCCATGCTCGGCTTGAACCACAGCGTCAGGAAGACGCCTGTGACGAGCAGGATGATGAACGAGTACAGGGCGATCTCGCCGAGCATGAACGACCAGTGGTTCGGAAAGACCTTGCCCAGCTGCTTCTTGCCGGTCTTGGCGAGGTGGAACCGGTCGTCGATGTAGTTGCCGGCGCCGCGCAGCGCCTTGGGCGCCTGTGTTGTACGACTCATCGGCTAGTTCCCCCTCTGCGCGTCCCAGAAGGTCGGCCCGACCGGCTCGGAGAAGTCGCCGTCGGCCACCAGGTAGCCTTCTTCGTCCACTGTAATGGGCAGCATCGGAAGCGGCCGATGGGCCGGTCCGAATACGACCTTCGCGCCGTTGGAGGCGTCGAAGGTCGACTGGTGGCACGGGCAAAGGATCCGGTGCGAGCCGCTCTCGTAGAGCGCCGCGGGGCATCCGACGTGCGTGCAGATCTTGGAGTAGGCCACGATCCCGTCGTGGGTCCAGTTGCGCTGCTCCCGCGTCATGTCGTCGCTGAAGTCGGACTCGTCCATGCGGATCAGCAGGATGACCGTCTTGGCCTGGTCGTTGAGGCTCAGCCCGTGCGGGTGCTCGGGGTCGGGCTCCACGTAGGGCAGGGCGCTGATCATGCCGCCTGCGCGGAGGTCGTCCGCGCGGATCCAGCCCTCCTCGCCCTCGCGGTCGGCGCCTTCGACGACCATGTGCATGCCCCGCTCCCACAGCGTGTGCTTGAGGACGTTTCCGGGCAGCGGG
Organism: Streptomonospora wellingtoniae; assembly: GCF_031845375.1. Classification (NCBI taxonomy): domain Bacteria; kingdom Bacillati; phylum Actinomycetota; class Actinomycetes; order Streptosporangiales; family Nocardiopsidaceae; genus Streptomonospora; species Streptomonospora wellingtoniae. The sequence goes on from NZ_JAVREK010000002.1 coordinate 243,647, forward strand.
CCGGTGTCGCGCAGCAGCACGATGGGCGCCAGCCCCAGCGGGGCCATGGCGAGCAGGAGGGTGCGGCGCATCAGGGGGCGCTTGGTGAACCCGCTCTCGTCGGCGCTGCGCATGAAGAAGTCGCTGAAGGAGCTCTTCTCCTCGGGCGCCGACGGCAGCTCGTCGTAGTCGTTGGCCACCTCGTAGTGCGGCATGACCCGGCGTGCCCACACCGTCATGCCCGCACCGATGCCGAACAGGGACAGCGTGAGCGTGCCGCCCATCAGCATGTTCGCCCACTGGCCCACCAGCGGGTTGGCGATGGACGGCTCTCCTTGGGCGTCGGGCGGGAACAGGAAGTAGGACACCAGGAAGCCCACGCCGCCCAGGAACGCCAGGGTGAACCACATCGAGGCGGTGCGCTCGCCCTTGCGCTGCACCTCCTCGGGGCGGGTGTGGGTCTCCGCCGCGGGGTAGGCCCCCTCGTGGCCCGCCTCCTCATCGGTCGTGCCGGAGATCACCCGGTCCTCCTCGGCGGAGGTGGGCGTGCCGATGACCCGGTCGGGGCCCTCGGCGCCCGGGTCGGTCTGGTGGTTGCGGTTGTTCTCAGTCATGGGCTCGCTGCTTCGCGGTGATCCAGATCGCGCATGCCACGATCAGGCTGAGACCGACGGTCCAGCCGATGAAGCCCTCGGCGACCTGGCCCACACGGTTGAGGTCGAAGATGCCTCCGGCGTTCGGCTCGGCTTGGAGGTCCTTCACATAGGCGATCAGGTCCTGCTTCTCGTCCGGGGTGACGGTCCCGTCGTTGAACACGGGCATCGCGCCGGGACCGGAGATCATGGCCTCGTAGATCTGACGGGGCGTCGCTTCTCCGATCTCGGGCGCCCACCGGCCGCCGGTCAGCGCGCCGCCCTCGCCCGACCAGCTGTGGCAGTGCGCGCAGTTGGCCAGATAGAGCTGCATGCCGGCTTCGGTGTCGTCGGCGCCCTCGATGTACTCCTCGTAGCCGGCTTCCCACTCCTCGGCCGCCTCCTCGTAGGCGGCGTGGCTCTCGAAGTCGGCCTGCTCGGGCGGGGCGTCGGGGACGCCGGTGGGAACGCCGGGTGCGCCCTCCTCGCCGAGCTCGGCGTTGTAGAACGCGAGCAGGTCGGCGAGCTCCTCCTCGGTGAGCGCCGACGGCTTGCGGGGCATCTGCGCGTTCGGGTTCATGGAGGGCATGCGGCCGGTGCTGACCTGGAAGTCCACTGCCGCGGCGCCTTCGCCGGTGATGTCGGGGCCGGAGTAGCCCTCGCCGCCCTTGCCGTCGCTGCCGTGGCAGCTGGCGCAGGTCTTGGTGTAGATCTCGCGGCCCTGAGCCACGTCCTCGGCGGTCGGCTGCTGCTCAGCCGCAGCGGCCTCGGCCGCCAGAGTCTGCGCCTCGGCCCGCTCCGCGCTGGGGGCGAAGACGGCATAGCCCACTCCGAAGAGGGTGAGCGCGAGTATGACGACGGCGTATCCCGCAAGGGGATGCCGTCGCCGCGCGGTAATCCATTTCACGGTTTCCCCGTTTCGGGTCACTGAAGGAGGTAGATGGTTGCGAACAAAGCGACCCAGACCACGTCGACGAAGTGCCAGTAGTAGGACACGACGATGGCGCTGGTCGCCTGCTGGTGAGTGAAGCGCTTCGCGGCGTACGTGCGTCCCAGCATGATCAGGAACGCGATCAGACCACCGATGACGTGGAGACCGTGGAACCCCGTGGTGAGGTAGAACATCGAGCCGTAGGCGCTGGACTGCAGAGTCAGGCCCTCGTGCGCGATGAGCTCGTAGTACTCGTAGCCCTGGCCGAGCACGAAGACCAGGCCCATGAGGAACGAGATGAAGAACCACAGACGGAGCTTCCGGACATCACCGCGCTCGGCGGCCCAGACGCCTGCCTGGGCGGTGAAGCTGGAGGCCACCAGAATGATGGTGTTGACCAGGGCGTAGCCCACGCTGAGTTCGGCAGCGGGCCATTCGCCCAGCTCGGGGTCGCCCAGGGTCACCGATCGGATGGTGTAGTACATCGCGAACAGCGCTGCGAAGAACATGAGCTCGTTGGCAAGCCACACGATGGTGCCAACGCTCACCAGGTCAGGTCGCTTTGCCGCACCGTGCAACGGTGTCGGTCCTGTTGGTTGATTCGCGGTTGCTGTCGCCACGGGAGCATTATTACGGCATCCCGCGAAGGTTGTTGCACGACCCCCCGAAAGGCGCCCGATCTGCCGTGGCAACGGTATCGGCTCGTGATCGTCGGGCGGGCACCCGCGGACCGGAGCGGGGCGCCGTAGAGAGAATAGCGCGCGCGGCGCCGCCAGTCACGGGATCCGCCGCACCTTCCGGCGTGTCCGGGCCGGGGGGGAGTTCCGCACCGCCCGGACCGCGCCCCGACCGCGCCGGGGGGCGCCGGATGGCCAGGCGTGCGCCCTCGGTGGCATGCTGAGGTGGCGAAGGTCTCAACTCGACGGCCGCCGGGCCCGTGCCCGGACGCCCGGGGCGCCTCCCGAAGGCACCGGCGCCGGCCGTGACGTACAGGGATGGTGACGGTTGACCATGGCGACCAACGGCCCCGCTTCCGGGGAGCCCTCCGCGCGCATGCGCGTGCTCCTCTACAGCGACAAGCCCGGTACCCGCGAGCAGGTGCGTACGGCGGTGGGGCGCCGGCCGGCCGCCGACGTCCCCAAGGTCGAGTTCGTCGAGTGCGCGACCGCGCCCGGCGTTCTGGCACGCCTGGAGGACGGCGGCATCGACGTCGCGGTCTTCGACGGCGAGACCGCTCCGGCCGGCGGTATGGGCGTCTGCCGCCAGGTCAAGGACGAGATCTACCGGTGCCCGCCTGTGCTGCTGATCATCGGGCGCCGCGACGACGGATGGCTGGCCGCATGGTCGCGCGCCGACAAAGTCGTCAGCCACCCGATCGATCCCGTCGCGCTGGCCGAGGCGCTGGCGGAGCTGATGCGCGAGCAGGCGGCCAAGACCGCCGCCCTCGGGTAGTCTCCGACGCAGGAAGCGGCGCCGCCCAACGGCGGCGCCGCGGTGCACCGCCGGCCGCGCGCCCGCGGTGTGCATGCGAGTCCGCCCGCGCGGTGCCGCCGCGGCGGGCATGACGGACCCACCCGAGCGAGAGACGTTGCCGATGCTGCACAGCGCAGGTGCGAGCGGTGGCGGCCGGTCCCGGCAGCGCGGCCGCGCCGCCGCGGCGGGCCCGCGACCGCTGGTCGCGGCCCTCGCCGCGCCCCGCACGGGGGCGAGCGCCGGCCGCGTCATGCGCGGCGCGCAGGCGCGCTTCGCCGGGGGCGGGGGCCGCCACGGGGCCGACACCGCTCGATGGCGCGGCTGAGCCACTTCGCTCAGTCCGACCGCCGACGACTCGTCCCCGGACGATCCCCCGAGGAGCACCCACGTGAGCACCACTGAACGCACCTGGTCCGAGCTGATCACCGCGCTGCTGGAGGGTCGGCCGCTCTCCGCCGAGGACACCGGCTGGGCCATGAACGAGATCATGTCCGGCTCGGCCACCGACGTGCAGATCGCCGGCTTCGCCGTGGCGCTGCGCGCCAAGGGGGCCGAGGTCGCCGAGGTCACCGGCCTGGCCGAGGGGATGTTCCGGCACGCTGTCCGGATCGCGGTTCCCGGCAGCACGGTCGACGTCGTCGGCACCGGCGGCGACCGGGCCCACACCGTCAACATCTCCACCATGGCGGCGATCGTGGCCGCCGCGGCCGGAGCCAAGGTCGTCAAGCACGGCAACCGCGCCGCGTCGTCGTCCTGCGGTACCGCCGACGTGCTGGAGCGGCTGGGCGTGGTCATCGACCTGGCGCCCGAGCACACCGCGCGGGTGGCCGAGGAAGCGGGCATCACCTTCTGCTTCGCCCCGCTGTTCCACCCCTCGCTGCGCCACGCGTCCAAGACGCGCAAGGAACTGGGCGTGCCCACCGTGTTCAACTTCCTGGGCCCGCTGACCAACCCGGCGCGGCCGGGCGCCGCGGCCGTGGGCGTCTTCGACGAGGACATGTGCGAGACCATCGCCGGCGTGTTCGCCCGGCGCGGGACCTCGGCCATGGTCTTCCGCGGCGACGACGGCCTGGACGAGCTCACCACGACCGGCACGTCCCGCATCTGGACGGTGCACGGCGGCGAGGTGTCCCACGAGCGCTTCGACCCCGCCGATCTGGGGATCGAGCGCGCGGAGCCGGGCGCGCTGCGCGGCGGCGACGTCGAGTACAACGCCCGCGTGGTCCGGGAGCTGGTCTCGGGCGGCCCCGCTGCCGAGGGCGCCGTGCGCGACGCGGTCCTGCTCAACGCGTCGGCTGCGGTGGCCGCCACCACGCCCGGCTTCGGCACGGCGGGCCCCGCCGAGACGCTGGGCGCGGCCCTGGAGATCACCGAGAACGCACTGACCAGCGGAGCCGCGGCCCGCGTGCTGGACGACTGGGTGGAGATCAGCCAGTCCCACGCCAAGCGGGCCTGAGCGGAACCTGGCTCAACCCCGTTGATCTATTCCCAAAACAGCGGAGCTAGATCCTCTGAGCTGGGCAAACGCACTCCATCGCGAGACGCCCACGACATCCCGTTATCGTTCCGTGACATTCCCTGAAGTGGGTCTGGAGCGGGCCGGTTCACCCTCGTTTTGTTCCTCCGGTACGGCCGACCAGAGGGAGGCCCCACACAGCTTGTAGCTATCGTGAAGGAAATCGATTTCCATTTGCGATAGCTACAAGATCAACGGTGATGTCCCGCGTCGGCGGTATGCGGCGGGACGGCACGAAAGTGGTGACATCGCCCGCCAGAGGGGTAGGCCGTCTGCGACATCGGCACAGAGCCGTACCCCCCATCCACCCTTCACCCCCAGGAGGCAGTAGTGCGCAGCAGAATCGTCATCGGCACCGTCGTGGTCGTCTGGCTGCTCATCGGCCTGTTCGCGGCCATCCAGCGCGGCTACTTCAGCACAGACGAGGCCAACTGCGCGACGATCGGCAGCACCCTCACGACGATCGGGGCGGGACCGCTGAACTACTTCGGCGTCAACCCGACCGTCGAGTGCCCCGACCTGCCCCAGCCCTCGGAGTAGCCCCGGTCCCGCCCTTCCCGCGGCGGCCGCTCCCGGCGGTGCGGGAAGGGCGTTCCGGCGCCCCACCCGTCGGCCGCCGCAGGGCCATGCCCGGGAGAGCTACTCCATGCCCAAAGAGAACGCCGCCTCCAGGTCGTGGTTGGAGTAGGCGTGGAAGGCGATGTGGGTGTCGGAGGAGAGCACGCCCGGGACCTTGTTGACACGACCGGGGATGACCTCGGCCAGGTCCTCGTGGCCGCGCACCCGCACCATCGCGATCAGGTCGACGCCGCCCGTGACGGAGTAGACCTCACTGACGCCGCCGATCTCGGCGATCGCCTCGGCGACCTCGGGGATGCGGGCGACTTCGGCCTTGATCATGACGATCGCGGTGATCACGGGGTGTCCTCCGGTTCGGTGGGTCGGCGCGGGTGCCGCCGTTCGCGGGCCGGTCAGTAGACGTCGGAGCGGCGGATCCCGGAGCGCCAGCGTATGCGGTGCATGAGCAGCGCCCCCAGCGCGCCGGCGATGAAGCCGTAGACGTGGGCGGCGTAGGCCACGCCCGCGTCGGAGCCGGGATAGGCCGACATGCTGACGTAGAGAAAGTACTGGAGGATGAAGTAGGTGCCCACCAGTGCCCAGCCCGGCAGCCGCACCGGAACGAAGACCAGCACGAGGGTCACCACGCGGCTTCGGTGCTGCACCAGCAGGTAGGCGCCGAGCACCCCCGAAATGGCCCCCGAGGCGCCCACGAGCGGGACCTCCGCCGAGGCCTGGGTGAGCGCGAAGGCGTAGGTGGCCACCAGGCCGCTGCCCACGTAGAGGCCCAGGTAGCGCAGCCGGCCCAGGCGGTCCTCGACCACCGGGCCGAAGACGAAGAGATAGACCATGTTGCCGATCAGGTGCAGCGCCCCTCCGTGCATGAACATCGAGGTCAGCGCGGAGATCCAGGCCACCTTCGTGTGGCCGGGCGCGGGGCAGGGGCCCGACCCCTCGACCTGGGGTCCGCCCAGCAGCTCCACGGGAACGGCCGCCCAGCGCAGGAAGTAGTGCTCGACGGCGCATTGGCGGGGCAGGTCGCCGGCGTCGTACCACACGGCCAGCAGCGACAGCGGCGAGAGCAGGTAGGCGGCGACGTTGACGGCGACGAGCGCGTAGGTCACCGTGGGCACGCGCCGCACCGGGTAGTCGTCACTCAGCGGGATACCCGCCATCTGCACTCCTTGGGCGAGGACTCCGGTCACTGCGGGCACGGGCCGGCGCGTCCGCCGGCGCGGGGCCTCAGCGGTGCGCGGGCGCCGACACGCCGCGCTCCCAGTCTGTCAGGTGGCGGTACTTCTCGGCCCCATTGACGGGGCATGTCCAGCCTTCGGCGGATTCGGCCAGGCGCACGCCGGGGGTCTCCAGCCAGCGCAGCACGCACTCCATCTCCCAGGCGCTGGCGCAGGGCGCCGGCCCGGGGCCGGGGAACACGGACTCGGCGGATCCGGTCAGCGCCTCGACGAACTCCGCGGGGTCGGCGCCCGGCGCCATGACCCCGCTGTTCGCCAGGCGCCCGTGACGCACCACATGCACGTCCCAGCCGGTCCGTGCGGCGCCCGCGGGCGCGCGCGCGGGCGCCGCCGCGACCAGCTCGGGGATCGCCGACAGGGCGGCCAGGCGCTGGCTGCGCGCCGCAGCGGTCAGGAACGCGGCCAGCCGGTCGCGGTGGCCGGCGGCCTCCTCGTAGCGCAGCTCCTCGGACAGCTCGCGGATGTGGGCGGTGATGCGCTCGACCACCGGTGCGGGGTCGGCGGTCATGGCTCCTCGGGCGGCCGCGGCGTGCACGGCGTAGTCGGCGGCGGTCTCGGCGCCCGAGCAGGGCGCTCCGCACCGGCCCAGCTCGGCCAGTACGCAGGCCGCAGTGGGCGTCGCGGGTGTGATCCCGCGGGTGCACTGGCGCAGCGGGAAGGCCTCGTGCAGCGCCTCGCGGGCGAGTTGGGCCTCGCGCGCGGAGCGGAAGGGGCCCAGGTAGGGCGCCTCGTCGTCGCGCACGGTGCGCACGATCGACAGGCGCGGGAAGTCCTCGGCGGTGAGCTTGAGCCAGGGAGCGCGCTCGGGGTTGCGCGAGCGCCGGTTGTAGGGCGGTTTGCGCTCGGCGATCATCCGCAGCTCGCGCACCTCGGCCTCCAGCCCGGTCTCGCACACGATGGGGGTGACCCCCTCGACCAGGGCCGCCATCTCGCGGATGCGTCCCCGCTTCTCGGAGCCGGTGAAGTAGGAGCGCACGCGCCTGCGCAGGTCGGTGCTCTTGCCGACGTAGAGCGCGTCGCCCTTGGCGTCGGTGAAGACGTAGACGCCCGGGGCCGCGGGCACGTCGTCGGCGAGGTGGCGCTTGGTGCGCTGGGCGGCCGTGGGAGCCGAGCGGAAGCCGCGCAGCTCCTCGGCGGTCTCGACGCCGAAGGCGCCGAGGCGCTCCAGCAGGCCGTGCAGCACGCCGACGGTGGCGCGGGCGTCGTCGAGGGCGCGGTGGGTGGGCTGGTCGGCGACGCCGAAGAAGCCGGCGAGCGTGCCGAGCTTGTGGTTGGGCACCTCCTCGCGGGTGACCAGCCGGCGGGCGAGCGCAACGGTGTCGACGACCTGCGGCGCGGGCCAGTCGTAGCCGTGCGCGGCGCAGGCGGCCTTGAGGAAGCCGACGTCGAAGGGGGCGTTGTGCGCGACCAGGAGGGAGCCGCGCTCCAGCCCGGCGAACTCCAGGAACCCGGGGATCACGCTCTCGACGGCGGGCGCCGGGGCGACCATGGCCTGGGTGATCCCGGTGAGCAGTGTGATGAACGGTGGGATCGGCAGACCCGGGTTGACCAGCGTGGAGAACTCTCCGAGCACCTCGCCGCCGCGCACCTTGACGGCGCCGACCTCGGTGATGCCCGATGCGTCGGCGCGGGTGCCGGTGGTCTCCAGGTCGACGACGACGAAGGTGCATTCCGACAGGGGGATCCCCAAGTCGTCGAGGGTGCCCTGGACGGGGGCGTGCTGCTCGGCCACCCGGACAGGGTAAACGGGGGCACCGACGCCGCCTGCGGCCGGGCGGTGCCGGCGGCCGCGTCGGGGCAGGTGGCGCAGTGCGTCGGCCGCCGACAGGCGCGGGGTGCTTCAGGGCAGGGCCCGCGCGGTTCGGCCGGTTTCCGCCGCGGTCTCCGTGGAAGGATGGCCCAGACCGCGGGGGAGACCGGGCCGCGAGCCGCGGCGGCGGGCCCGGTGCGCAGCGAGGCTTGAGGTGCGGAGTGCAGGAGGACCAGGCAGATGGGTGTGCGGTATCCGTTTCCGCCCCGGCGCGGGCGGTGCGTTCGCGGCGCCGGGGTGCGGTCATGACCTCCGAGGCCGGCGGACGCCCGGTGCGCGGCGGAGCCGACGAGCCCGCGGCCGCCGCGGAGCGCGCCGAGGGCGGAGGCGGCGGGGGCGCGGACGAGGCGGACGGCGCGGACGGCGCAGAGGCCGCCGGGGAGGGGCCCGAGCGCCCGCTGCCCGAAGCCGTGCGCGCGCGGGTCGTCGAGTACGGCTCCGACGTCCTGAGCGGGATGCGCATGTCCGACCTGCCGCCGGTGCTGCGCCGCGTCGCGAAGTTCGAGCCGCGCCGCCGCGCGCGGCTCGCCGGGCCGCAGATCGCCGCGCAGCTGGAGGCCGACGCGGGCTTTCGCGGACAGGTCGCAGAGCGCGTGGCGCAGGTCTGGCCCGAGCTGGTCGGCGAGCTGCGCCGCGGGGTGGTTCCGCCGGCCGCCGACCCCGTCGCGGTGGCGGCGGCGGCCTACCTGGTGCGCCCCGAGGGCTGGCGCGCCGTCGTCGACCGGGTGCGCGAGGAGCTGGACCGGCAGGAGACCGCCAAGGAGGTGGACGACGCCGCCGGCACCATCGCCGACCTGCGCCGCCGGCTGGACGAGGCCAAGAGCGACCAGCGCGCGGAGCTGGCGCGGCTGCGCAGCGAACTCAAGGATCAGCGCAGCATCATCGCCGACCTGCGCCGTCGGCTGCACACCGAGCGCGAGCGCGCCAAGGACGCCGAGCACGAGGCCGGGCAGGCGATCGCGGAGGCGGCGGACCGCAGTGCCACCACGACCGGACAGGTCAACGCGGTGGAGGCGGAGAACCGCCGGTTGCGCAACCGCCTCGCCGCGGCCGAAGCGCAGGTGGAGAACGCGCGCCGGGCCGCGCGGGCCGGGCGCAGCGCCGACGAGGCACGGCTGCGGGTGCTGCTGGACGTGCTGCTGGAGGCCTCCCACGGGCTGCGGCGGGAGCTGGCGCTGCCCAGCTCCATCGAGAGCCCGGCCGACCTGGTCGCGGAGCAGCACCCGGCCGGGGCGGCGTCCGTCCCCGGCAAGGGGCTGCCCGACGACGACCCGGGGCTGGTCGACGAACTGCTGAGCCTGCCGCGGATGCACGTGCTGGTGGACGGCTACAACGTCACCAAGACCGGCTACGGCACCCTGCCGCTGGCCGACCAGCGCAACCGGCTCCTGTCGTCGCTGGAGGGGCTCGCCAGCCGCGCCAAGACCGAGATCACCTGCGTCTTCGACGGCGCCGACGTCAGCACGCCGCCGGTGCTCTCGGCGACGCGCCGGGTGCGGCTGCTGTTCAGCGAGCCGGACGAGACCGCCGACGAGCTGATCATCCGGCTGGTGCGGGCCGAACCGCGGGGGCGGCCGCTGGCCGTGGTCACCTCCGACCAGGAGATCGTCGCCGCGGTCCGCCGCGAGGGGGCGCGTACCGTCGCGTCGTCTCTCCTGCTGCGCAGGCTGAGCGGATAGGCGCCGTCCCGGCGCTGCCGGACGCCGCCGCGGTTTCCGCGCGGGGTCGTGTGCGACCGATGCGGCGTCCGAAACCCCGTGTGCACCGGGTGACGCGTCGGTCGCTGTGGTTGAGGTGCCCTGTCCGGTCCGCTAAGTTCTATCCGGAGCTTGTTCGGCTTCCCGCGAAGAACGCGAGGGTCGCGGCTGCGGCGCCAGTGCCGCCGTGTCGTGCGCTCTGCGGGTGGCCCCCCGGTGACGGCGGCGCCTTCGAGGCGTGCCGCCGCACCGACCGGAGGTCCGGCCCGGTGTGTCAGCGGTTCCCGCTCACCCGGCACCCTGCCCGGATTCCGGTCGCCCCGCCCCGATCCCCCTCATCCCGCATGTGGACCTGACCCGTAAGGAGCGTGGACCGCCATGACGAGCACAGGTGGTCGGCGCACGGCCCGCCGGATCGCGACCGGTTTCGGGGTCGTGGCCGTCGGAGGCCTGATCGTGCCCTCCGGGGTGGCCTATGCCGAGCCGACCCAAGAGGAGGTCGAGGCCAAGATCGGCGATCTCCAGGAGGAAGCCGACGGCATCGTCCAGGAGTACAACAAGGCCAAAGAGGACTACGAGGCGGCCAAGGAGAAGGCCGACGACCTCGAGGACCGGGTCGGCGACGAGCAGGAGCGCTACGACAAGCTGCGCGACGACGTCGCCGACTTCGCCAGCGCCGCCTACCGCGGCACCGATCTCGACTCGCCGTCCAACATCATCAACGTCGAGAACCCCGAGGAGCTGCAGGCCCAGTCGGCCGACGTCGGCTACCTCTCGGAGACCCAGAAGGAGCAGCTGGACGACTTCAGCGACTCCTCCGAGCGCCTGTTCCGGCTGAAGGACGAGGCCGACGCGGCCCTGGCCGACGCCAAGGACGAGAAGGAGGAGATCGAGGACAAGAAGGACGAGGTCGAGGGGAAGATCGAGGAGCAGGAGGACCTGCTCGCCGAGTTCCCCTCCGCCGACCCGGCCACCGGCGGCGACTCCGCGGGGGGCAGCTACACCGGCGCGGCCTCCGGCGACGCGCGCGCGGCCCTCGACTTCGCCTACGCCCAGCTGGGCAAGCCCTACGTCTACGGCGCCACGGGCCCCAGCGGCTACGACTGCTCCGGCCTGGTGATGCGCTCGTGGGGTGCCGCCGGGGTGAGCCTGCCGCGCACCACCTACGGCCAGGCCGAGGCCGGGCCGCGCGTCAGCTACGACCAGCTGCAGCCCGGCGACATCCTGTTCTTCTTCGGCGGCCTCGGCCACGACGGCCTCTACGTCGGCAACGGCCAGATGATCCACGCGCCGCGCACCGGCAAGAACGTCGAGGTCGTGTCGCTCTCGGGGTATTGGGACGGCCAGTTCCAGTTCGGCGTGCGCCCCTAGATCGCCGATGGGGTTCGGTGCGCCGCCCCGGCACAGCACCGTCGATCTTGTAGCCATCGCAAACGGAAATCGCTTTCCTTTACGATGGCTACAAGATCGGCGGGGTTCGGGGCCCGGTGACGTGACCTCGTTTTGGGGCGGGGATGATCCGGACGTTCCATTGCGGACGGTCCGTAAAGAGGTAGATATAGTAACGAATCGGTTGAGTATGGTGCTGGGGATGCACTAGTGTTCCTCGCCGAGCCCGGTCGTCTGTACGTGCCATCACAAGGGTGGCGCCGGCCGGCTCCCGCCGACCTCCGACCGCGCCGATTCCACCCCCGGGCCGGCGGAGACCGGGACCCCCTTGCAGGCGTGTCCTCTCGCACGCCGCAGCAGCTTCCCCGGATCATCGGGCGCCGACTGCGCCCCGGGCGTGACCGCCGACCGCCGCGGCCGCCCGTATTCCGAGGAGCCTCCGGTCAGGCGGCCCCCTGGCAGAAAGGTGTGCCACCATCGTGGATGAACGCCATGAACGTGGCTCGTTCCGCCGGCATCTCGCGACCGTCGGCTTCGTCGCCGCAGGCGCCCTGATCCTGTCCTCCAGCGCCGCGGTCGCCGAGCCGAGCGCCGACGAGGTCCGCAACAAGATCGAGAAGCTCGAAGAGGAGCACGCGGAGCTCGCCGAGAAGTACAACCAGGCGAAGGAAGACCACGACGCCGCCAAAGAGAAGCTTGAGGACCTGCGCGAAGACAAGCAGGACACTCAAGACAAGATCGACGGCATGCAGGACGACATCCGCGGGCTCGCCAACGCGGCCTACACCAACGCCGACTTCGGCTCGCCCGCCTACCTGCTGGGCTCCCAAGGACCCGCAGACGCCCTGGAGCAGGCCGCCGACCTGGGCTACCTCTCGGAGAACCAGAAGCAGACGCTCGTCGACTTCAACGAGCAGAAGGGCAAGCTGGACGACCTGACGGCCGAGGCGGCCGACACCGAGGACAAGGCCAAGGACAAGCTGGACGAGGCCGAGGAGGCCAAGGGCGAGGCCGAGAAGAAGATCGAGAAGCAGCAGGACATTCTCGACGACCTGACGGCCGAGCAGCAGGAGGCCGCCACCGCCGGCGTCGGCAGCGGAGGCGGCGGCGCCACCTACACGGGCAGCGCCTCGGGCAGCGCCGGGGTGGCCATCGACTTCGCCTACGCCCAGATCGGCGACTCCTACAGCATGGGCGCCACCGGCCCCGACGTGTGGGACTGCTCCAGCCTGGTGCAGGCCGCCTGGGCGGAGGCCGGCGTCAGTCTGCCGCGCACCACTTACAGCCAGGTCAACGCCGGAACCCCGGTCTCCTGGGACAACATGCAGCCCGGCGACCTGATCTTCTTCTACGACGGCCCCGACCACGTGGGCATGTACGTCGGCAACAACATGATGGTGCACGCCTCCAACCCGTCCAAGCCGGTCGCCGAGGTCGCGCTGAGCGGTTACTACCAGAGCAACTTCCACTCGGCCATCCGCCCGTAGCGCCCCAGTGCGGGTCTCGGCGGCGACGGCCGCGCTCGACTCCGAGACCGCGGTCCTGGCTCCGGTCCTGGTGGGCCTGTCCGCCGCAGAGGCGCGGCTGCCGACGCGCTGCCCGCCTTGGGACGTGGCGGCGCTCGCCGCCCACACGGCCGGGGCCCTGGTCCGCGTCGCCGACGCGCTCGACGGCGCGGGGCCGCGGGAGGCCCGGGTGTCGGCCGCGGGCTACTATCGCCCGGACGCCCGGTTCTCGCCCGAGGTCGACGGGCGCAGGATCGCCGACGCCGCCGAGACAGCGGCGCGGGGCCCGGCGAGCCGGGGCGGGTGCTGGAGCGCACCTGGCGCGATCTGCGCCCCCGGCTGGCGGCCGAGCCCGCGGGCAGCGTGGTGCTGACCCGCCACGGCGACGCGATGGCACTGGAGGAGTTCCTTGTCACCCGCGTCGTCGAGGTGGTGCTGCACGGCCTGGACCTCGCCGACGCCCTGGAGCGCGGCGCTTGGACGTCTCGTCCGGCGCTGGAGGCCGTTGCCGACCTGCTGTTTTCCGCGGGCCCGGGCGCATTCGGGCCGGAGACGCTGGAGGCCGTGCGCGCGGCGACCGGGCGGGCATTGCCGGGCCGTCCGGGCGCCGAGGCGCTGGAGGCCGCCGGCGTGCGCTTCCTGGCGCTGGGCTGACCCGCGCGGCCGAGCACCCGGCAAGCCCGGATCCGCCTAGACTCGGGGCCGTGCCGCGTACGCTGATCGTCACCAACGACTTCCCCCCGCGTCCCGGAGGCATCGAGGCCTTCGTGCACGAGCTCGCGCTGCGCCGCCCGCCGGACTCCGTGGTCGTGTACTGCTCCACCCCGCGTCCGCGCGGGCCGGGTGCACCGGACGAGGCCGCCGACTTCGACCTGGGGCTGCCCTTTCCCGTGGTGCGGGAGCGGACCCCGGTGCTGCTGCCCACCCCGGCGGTGCGGCGGCGGGCCGAGCGGATCGCGGCGCTGGAGGAGTGCGACTCGGTGCTCTTCGGCGCGGCCGCTCCGCTGGGCCTGATGGCCGGCGGCCTGCGGCGCGCAGGGGTGCGCCGGATCGTGGGCCTGACGCACGGCCACGAGACCGGCTGGTCGGCGCTTCCGGGCGCGCGGCGTGCGCTGCGCCGCATCGGCGAGGACACCGACGTCCTGACCTACCTCGGCGAGTACACGCGTGCCCGCTTGGCGCGCGCGCTGACGCCTGAGGCCGCCGCGCGCATGCGGCGGCTGGCGCCCGGCGTCGACACAGGGCGGTTCCGCCCCGGTGCGGGCGGTGAGGGCGTGCGCGAGCGCCACGGACTGCGCGGGCGGCCGGTGGTGGTGTGCGTCTCGCGGCTGGTCGCCCGCAAGGGCCAGGACACACTGCTGCGGGCCTGGCCGCGCGTGCTGGCCGACGTGCCCGACGCGGCGCTGCTGCTGGTGGGCGGCGGCCCCTACCGGGGGCGTCTGGAGGCGCTGGCGCGCGAGCAGGGGGTCACCGGGTCGGTGCGCTTCACCGGCGACGTTCCGGCTGGCGAGCTGCCCGCCCACTACGACGCCGCCGACGTGTTCGCGATGCCCTGCCGCACCCGCAACGGCGGGCTGGACGTCGAGGGGCTGGGGATGGTCTACCTGGAGGCCTCGGCGACCGGCCTGCCGGTGGTGGCCGGGCGCTCCGGGGGTGCGCCCGACGCCGTCAGCGAGGGCGAGACCGGGCTCGTGGTCGACGGAACCCGCCCCGGCCCCGCCGCGCGGGCGCTCATCGGGCTGCTGCGCGACCCCCAGCGGGCCGCGGCCATGGGCGAGCGCGGCCGTGCGCGGGTGCAGCGGGAGTGGACCTGGGACGGCGTCGCGGAGCGGCTGGCCGACCTGCTGGAGGAGTGAGCGCCGCCGCAGCGCGCGGGCGCCGGCGGTACCGCAGGAGCCGGGGCGCGCGGGGGCAGCCCGGCCCCCGCCCGCCCCGCCGGCCTCCCGGCCCGAGCGCTCAGCTGTAGAGCCGGTCGATCTCCTCGCTGAACTGCTTGGCCACGACGTGCCGCTTGACCTTGAGCGACGGCGTCATCTGGCCGCCCTCCTCGGAGAAGTCCGACGGCAGGATGGTGAACTTGCGCACCGACTCGGCGCGCGAGACCGCCTTGTTGGCGTCGTCGACCGCCTCCTGGACGGCGGCCATCAGATCGGGGTCCTCGACCAGGTCGGGGATGTCGCCGCTCTTGCCCTTCTCCTTCCTCCAGAACTCGAAGGCCTCGGGGTCGACGGTGATCAGCGCCGAGATGAAGTTGCGGTTGTCGCCGACGACCATGCACTGGCTGACGATCGCGTGGCCGCGCAGCCGGTCCTCGATCACCGCGGGGGCGACGTTCTTGCCGCCGGCCGTCACGATGATCTCCTTCTTGCGGCCGGTGATCGACAGGTAGCCGTCCTCGTCCAGCGAGCCGAGGTCGCCGGTGCGGTACCAGCCCTCGGAGTCGAACGCCTCGCGCGTAGCCTGCTCGTTGCGCCAGTACCCGCGCATCACGTGGTCGCCCTTGACGAGGACCTCGCCGTCGTCGCCGATGCTGTGGGTGACTCCGGGCAGCGGCGGGCCCACCGTGCCGATCTTGTTCTTGGACGGGCTGTTCACGGACGTGGGCGCCGAGGTCTCGGTGAGTCCGTAGCCTTCGATGATGGTCAGCCCCACTCCGCGGAAGAAATGGCCGAGCCGGTCGCCCAGCGCGGAGCCGCCCGAGACCGAGTACCGGGCCTGCCCGCCCACGGCGGCGAGGATCTTGCCGTAGACCAGCCGCTCGAACAGCGCGTGGCGCAGGCGCAGCGCCAGCGGCACGCGGCCGGAGTCCAGCGCGCGGCTGTAGGCGACGGCGGTGTCGGCGGCGGCGCGGAAGATGCGGCCCCGGCCCTCGGAGACGGCCTTCTGCTCGGCCTTGTTGTAGACCTTCTCGAACACGCGGGGCATGGCGAGCAGGAACGTGGGGCGGAACGTGCCGAGCGCGTCGATGACCTCGGGGCCGGTCGTGGGGAAGTGGCCCATCACGGTCCGCGACTCCACGCAGCCGACCTGGATGATGCGGGCGAAGGAGTGCGCCAAGGGCAGGAACAGCAGCGTCGAGCGGCCCTCGATGGAGAAGACCTCCTCCAGCGGCCCGTGGACCGTGTTGAGGATGGTGAACAGCAGGTTGCGGTGGGTCAGCTCGCAGCCCTTGGGGCGGCCGGTGGTGCCCGAGGTGTAGATCAGGGTCGCCGCCTCGTCGGCGGTGCCCGCGGTGCGCCGCTCCTCGACCCCGGAGTCGCCGACACCCTCCCCGCTCTGCCGGAACTCGTCGAAGGCCGGCCCCTCGATGCGCCAGACGTGCTCCAACTCGGGCAGCTCGCCGCGCACGGCCTCGACGCGGGCCGCGTGCTCCTCGCTCTCCGCGAAGACGGCCCGGCTCCCGGAGTCGCTGAGGATCCAGGAGATCTGCTCCTCCGACGAGGAGTCGTAGATCGGGACCGTGACGCCGCCCGCCGACCAGACCGCGTAGTCGATCACGGTCCATTCGTAGCGGGTGCGGGAGATCAGGCCGACCCTGTCGCCGTGCTCGACCCCGGCCGCGATCAGAGCCTTGGCGACGGCGGAGACGTCGTCGCGGAACTGCGCGCACGTGACGTCGCGCCACTGGCCGGCCTCCTGCCGGCGGAACGCGACGGCGTCGGGCTCTTCCCGGGCCCGCGCAAAGAGCGTGTCGGGCAGCCGCGACTCCGCCGCGACTTCCACTTTCACCGGACTGCTGAATTCGCGCACGTCATTGCTCCCGGACATCTGCTTCCACGAGGGGACAGCACGACCGTAACAACTTTCCTTACTCGCGGGTAGAACACGTTCTCGCCTGAGTGCCGTTGGTATCCGAAAGTGACCTTCCGGCCGCATACCGGCCGTTCTCCGGGCCGGACCCCGGGATCCTCCGGAGCGTCCCCGGATTTCACCCGGGCGCCCCGCCCCGGCCGAGCCCCGGGCGGCTAACGTGACGGGCAGAGCCGAGGCACAGGGCCGACACGAAAGCGGGGTCGAAGTCACCATGGCCGAGCCTGATCGCGGGACCGACCGCACCGACAAGGGCGGCAACGGGTCGCAGGACATCATCGACGACGCGCTGCGCATGGTCGACACGCTCCAGCGGCGGCTGCTCGTGGCCGGAGTGCGCCGCGGCGCCGCCGCGGCGAGCGCGCCGCCGCGCAAGGGGGACGTGTGGGAGGAGGCCGTCAAGTACGAGCAGCCCCGCCCCGCGGCGTCGCCGGTGGACGAGCTGCTGGGAATCGCGCGCAAGAAGGGCCCGGAGGTCGCGGGGCACCTCGGGCGGGCCGGAATCGCCGTGGTGGGCGCCGTCGGCGAGACGCTGGGCGTGGTCGAGCGCGCCCTGGAGCGCCGCACCCCCGACCCCGACCGGCCGCGCCCGAGCGGCACTGGCGCCGACCGTGCCGAGGTCGAGCCGCCGCGTGGGATCTCGCGCGGGGACTGAATTAGAATCCCGCGGGAACCGGTTTAGACCAATCGCCCGCGCCGCCCGCGCCGCCCGTGCTCCAGCCCTCCGGGCCCCGAGCCGCGGGCGCGCGGCGCCGCGCGCCCGCGGGAGACGAGCAGGAGGAGCCGCGCATGCGGATGACGATCGGCGTGGACATCGGCGGCACCAAGGTGGCCGCCGGGATCGCCGACTCCCGGGGCCGGGTCCGCGACGTCGTCAAGCACCCCACCCCCTACGGCGACGGCGAGGCCCTGGCCGACGTCGTGGGCGGTGCGGTGCGGGAGCTGCGCGACCGGCACGCCGAGAGCGCCGTCTCCGCCGTCGGCGTGGGCACCGCCGGGTTCGTCGACGCCGACCGGGCGACCATCGTGCTCGGCGCGAACCTGGGTCTGACCGAGGAGCCGTTCAAGGAGCGGCTGCGGCGGCGCGTGGACCTGCCGGTCGTAGTCGAGAACGACGCCAACGCCGCCGCGTGGGCCGAGGTCCGCTTCGGCGCCGGCCGCGGCAGCGCGCACGTCGTCTGCGTCACGCTGGGCACCGGAGTGGGGGGCGCCGTCGTCATGGACGGCGAGCTGCAGCGCGGCCGCTACGGCGTGGCCGGCGAGGTCGGCCACTACCGGGTCGTGCCGTTCGGGCGCCGGTGCGGATGCGGCAACCACGGCTGCTGGGAGCAGTACGCCAGCGGCCGCGCCCTGGTAGGTGAGGCCCTCGACCTCGCCCGCGCCGAACCCAAGCGCGCCGAGCGGATGGCGGAGCTGGCCGGGGGCAGGGCCGAGGACATCCAGGGCCGCGAGATCACCGCCGCCGCGAGGGAGGGCGACGAGGGCGCGCTGTCCTGCTTCCGCGCGGTGGGGGAGTGGGTGGGCCTGGGACTGGCCGACCTCGCGGCGATCCTGGACCCGGAGCTGTTCGTGATCGGCGGCGGCGTCTCCGACGCCGGAGACGTTCTGCTCGCCCCGGTCCGCGACTCCTTCGCCCGCCACGTCACGGGGCGCGCCACCCGCCGCCTGGCCGAGATCCGCGTCGCCGAACTCGGCTCCCGGGCGGGCATCGTCGGCGCCGCCGACCTCGCGCTGCGCTGACCCGTCCCGCGCCGCCGACTCCGCCCCGCCCCTCCGCCCATGCCGCCGGTCGGCGCGGGTAGGTGTGCGGGTGTGACGGAACTCCGCATGCTCAGTTACAACGTGGACGGCTTGCGAGGCGGTGCCGACGCCGTGGCGCGGGTGGTCGGCGCCTGCGCGCCCGACGTCGTGTGCCTGCAGGAGGTGCCCGACCTGCTGCGCTGGCAGTCCCGCAGGCGCAGGCTGGACCGCTCGGTCGGCATGGTCCCGGCGATCAGCCGCCGCACCGGCGGGCTGGCCGTTCTGTACCGCCCCGGACTCGAGGTGCACCGCGTCGGCCACCGCGTGCTGCGCCGCTACCCGGGTCTGCGCGTACGGACCCTGTCCATGGTCGCGCTGCAGGTGGAGGGGGTGCCGCTGCTGATCGCCTGCACCCGCCTCGACCAGCACCCGGGGGCCCGCTTGCACCACGCCGGGGAGGCGGTGGACCGCCTGGCCGCCTTCGCCGCTGAGAACCCGGGGCCGTTCGTGCTCGCCGCAGACGTCGCCTGCCGCCCCGAGGACACGGCCTGGCGGCTGCTGACCGCCGGGCTGCGCGACGCCGCGGCCGAGCACCCGTGGGGCGGGTCCGCGACCTTCCCCGCGCACGCGCCGAGCCACCGCGTCGACGGCGTCTTCGCCTCGGGCGACGTGCTGGTGCGCCGCGCCGGCGTGCCCGTCGACCTGGTCGACCCGGCCGACTTGGCCGCCGCGAGCGACCATCTCCCGGTACTGGCCGACATCGCGCTGGGCGACGGGCCCGAAGGGCGGCGCCCGGCCGGCGGCTGACGCCGGCCGGGCGGTCCGTTCATCAGGAGGCGGAGGCGGAGGCGCGGTCGAGCGGGGCGTGGGCGGAGCGGGCACAGCAAGCCGTTCGCCGCGGGGTGCGCCGGAGCGGGAGCGGCGGCGCAGGCCCCCGCGGCGCCGCTCATTTACGCCGCGGCGCCCGGGTTGTCGTCGGGCCGCCGGGTTCCGGTTCCGTCGGCCTCGGGGGCGGGCACGCCCTCGGGGTCGGTGTCGGCCTCGGCCGACGAGCGCTTGCCGCGCTTCTTCCGCTTCTTGCGCTCGGACTTGCGCTCGGCCTTCTCTGCGCGCCTGCGCTCCTTCTCGCCGGCGTGCTGCTCCTTCTTCTCCTCCTTGGCCGCAGCCTCCAGATCGGACTTGACCGACTGAGCGTAGCGGTCGACGTACTCCTGGCCGGAGAGCTCCATCAGGGCGTACATGATCTCGTCGGTGACGGCGCGCAGGACCCGCGGGTCGCGCTCCATCCCGTAGTAGCGGGCGAAGTCCAGCGTCTTGCCGAAGACGACCTTGGGCCGGATGCCGAGTTTGGGCAGGGTGCGCCCGGGCGGCATGATCTTGTCGGCGTTGATCATGGCCATCGGCACGACCGGCGCCCTGGACTCCAGTGCCATGCGCGCCACTCCGGTGCGGCCGCGGTAGAGCTTG
Organism: Streptomonospora wellingtoniae; assembly: GCF_031845375.1. Taxonomy (NCBI): domain Bacteria; kingdom Bacillati; phylum Actinomycetota; class Actinomycetes; order Streptosporangiales; family Nocardiopsidaceae; genus Streptomonospora; species Streptomonospora wellingtoniae. The sequence goes on from NZ_JAVREK010000002.1 coordinate 263,407, forward strand.
CCGTCGGGCGAGCGCGTGCCCTCGGGGTAGATTCCCAGCAGTTTGCCCTGCTTGAGCACCTTCAGCCCCGTGCGCAGTGCCGCCTCACTGGCCTTGCCGCCGGACCGGTCGATGGGGATCTGCCCGACCCCGGTGAAGAACAGGCGGCTGAGCAGGCCCTTCGGCCCTGTCCCGGTGAAGTACTCGGCCTTGGCCAGGAACGTGATCTTGCGGGGCAGGGGCAGCGGTCCGAAGAAGTGGTCGGAGAAGGACAGATGATTTCCGACCATGATCGCCGGGCCGTGCCGGGGCACGTTCTCGACGCCTTCGGCGCGCGGCTGCCACAGCACCGCGATCACAGGCCCCAGAATCGCCTTGACAACCCAGTAGAACACCGGCACTCACCCCCGCTCATGCGGGGCGTGCTTCGACGAACTCGCCACGTCAGCCTTCCCGCTTGCACGAACAATCGCCGCCATCTTCCCATTGTCGCGGTCGTACTACCAATGGCGGAACAAGTTACTCGCAGGTAGTCGCGCCGCGGGCCCGCCGCGGGCCGCTGCTGCGGCCTCTTCCGCCGACCCCGAGGACGAGTATCCGGGAGGCGGAGCGCGTACAAGTTTCGTAAAGTCGGTCCAGTGAACCCGCGGCCGTCCGCCGCGCCCCGCCGGATCCCCAGGAGGGCCCTCCATGCCGACGATGCCGGGTGCCGAGCCCTACCGCCGATCCGGTGACGGCGTCGGCGTTCTGCTGTGCCACGGCTTCACCGGGACGCCCCGCGCCCTGCGCCCCTGGGCCGAGCACCTTGCCGCCGCCGGGCTGACCGTCGACGTCCCGCTGCTGCCCGGCCACGGCACCAGTTGGCAGGAGATGGCCCGGACCACGAGCACGCAGTGGGTGGAGGCGGTGGAGTCCGCCCTGCTGCGGTTGCACGGGCTCTGCCACACCGTCTTCGTCATGGGCCTGTCGATGGGCGGATGCCTGGCGCTGCGCATGGCCGAACTGCACCCCGACAAAGTGCGCGGCGCGGTCGTGGTGAACCCGTCGCTGGCGTTGGAGAACCGCCTGCTGCTGGTGGCCCGGCTGCTGGCCCCGCTGGTGCCCACCACGGCCGCGGTGGGCGAGGACGTCAAGAAGCCCGGCGTCGGCGAGGGATCCTATGAGAGGGTCCCCACCGCCGCGGCGGCGACACTCCCGAAGCTGTGGCGCGCCACGAAGCGCGGCCTGCCGGCTGTCACCGCGCCGGTTCTCGCCTACCGGAGTCCCCAGGATCATGTCGTGGGGCCGCAGAGTCTGCGTATCCTCACAAGTAGGGCGGTGAACGCGCCGCTGCGCGTCCACTCCCTGGACAACAGCTACCACGTGGCCACACTCGACCACGACGCCTCAACCATCTTCGACGGCAGCCTCGCGTTCGTGCGCGAGCACAGCAGAAGCGGGGAAGGGACGAAGCGATGACTCATCGCCGGGGCAACGGTCTGCTCGCCGACACCTACGTCCCGCTCATCGTGCTTCCCACCGCTCTGGCCGACCAGATGCTCGACGCGCTGCGCGAGTCCGGTATCGCGGCCTACGCGGTGCAGCTGGACGACGGGCTGCTCGACGACTCCGGCGCGGAGGAGGAGCCGCCGACCGACCACCTCTACGTCGACGCGCACGAGCGGGCCACCGCCGGGGAGATCCTGCGCGACCAGCTCCCGGACCTGGAGTACCGGGGCCTCGAACCGGGCGGCGCCGAGACAACCGAGGGCCTGCGACGGCAGACGCGGGTGGAGCCCGAGCCCGGTGCGGGGCAGGCAGCCGCGGCGGCGGCCGGTGACGACGACGTGTGGGCCGACCTCGTCGCGCGCTTCTACGACACCCCCTCCGCGGCCGAGGCCGCCTGGCCCGACGCGGAGAACCTCGCCGCCGGCGAGCGCGCCGCCTCCTCCGACCCTGATCCCGACGACGCCGACTACGGCGAAGACGAGGAGACCGGCGGCGCACCGCCAGCCCGCGTGGTCCGCCCGGCCGAGTCCGCCGACGACCGCGAGCACTTCGTGCCGCCCCCGCCGCCGCCCCTGCCCCGGGGCGACCTCACCAGCCGGCTCTCCTGGGCCGGGCTCTTCGGCGGTCCGCTGCTGCTGCTGGGCTCGATGCTGCTGGGGATGTCGCTGCCCGGTTGGCTGGCCTTCCTGGCGGTGGCCGCCTTCATCGCAGGCTTCGTCGTGCTCGTGGTCCGCATGGGCGACCGCCCGCCCGGCGACAACGGCCCCGACGACGGCGCCGTGGTCTGACCCCGCCGCACCGCCCGCCTCCCGTCCCCCGCCCGGCAGGACCCTGAGCCGATGAGCCCCGAATCCCCCGACCTCGCCTCCGCGTCGGCCCCCGCGCCCCCTCGCGGCACCCCGGCCGCCGGGCAGGGGACCGCGGGCTCCGCTGCGAGCAGCGCGGCGGTCGGGCGCGGCGACGGGCGGCCCAATCGGCCGACCGGGCTCTCCACGCCCCTCTGGCGCGCCATCGCGGTCTTCCGCGCGGCGTCGGTGGGCTATGCCGTGTTCCTGCTGGCGCAGTACCTCGACCTGCTCGCACGGCCTTGGGCGGCGTGGGGCGTGCTCTGCGCCATGGCCGCGTGGACGGCCGCATCGGCCGTGCTCTACGCCCGGCCGCACCGCCGCACCCGCCTGCTGCTGGCCGCCGACCTCGCCGTCGCCTTCGGCTGCCTGGCGGCCACCGCCCTGGCGGTCGAACCCGGCTACCTGCGCATGGCCCCGCCCCTGACGACCACCTGGTTCGGCGGTGCCGTCCTGGCGGCCGCCGTGCTGGCCGGTCGGCGCGTGGCGCTGGGCGCGGCGCTGGCGCACGGCGTGGTCGACATCGCGGTCCGGACCTCCATGGGCCTGACCGTCACGGCCGCGGTGCCGCGCGGCGTCGTGCTCCTGCTGTTGGCCGGCTACTCGGTGGGCTACCTGGCGAGCTACGCTGCGGCGGCCGAGCGCCGCTTCGCCGAAGCCGTCGAGCTGGAGGCGCGCACGCGCGAGCGGGAGCGCCTGGGACGCTCCATCCACGACTCCGTCCTGCAGGTCCTCGCGATGGTGCGGCGCCGCGGCGCCGAGGCGGGCGGCGAGGCCGCCGAGCTCGGCCGCCTCGCGGGCGAGCAGGAGGCGCGGCTGCGGGCGCTTGTCGGCGGCAGGCACGGCGCGGTTACGGCGGAGGCTCCGGCCGGGGGAGCGGGCGGCGGCGCGGCCGGACCCGCCGCACGAGGGGACGCCCGGCCGACCGCCGACCTGGCGGCCCTGCTCGACGCGCACGCCGGGGCCCGAGTGACGCTCTCGGCGCCGGCGAACGAGGTCGCCGTGGAGCCCCGGGCGGCCCGCGAGATCGACGCCGCCGTCCGCGAGGCGCTGAGCAACGTCGAACGCCACTGTCCGCCCGGGACCCGGGTCTGGGTGCTGCTGGAGGACGAGGGCGGCACGGTCACGGTCACGGTCCGCGACGACGGGCCCGGCATCGAGGCGCACCGTCTCGACGAGGCCGCAGCCGAGGGCCGGTTGGGCGTCACCCAGTCCATCCGCGGCCGCATCGCCGACCTCGGCGGTACCGCCGACGTCACCACGGCGCCCGGCCAGGGCACCGAGATCGAGCTGCGGGTGCCGCGCCAGACCGCAGGCCCCGAACCCCGTTGATCTTGTAGCCATCGTGAAGGAAAACGATTTCCAGTGACGATGGCTACAAGATCGACGACGCTGTACCGGGTGCAGGCGCGCGGCCGCGCCTCGGCTACCCCAGCGGCGGTCCGTCGCCGGGCTCCTCCTGGTAGGAGTAGCGCTGCTCCTTCCAAGGGTCGGCGCGGTTGTGGTAGCCGCGCTCCTCCCAGAAGCCGCGGCGGTCGGCGGCGAGGTACTCCACCGCGCGCACCCACTTCACGCTCTTCCATCCGTACAGGTGCGGAACGACCAGGCGCACCGGATGGCCGTACTCGGGTGCGAGGCGCTCGCCGCCGCGGTGGGTGGCCAGCAGCGCGTCGCGGGCGAGGAAGTCGTCCAGGCGCATGTTGGCGCTGTAGCCGTACTCGGCCCACACCATCACATGCGTGACGGCGGGGGCGGGCGGTGCCAGCTCGGCCAGGGTCGCGGTCGATACGCCGCTCCAGGGCACGGCGGACACGGTGAACCTGGTCACGCAGTGGAGGTCGGCGACGGCCTCCACGTGCGGGAGCGCGTCGAACTCGGGCCAGCTCCACCGGTACTCGCCCAGCGACTCGGTGAAACCGTAGACCCGCAGGTCCCATCTGTGCGCACGGAACCGCGGCACCGGGCCGTAGTGCAGGGCGGGTCGGCCGCGTGGGACGTGCTGCCCCGGCGGCAGCGGCTGATCCGACAATCGCTCTCCTTCGCGCGCTTCTTCGCCATCCTGCCAGGGCCGGGCGGCGGCGCGCTGCGCCCTCCGCCCGTTCGGGGCGAGCCGGGGCATGCGCTATAGTCGCTTCCATGCAGCAGAGCTTTTGGCGCTTTTATGGCTACCGGCCCACGGCTAGGACGGTCGCCCGCCAAGCGCTGCGCTGACACGGACGACTTGAGGAGCCCCGGGCCGGAAGCGGCCCGGGGCTCTTTTGCTGCCCGGCCCCTTCCGCTTCCGCCCGGCTGCCGCTCCCGGCCCGTCCGGCCGACAACTCCACCGCGTCCGGGAACGGACACCGAAGTTCCGAAGGGACAACGCACATGGTCATCGTCATGGGGCCTGGGGCCACACGCGAACATATCGACAACCTCGTCGACCTCGTCGCGAACGCGGGAGGCGAGGCCTACGTGACCCGCGGAGTGAGCCGCACGATCATCGGCCTGGTCGGCGACGTACGGCAGTTCGAGACCCTGGATCTTCGCGCCATGCCCGGCGTGAGCGACGTCCTGCGCATCAGCGTCCCCTACAAGCTCGTCAGCAGTGAGCACCATCCGGGCCGCTCCACGGTGCGGGTCGCCGGCGTGCCCGTCGGCGGCGACAACATGACCGTCATCGCCGGACCGTGCGCGGTCGAGACCCCCGAACAGACGCTGGAGGCCGCGCGCATGGCCCGCGCGGCCGGGGCCTCGCTGCTGCGCGGCGGCGCCTACAAGCCCCGCACCTCCCCCTACGCCTTCCAAGGGCTGGGCGAGACCGGCCTGAAGATCCTCGCCGACGTGCGCGCCGAGACCGGGATGCCCGTCGTCACCGAGGTGGTCGACGCCGCCGACGTGGACCTGGTCGCCGACTACGCCGACATGCTGCAGATCGGCACTCGCAACATGCAGAACTTCGCCCTGCTGCAGGCAGCGGGCGAGGCCGGCCGCCCGGTGCTGCTCAAGCGCGGCATGAACGCCACCATCGAGGAGTGGCTGATGGCCGCCGAGTACATCGCCCAGCGCGGCAACCTCGACATCGTGCTGTGCGAGCGGGGCATCCGCACCTTCGAGAAGGCCACCCGCAACACCCTCGACATCAGCGCGGTACCGGTGGCCCAGAGCCTGTCGCACCTGCCGGTGATCGTGGACCCCTCGCACTCGGGCGGCAAGCGCGACCTGGTGCTGCCGCTGTCGCGCGCAGCGATCGCGGTCGGGGCCGACGGCGTCATCGTCGACGTGCACCCCGCACCCGAGACCGCGCTGTGCGACGGTCCCCAGGCGCTGGTCGGCGACGACATCGGCGAGCTGGCCGGCATCGCGGCCACCTTCGCGCCGCTGGTGGGCCGCACCCTCACCCCCGCGCCGGAGCCGGCAGCGGCGGGCGTGTAGCGCCTTCCGGACGCGCCGGGGCCGTCCCGTCCGGCGGTCTCCGCCCGTCTCCGCAGAGACGGCGGAGACCGCCGGACCGCGCTCGCGAACGGCGCGCCGGTACCCGGGCGCCCGGCCCTTCAGACCTTGGCGGGCGCGGCGTCGCCCAGAAAGCTGGGGCGGTGCAGCTGCTTGACCGTCAGCAGGTGCTCGGCCAGCTCCTCGGCGTCCAGCCGCTTCTCGATCTGGCGCAGGTCGGGGATCTTGGCGGCGGTCTCGACCTGGCGCGGTGTGAGCAGCGTGCAGCAGTCCTCGTCGGGCAGCTCCGAGATCGACAGGGTGCCGATCCGCCGCGCCTGGTCCATGATCTCGGTCTTGTCCATGCCGATCAGCGGCCGCAGGATCGGCAGGTCCACGGAGTCGTCCAGCGCCGTCAGGTTGGCCATGGTCTGGCTGGAGACCTGCCCCAACGCGTCGCCGGTGACGAGCGCCTCGGCTTTGAGGTCGTCGGCCAGCGCCTCGGCGGTCTTGAGCATCAGCCGCCGCTGGGCGATGATCTGCAGCCGCTCGGCGCCGGAGGACTTCAGCTGCTGCTGCGCCTTGCCGAAGGGGACGACGAACAGCCGCGAGCCCACCTGGTACCGGTCCAGCTGGCGCACCAGGCTGTAGGCCTTGTAGATCGACTCCGGCCCGGTGAAGGGCATGCCGGAGAAGTGTAGGAAATCGACCTTCAGGCCGCGGCGCATCATCCGGTGCGCGGCGATCGGCGAGTCGATGCCGCCCGACATCAGCACCAGCGCGCGCCCGCTCATGCCCACGGGAAGGCCGCCCTGGCCCGGGATGCCGTCGGTGAAGACGAACACCTCGTCCTTGTCGACCTCGATGGAGACCGGGTTCTGCGGGTGCTTGAGGTCGACCGGCAGGCCGTGGGCCTGCTGCACCGCCGCGCCCACGTGCCCGGCGAGCTGCGAGGACGTCAGCGGGAACCGCTTGTCGCGGCGGCGGGCCCGCACGGCGAAGCTGCCGCTGCGGTCGGCCAGCGCCTGCACGGCGGTGGCGGTGACCGCGTCGAGGTCCTTGGGCACCCGGCGCACCAGGTGCACCCACACCACGCCCATCACGTTGCGCATCCGCTCGGCCAGTTCGGCGACCTCGATGTCGGAGGCGCCGGGCATGCGGACGATGACGACTCCCGAGCCGCGCCGGGTCAGCTTGATCGGGCTCAGGCCGCGCGCGGACGCACGGATGTTGTTGTGCAGGCGGCGCTCGAACAGGCTGCGGTTGCTGCCCTTGAGCACGATCTCGCCGAGCTTCATCAGCACGCACAGCTCGTGCGGTCCGGACGCCGACCGCTCCTGGACGGCGGCCTGGGCCTCGCGTCCTTCGAGTGCCTCGGGCTCGGACATGACGGCCATGACTGCGGCTCCCAGATGTCTCGACGGGTGAGGGGAGGGCGGAGGCCGTGCCCCGCCGCTTCCAGTATCGAACATCGCAACGACCGGTCGCGACGGAGGATTCCCGCGCACGCGGCCGTCCGCAGGCCCAGGGGGTCTCCGAAACGCCGACGGCGCGCCCCGGCCGCTGGACCCGGCGGGTCGCCGGGCGCGGCGGGGCGCGCCGTGGAGCGGTGCGCGGTGAGTGCGCGCCGGTGCGCCGCCGCGGTGCGGTCAGCCGAAGAAGACCTCGGCCTCTTCGTAGCGCTCGGTCGGCACGGTCTTGAGCTTGTCCGTGGCCGCCGACAGGTCGACCCGCACGATGTCGGTGCCCTGCAGGCCGACCATCTTGCCGTAGTCCTGGTCGTGGACGGCCTCGATGGCGTTCACGCCCAGCCGGGTGGCCAGCACGCGGTCGAAGGCCGAGGGGGTGCCGCCGCGCTGCACGTGGCCCAGGACCACCGAGCGGGCCTCCTTGCCGGTGCGCGACTCGATCTCCTCGGAGAGGCGCTGGCCGATGCCGCCGAGGCGGACGTGGCCGAAGGCGTCCTTCTCGCCGGCGGAAAGCTCCATCTGGCCGTCCTTGGGGTGGGCGCCCTCGGCGACGACGAGGATGGGGGCGTAGTTGGTCTCGAACCGGCTCTCGACGTGGGCCACGACCTCGTCGATGTCGAAGGGGCGCTCGGGGATGAGGATGACGTTGGCGCCGGCGGCCATGCCCGAGTGCAGCGCGATCCAGCCGGCGTGGCGGCCCATGACCTCCACGACCAGCGCGCGGTGGTGGGACTCGGCGGTGGTGTGCAGCCGGTCCACCGCCTCGGTGGCGATGTTGACGGCCGTGTCGAAGCCGAAGGTGTAGTCGGTGGCGTTGAGGTCGTTGTCGATGGTCTTGGGCACGCCCACGACGTTGACGCCGCGGTCGGTCAGCTGTGTGGCCACCCCCAGGGTGTCCTCGCCGCCGATCGCCACCAGGGCGTCGATGCCCAGCTCGGCCATGTTCTGCTTGACCCGCTCGACGCCGCCCTCGATCTTCATGAGGTTGGTGCGCGAGGACCCCAGGATCGTGCCGCCGCGCGGCAGGATCCCGCTGACGGCCGCCCGGTCCAGGGGCATGGTCGCGCCCTCCAGCGGCCCGCGCCAGCCGTCCCGGAACCCGACGAACTCGTAGCCGTAGTCCTTGATGCCCTTGCGGACCACTGCGCGGATGACCGCGTTCAGCCCCGGGCAGTCGCCGCCACCGGTCAGCACCCCGACTCGCATGCGTGCACTCCTCGAATTCCTGTGGACAACCTGACCGCCTCTGCCGGCGCGGGGGCGCCGTTCGGGCGGTGCGGACCAGAGGGCGACAGCGGTCGTCCGCCGTCACACCAGGGGCCACAATGTGACCGGTGCCACGGAAGGCGCCCGCCGAGCGTTGGAAGCCGCCTGCCGGGGGGTAAGTCCCCCGGATGGCGGATCGGAGCCGGGGCGGCGCCTTCAGTCCCGCACCGTCCGCATGGTCTAGACCATAGTCGCCCAACGTGCTGGAGGCCAACCCATGTCCGTCCTCGCGCTCGATGCCGGTACCACCGGCGTGACCGCACTCGTCGTCGACGAGAACGGCGGTGTTCTCGCCCGCGGCTATCAGGAGTTCGCCCAGCATTACCCCGAGACCGGCTGGGTCGAGCACGTTCCCGAGGAGATCTGGCAGGCGACCCTGGCCGCGTGCCAGACGGCCCTGGACGCCACCGACAGCGTGCCCACCTGCGTGGGCATCACCAACCAGCGTGAGACGGCGGTGCTGTGGAACCGCGAGCGCGGCAACTCGCCCCGCAGAGCCATCGTCTGGCAGGACCGCCGAACGGCGGGCATCTGCGCCGAGCTGCGCGAGGCAGGGCACGAAGGCCGTGTGACCGACGTCACCGGCCTGCGACTGGACCCCTACTTCACCGGCACCAAGCTCACCTGGATCCGCCGCAACGACCAGCGGGCCTGGAGCGGCGTGGAGTCCGGAGAGACCGTCGTGGGCACCGTCGACTCCTACGTCATCAGCCGGATGACCGCCGGAGCCCGGCACGTCACCGACGCCTCGAACGCCTCCCGCACCCTGCTGTACGACATCCACCGCGGCGAGTGGTCGGCGGAGATGTGCGATCTGCTCGGCGTGCCGATCTCCGCGCTGCCCGAGGTCGTGCCCTCCTACGGGGTCGTGGGTGAGACCGACCCGCAGGAGTTCCTCGGCTTGCGGATCCCCATCGCGGGGATCGCCGGCGACCAGCAGGCCGCCATGTTCGGACAGAACTGCTACACCGCGGGCACCTCCAAGTGCACCTACGGCACCGGTTCCTTCGTGCTGGTGAACACCGGCTCGGAGCCGGTGGCGCCCGACCACGGGCTGCTCAGCACCGTGCTGTGGCAGCACCCCGACGGGCGGCTCGACTACGCGCTGGAAGGCTCGATCTTCGTCACCGGCGCGGCCGTGCAGTGGCTGCGCGACGGGCTCGGACTCATCGACAGCGCCCCGCAGTCCGAAGGGCTGGCGGCCAGCGTGCCCGACTCCGGGGGCGTGGTGTTCGTCCCCGCGCTGACGGGCCTGGGCGCTCCGGACTGGGACCCGCACGCCCGCGGCGCCATCTTCGGCATCACCCGCGGCACCCAGCGCGCCCACATCGCCCGCGCCACCCTGGAGGCGATCGCCTTCGAGGTCCGCGACGTCGCCGAGTCCATGGCGGCCGCCTCCGGCACCCGGCTGCCGGAGCTGCGGGTGGACGGCGGCGCGTCCACCAACGACCTGCTCTGCCAGATCCAGGCCGACCAGCTCCAGGTAAGCGTGGCCCGGCCCGAGGTGCAGGAGACCACTGCGCTGGGCGCCGCCTTCCTCGCGGGACTGGCCACAGGCGTGTGGTCCTCCACCGACGAGCTCGCACGCACCTGGAACCTGGACCGCCGCTTCGAGCCCGGCGACCGCGACGAAGCCGCCCACCGGCGCTGGCGCACGGCCGTCGAGCGCTCGAAGGGCTGGGCCGAGCTGGGCTGAAGCCCCGCCGGACGGGAAGCCCATGCGGGCACCGCCCTCGCGGCCGCACTCCGCGCGGCCGCGAGGGCGGCTGAGGGCGCCTCCGCCCGTACAGCGCCGGGCTCACCCGTCGCCGTCGAGTCCCCGGTCGATTGCGTAGCGCGCCAGTTCGACGCGGTTGTGCAGGTGGAGCTTGTTCAGCGTGTTCTGCACGTGGTTCTGCACGGTGCGGTGGGACAGCGTCAGGCGCTCGGCGATCTGCTTGTAACCCAGCCCTTTGGCCACCAGCCGCAGCACCTCGGTCTCACGCGGGGTCAGCGAGGGCGCCGCGGGCTCGCCGGCCGGCTCGGGCTCGGCGGCCATCCGCCGGTACTCGCCCAGCACCAGCCCGGCGAGGCCGGGGGTGTAGACCGCCTCGCCGGCGTGCACGCGGCGCACCGCCTCCAGCAGCTCCTCGCGCTGGGCCGACTTCACCAGGTATCCGGTGGCGCCGGCCTTGACCGCCTCCAGGACGTCGGCCTGCTCGCCGCTGGCCGAGAGCACCAGCACGCGCGGCGGCTCGCCGCACGCCAGCAGGCGGCGGGTGACCTCCACGCCTCCGATGTCGGGCAGCTGCAGGTCGACGACCGCGACCGTAGGCCGAGCCGCCGGGGCCACGCGTAGGGCCTTGGCCCCGTCGCCCGCGGTGGCCACCACCTCCAGGCCGGCCTCGGCCAGGTCGCGCGCAACCGCATCGCGCCACATCGGGTGGTCGTCGACGACCATGATGCGGATCGGTCGCCGCTCCGGCGATCCGGCCTCTGCCCGCTCGATCATGGGGTGACTCTAGCGAACACGCCGCGGAGGGCGCGGCCGCCGCGGATGCTCCTGCTGACGTCAGTCGTCGCCGCGGCCGCCGCCTTGGCCGTTCCCTCCGCCCGGGGGTCCGCCGCCGCCGCCGGCGCCGAACGGACTGGCGATCAGCTCGATCTCGGTGTCCTTCTTCGCCGTGCCCTGCGGGGTGTAGCTGGAGACCGTGTCGCCGCCGAAGATCCTGGTGACCTTCACCTTGAAGCCCAGCTCCTCCAGCTTCTTCTTCGCGTCGACGACGTTCCACCCGGTCACGTCGGGGATCTCGATGTCATCGGGCCCCGAGGAGACCGTGATCTCGACCGTGTCGCCGGAGCTCACGGTCTCGCCGCCGGGCGGGTCCTGCGAGACGACCTCGCCCTCGGGCACGTCCTCGCTGGGTTCCTCGGTCACCGAGACCTGCAGCCCTGCGTCCTGCAGCGCCGTCTCCGCCTGGTCCTGCTGCATCCCCTCGACCTGGGGGACCTCGAACCCCGCGCTGACGGACAGGGTCACCGGCTGCTCGCGGTCGGCGTCGGCGCCCGCCTCGGGGTCGGTACTGATGACCGTTCCCGCGGGTTGGTCCTGGGACTCGGTCTCCTGCTCGACGACCTCGGCGAAGCCCTGGTCCTCCAGCGCCTCCCGCGCGTCGCCGGCGCTCTGGCCCACCAGGTCGGGCATCTCGACGCTCTGCGGCCCCTTCGACAGGAAGAGGGTGACCGTGTCGCCGGGCAGGATGCGCTCGTCGACAGCGGGCTCCAGTTCGGCGACAGAGCCGGCCGACTCCTCGGAGTAGACGCGCTTGTCGGAGGTCTCGATCTGCACCGGGATGTCGCCCAGCACCGCGCGGGCGCCGGACTCCTGCATGCCGACGACGTCGGGCACCGGCTCGTACCTGCCGACCAGGAACCACCAGCCGAACACCAGGAGCACCACCGCGAGTACGCCCGCGACGATCATCATCGGGTAGCTGCGGTAGTCCAGCCGCGAGCGGGCGCGGCGCCCCCTGCCGCCGCGGTACGCCGGCGCGGCCTCCTCCCGGGCCGCCCCTCCCGTCTCGACGACGAGGGTGTCGTTGGATACATCCGAAGCCGTGGCCGGGGCGGCCGCACCGCCGTGGGCCGGATCGGCCGCATCGGCCGCCGGCAGCGCCGACTTGAGGTTCAGCACCAGGGCCAGGTACTGGCCGGCGTCGCCGGGGCGGTAGCTCGGGTCGCGCTCGGTGGCGCGCGTGACCAGGGTGTCGACCTGGGGCGGAAGCCCGGAGACGGCGCGCGAGGGCCGCGGCACGTCCTCGTTGACGTGCTGGTAGGCGATCGAGATGGGGGTGTCGCCGGTATGCGGCTGCGACCCGGTCAGCAGCTCGTAGAGCATGATGCCGGCCGCGTAGACGTCGGTGCGCGCGTCGGCGGCACCGCGCTGGATCTGCTCGGGCGCCAGGTAGGCGGCGGTCCCCATGACGGTGCCGGTCTTGGTGGTGTTCTGCTGTGACGACTCCACCGCCCGCGCCAGGCCGAAGTCGGCGACCTTGACGCGGCCGTCCTCGGTGAGCAGCACGTTCTCGGGCTTGACGTCGCGGTGGACCAGCCCGGCCTGGTGCGCGGCGCCCAGCGCCGCCAGCACCGGCGAGATGACCTCGACCGCGTCCGCGGGCGAGAGGCGCCCGCGCGCGTTGAGCATGTCGCGCAGGGTCCGCCCCGGCACGTACTCCATGGCCAGGTAGACGTGGCCCCGGTCGGTGCCCTGGTCGTAGACCTGCACGACGTTGGGGTGGGAGAGCTTGGCCACCGAGTGCGCCTCGTTGATGAAGCGGCGCACGAAGGAGGGGTCCTGGGCCAGGGAGGGGTGCATGACCTTGCAGGCCAGCCGGCGGTCCAGGCGCGTGTCGTGCGCGACGTAGACCGTGGCCATGCCTCCGCTGGCCACCCGTGCCTCGACGTGGTAGCGCTGATCGAGTGTCGTGCCCACCAGAGGGTCGGCAGTCGTCATGTCCACACTCGGGAGTGTAAGGCGTCGTGTGTGCGGGGGTGGCGCCTGAGGTCGTCCGCGGCCGGACCGCGATCGGGTAAAGGCGCCTGAACTGCGAGAATGTCGCGGCCGCGAGTGAGACCGGACACGCCGCCCGCCCGCCGCCCGCCCGGCGGCGGCCGGACGGGCCGCGTGCGGATCCTAGTCCACGGCCGGGGAGGACGCCTGCGCGTAGCGCCGTACGGGGATGCGCCCGGCGCGGCGGGCGGCGCGGCCGGCGTTCACGGCGTCGCGCATGGCGGCGGCCATCAGCACCGGGTCTTGGGCGCGGGTGACCGCGGTGGCCAGCATCACCGCATCGCATCCCAGCTCCATGGCCAGGGCGGCCTCGCTGGCGGTGCCGATGCCGGCGTCGATCACCACCGGGACGTGCGCCTGCTCCACGATCAGCTCGATGTTGTGCGGGTTGCGGATGCCCAGACCCGAGCCGATGGGGGCGCCCAGCGGCATGACCGCGGCGCAGCCGACCTGCTCCAGCCGGCGCGCGAGGACCGGGTCGTCGTTGGTGTAGGGCAGGACCGTGAAGCCCTCGTCGACCAGGCGCTCGGCCGCGTCGAGCAGCTCGACCGGGTCAGGCAGCAGGGTGCGGTCGTCGGCGACGACCTCCAGCTTGACCCAGTCGGTCTCCAGCGCCTCGCGCGCCAGGCGGGCGGTGCGCAGCGCGTCGCCCGCGGTGAAGCAGCCCGCCGTGTTGGGCAGCGCCCGGATGCCGTTGCGGCGGAGGACGTCCCACACCGTGCCTTCGGCGCCGGGGGAGACCCGGCGCAGCGCGACGGTGGTCAGCTCGGTGCCCGAGGCGGCCAGGGCGTCCTCCAGGATGCGCAGCGACGGGGCGCCGCCGGTCCCGGTGATGAGCCGGGAGGTGAACGAGCGCCCGGCGATGACCAGCGGGTCCCCGCCGGCCTCCGCGCCGTGGTCCGGCCGCTCCTCGCGGCCGGTGCCGGAAGCTCCGGCGGCCCCGGGGCTCGCCGGGGTGTGCGTGTGGGCCACGTCAGCCTCCTTGGACAGCTGTGAGTACGTCGACGCGGTCGTCCTCGCCGACCTCGGTGGTGGTCCAGCCCGCTTTGGGAACGACCTCGTCGTTGAGCGCGACGGCGACACCGGCGGGTTGGCGCGTCAGCGAGCGCACGACCTCGGCCACGGTGGTCCGGGGTGGGACCGCGCGGCGCTCGCCGTTGATGATCACATCCACTGGTCCTGCTCGCCTCCCTCTGTGCGGCCGCCGTCCGCGGTGGCGGGGGGACCGCCGGCGGCGCGGACAGCGGCGAACCGGCGCGCGTAGTCGGGGAGCGCGCCGGTGGTCAGTGCCTCGGCCATGGCGTCGCCGGTGGCCGGGGCGAGCAGCACACCGTGCCGGAAGTGGCCGGCGGCCAGGTGCAGGCCGGGGACCGCGGTGGGGCCCAGCAGCGGTTCGTTGTCGGGCGAGCCCGGGCGCAGGCCCACACAGGTCTCGGCGACCTCCAGCTCGCTGACGCCGGGCACCAGCTCGTGGGCGTCGCGCAGCACCTGCCACAGGCCGCCGGCGGTCAGACGGGTGTCGAAGCCCTGCTCCTCCTGGGTGGCGCCGAGCACGACCTCGCCGGAGCCGCGCGGCACCAGGTATACGGGTGAGCCCTTGACCAGACCGCGCACGGTGCGGGCGACGATCGGGTCCTCGCCCCCGGGTGTGCGCAGGCGCAGCAGCTGGCCCTTCACCGGGCGCAGCGGCGGCACCACGCCCTCGGGGATTCCCGCGATCGCCGGGGTGGCCACCCCGGCGGCCAGCACCACCTGCCCGGCCGAGACCTCGTTGCCGGAGTCGAGCACGACGCCGCGGGCGCGGCCGCCGCCGTCGAGGACCAGTCGGCGCACGCGGTCGCGAACGCCCACGGCGCCCCGCCGCTCGGCGGCCGCCCGCATCGCCTCCAGCAGCGCGCGCGGGTCGACGGAGTGGTCGTCGGAGGCCAGGTAGCCGCCGCGCACCGACGGCGCCAGCATCGGTTCCAGCCTGCGGCATTCGCGCCCGGTGAGCCGCTCGGTGGACAGGCCCAGCCGCTCCCGCAGCTCGCCGAGGTGGCCGAGCCGGGCCATGTCGTCGGAGTCGAAGGCGACCTGCAGGGTGCCCTCGGCGCGGTAGCCGGCCGCCAGTCCGCTGTCCTCCTCCAGTTCGGCGACGAAGGAGGGGTAGCGGTCGCGGGAGAGGACGGCGAAGCGCATCAGCGCCTCCTCGCCGAAGGAGGCCTCGGTGGCAGGGGTGAGCATGCCGGCGGCCACGGTCGAAGCGGAGCCTTCGACCGGCTCGGCCACCACGGTCACGCTCAGCCCGGCGCGGGCGGCCCGCCAGGCGGTGGCCAGCCCGATGAGCCCGCCGCCGACGACGACCACGTCGGCGGTGCGCTGCGAGGAGGAGAGGTCGGTTGCTGCACACACGGTCCTGCTGCCACTTCCTTCGCCGGAATGACCCGGATCAGGTTCATGCGGTCGGAGGCCGCCAGCCTCCCTCTCAGCCGGGTCCCGCCCCGGCTCCCGCGGGTGTTCTCGTCCGTACCCATTCTAGATCGTCGATGGGAAATCGGTGACCGTAGCGAGGACATGACGAAGGGCGCCAAGATCAGTGTGTGAAGACAAACCTAGACGCCCTTCTCACTGCACTCTACGTCCATCTCGACGACTGCGTCATACCCCGGCCCCAGCGTGCCCGCGGCGGGCGGCCACCGGCCCCACCGACGCCGAACTCGTCTGCGTCGCGGTGGCCCAGGCACTGCTGCGCTACAACGACGAACGCAGGTGGCTGCGCCGCGCCCCCGAGCGCATCGGACACCTGTTCCCGCGCCTGATCGACCAGGCCGAGTACCACCGGCGCCTGCGCACCCTGGCCCCGCAGATGTTCGCGGCCGCCATGTGGCTGGCCCGGGCCATACCGACCCGGCACGAACAACTGCGGTTGGTGGACGGCACTCCCGTGCCCTGCGGCGCCTCGCGAACCCAGATGTGATGTCCCGGCACTGCGGGGCGTCCCGGCGGAGGCCGGGCTAAGCCCAGAGCGATACACCGCCGCAGCGGCGTTTGACACGGCAGCGGGTGTGGCACATTGGCAGCGTGAACGAGAACGACAGCGACATCGACGCCCTCGTCGGTGAATGGATGACACTGAAGGACGCGGCGAAGGAGCTGAACGTCAGCCCGAACCGGGTCAAGCAGTTCATCGCCGACCACAAGCTGCTGGGCGTGCGGCGCGGCGGCGAGCTCTGCGTCCCGGCCGCGTTCATCTCCCGCGGCGACGTCGTCAAGGGGTTGCCCGGCACCCTCACCGTCCTGGCCGACTCCGGATTCAGCACCGAAGAGGCGCTGCAGTGGATGTTCACCCCTGACGACACGCTGCCGGGAGCGCCGATCGAGGCGCTGAGCGAGAACCGCGGCACCGAGGTCCGCCGCCGCGCGCAGGCCATGGCCTTCTGACGGCCGCAGGAGCATCCGCGCACGCCCGGGGCGTTGGCACCCGCGGGGGCGGCCGGTCCCCGGCGGGCGAGGGCGCGCGAGGGCGCCCGGCTTTCGGCGGCTACCCTGGCCCGGTGAACGCGAGCCTGCGAGAGCGCCTGGACCGGGCGCGCCTCTACCTCTGCACCGACGCCCGCGCCGACCGGGGCGACCTCGCCGAGTTCCTCGACGCCGCGCTGGCCGGCGGCGTCGACATCGTCCAGCTGCGCGACAAGTCCCTGGAGGCCCGCGGCGAGCTCGCCGCGCTGGAGACCGTGCGGGCCGCCTGCGAGCGCCACGCCGCCCTGATGTCGGTCAACGACCGCGCCGACATCGCCCTGGCCGCGGGCTCCGACATTCTGCACCTGGGCCAGGAGGACCTGCCGGTGCCGCACGCGCGTGCCGTCGTCGGCGCCGGGCCGCTGATCGGCCGCTCCAACAGCGACGCGGCGATGGCGGCCGCCTCCGACCGGGAAGAGGGCGTCGACTACTTCTGCGTGGGTCCGACCTGGACCACGCCCACCAAGCCGGGGCGGCCCGCTGCCGGGCTGGAGCTGGTGGAGCGCACCGCCGCGGCTGCGCCGCAGCGCCCCTGGTTCGCCATCGGCGGCATCGACCTGGCCAACCTCGACCGGGTGCTCGCGGCCGGCGCCCGGCGCGTGGTCGTCGTGCGCGCCGTCACCGAGGCCGACGACCCGCGCGCCGCGGCGGCGGAGTTCGCGCGCAGGCTCGCCGCCGCGGGCTGAGCACTCCCGCGCCTACCGGCGGTTGCGCCCGAGGGGCCCTGCCTCAGGGCTCTGCATCGCCGCGCACGGGTCGAACCCTCCTAACACCGTCAGGTAACGATGTGTCCGGCATGCTTTCCCGCGTGCTCCGCCCCTTCTAGCGTCGGTGACACGAGTCACGTCCGTACTGCGTGAAGGGTGAGGGCGAATGCGCAGCACCATGCAGGACGTTCCGCTGTCCGTCGGCGACCTCGTCCGCTACGGAACCTCGGTGCACAGCCGGGCCCGAGTCGTCACCTGGACCGGCGGGGAGCCCCGCCGCGCCACCCTCGGCGAGGTCGGCGCGCGCGCCGCCCGCCTCGCCCACGCCCTGCGCGGACTCGGGGTCACCGGCGACGAGCGCGTGGCCACCTTCCAGTGGAACAACCAGGAGCACCTGGAGGCCTACTTCGCCGTCCCGGCCATGGGCGCGGTGCTGCACACGCTCAACATCCGGCTGCACGCCGACCAGGTCGCCTACATCGCCGACCACGCCGAGGACCGCGTCGTCATCGTGGACTCCTCCCTCGTGCCGCTGTTCGCGCCGGTCCTGCCGCGGCTGCGCACCGTGCGCCACGTGGTCGTCGCCGGCGGCGAGCCCGGCGGCCTCGCCGCCGAGGGCGTGGAGGTGCACTCCTACGAGGACCTCCTGGCGGGCCGGCCCGACACCTTCGACTGGCCCGAGATCGACGAGCGCGACGCCGCCGCGATGTGCTACACCTCCGGTACGACCGGGGATCCCAAGGGCGTCGCCTACAGCCACCGGTCGATGTACCTGCACTCCATGCAGGTGTGCATGACCGACAGCAAGGCCGTGGGCCAAGGCGACACCGCGCTGGCGGTGGTGCCCATGTTCCACGCCATGAGCTGGGGGGTGCCCTTCGCCACGCTCATGGTGGGCGCCTCGCTGCTGCTGCCCGACCGCTTCCTGCAGCCGGGCCCGCTGGCCGACATGATCCAGGCCGAGCGCCCGACCATCGCGGCGGCCGTGCCCACCATCTGGCAGGGGCTGCTCGAGGAGCTGGAGTCGGCGCCGCGCGACGTGTCCAGCCTGCACAGCGTCGTGGTGGGCGGATCGGCCTGCCCGCCCTCGCTCATGGAGCGCTTCGAGGAGCACTACGGAGTGCCCGTGCTGCACGCCTGGGGCATGACCGAGACCTCCCCGCTGGGCAGCTTCGCCCGCCCGCCCGCCGAGGCCGCCGGAAGCGAGCGCCGCGCCTACCGCCTCAGCCAAGGGCGCCTGCCCGCGTCGGTGCAGGGCCGGCTCATCGGCCCCGACGGCGCGCCGGTGCCGCACGACGGCGTCTCCGTCGGCGAGCTGGAGGTGCGCGGGCCCTGGGTGACCGGCTCCTACTACGGCGGCGAGGACCCGGAGAAGTTCCACGACGGCTGGCTGCGCACCGGCGACGTCGGCTCCTTGACCCCGGACGGCTTCCTGCGGCTCACCGATCGCGCCAAGGACGTCATCAAGACCGGCGGCGAGTGGATCTCCTCGGTCGAGCTGGAGAACTCCGTGATGGCCCATCCGGACGTCGCCGAGGCGGCCGTCGTGGCCGTTCCCGACCCCAGGTGGGACGAGCGCCCCCTGGTCGCCGTCGTCCTCAGGGACGGCGCGGAGGCCGGCGCAGCGGAGCTGCGGGAGTTCCTCGCCGAGAAGATGGCGCGCTGGCAGCTTCCGGAGTTCTGGACCTTCGTGGCGGAGGTGCCCAAGACCAGCGTCGGCAAGTTCGACAAGAAGGCCCTGCGATCCAGGCACGCCTCGGGCGGGCTTGAGGTCGTCGACACGCGCGAGTGACGCTCCCGGCGGTGCCGCAGGGCGTCAGACCGGTGCGTGGTGCAGCGCGCTGGGGCGGGTGCGCAGGTAGCCCTCGATTGACTGGGCGCGCCGGCCGATCAGCTCGGGCACGGAGGGCGAGACCACGTCCAGCTCGCCTGCGGCGATCGCGGCGCAGGCGCCGCCTCCGGCCCACGACTCTCCCACCCGCAGGCGGCCCCCGGCCGTCGGCACGCTCTCGGGCGCGTAGGCGATGGTGCGCCCGGTCAGCGCCGACAGCCGGCGCGCGGTCTCGCCCAGCCCCACCGCCTCGGGCCCGGTGAGATCGTAGGTGCGGCCGTCGTGCCCGGTACCGCCGGTGAGGACGGCCACCGCCGCCTCGGCCGCGTCCTCGCGCGAGACCCACGCCAGGCGGCCCTGGCCGGCCGGCCCGCGGATGAGCCCGGCGGAGTCCACCCAGGACGGCAGCAGGTCCAGGTACAGGCCGGGCCGCAGGAAGGTGTGGCGCACCCCCGAGGCGCGGATGCGGGCCTCGGTGTAGAAGTGGTCCCGGGCCGCGGCGCAGACCGAGGCGGGCCCGGCGGAGAGGAACGACACGTAGACGATGCGGCCGACACCCGCCGCGAGCGCCGCGTCCACTGCGCCGAGGTGCCGCTCGACGCGATCGTCGGAGGCGGGGGCCGGGATCAGCAGCAGCGTGTCGACGCCCCGGGCGGCGCGCTCGAAGGCGTCGATGTCCTCGTAGGCGGCCATGGCCGCGCTCGCCCCGGGCAGATCCGGTGCGCGGTTGAGGTCGCGGACGATGAGCCGCTGGGACGCGCCGCGCTGCGCGAGCCGTTCGGCGACCCGTCGGCCGAGGGCGCCGGTGGCGCCCGTGATGCCGATCATGTGCGTCGATGCCTGGTAGTCCCCGTACTTCCCCATGGATGGCATTTTGCGACAGTCGGGGCGCGGGGTCACCGACCCCGGGAGGGCGCGTTCGGGACGCCCGCGGTCACGGGTTTTCGCGCGCCTCTCAGCGCGTCGGACCGCCGGTCGGGCCGGCCTGCGCGCCGTCGGCGCCGCTGCGGGCCGCGGGCCCGTAGCTCAGCCGGCGCAGCAGCGCCTCGGCCGGTCCGGGCCGACCGGCCCGCTCCAGTGCGTAAGCGCCCACCAGCGTGGCCAGCCACACGCCGGCGGCGAAGAGGGCCGTGGCCGCGCTGCCGAGGTGCGCGCCGAGGCCCAGGCCCCAGGCCGCCAGCAGCGGCGCGCACAGCACCGACTGGGCCAGGTAGCAGGACAGGGAGCGCTTGCCGACCGCGACGACGGCGGCAGTGCCCGGTCCGCGGTGCGCCCTGCGGCCCACCGCGCGGCCGACCAGCGCGAACAGCGCCACGTAGCCCGCGCCTCCGAGCACGCCGCTCAGCTGCCGCACACCGCTGAGCGCCGCGGTGACGGCGCCGCTCGCCGGAACGGCGCCGACATGGGCCAGCGCCTCGGGCAGGGCCGACGCCCAGGCGAGACCGATCCCCGCCGCGGCGGTGGCGACGAGCGGGCGGAAGTACCGGTCGGGGCGCTCCAGCACCCGGCGGCGGCCCAGCACCAGGCCCAGCGCCATCATGGCGGGCATCACCAGTGCGAGGGCCTGGAGCGGCGCAATGAACGCCCAGGCGGCCAGACGGTCCGCGACGGAGGCGAGGTAGTCCTTCTCGCTGAACGAGGACCGCAGGATGCCGGACACGCCGGCTTCCGCCTCGCCCCCGCCGACGGCGCCGGGCGGGGCGAGCGCCGCCAGGGCGGCGCCGAGCGCGCTGAACACCCACAGCACGAGCGCCAGTCCGGCGAGGACCGCCGCCGTCCACCGCATCGCGCGCTCGCCGCGTCCCAGCAGCAGGCCGCCCAGGACGAGCCCGAGCAGCCCGTAGGCGGCCAGGACGTCGCCGAGGAACAGCAGCGCGGCGTGCACGAATCCGAACACGAGCAACCACAGGTTGCGTCGGCGCACCACCGCGGCCGCTTCCCGCCGCGAGGCGCCGGCCTCGCGCTGGCGGTCGTAGATGCGCATCAGCCCGTAGCCGAACAGGCACGCGAACATCGGGTAGACGCGCCCGTCCACGGCCAGGATCATCACGAACTGCACGGCGCGGTCGGCCGCCGTCCCGTCGACGGGGTGGGCGCCCAGCGGCGACTGCCGGGATCCGTAGAGGTACAGAGGGGTGTTGGCCAGCGCGATCAGCAGGAGCATGAACCCGCGGGCCAGATCCGGGGCCGGAGCGCGTTCTGCCGGGCGCAGGGGGCCGCGTGCGGGGGGTGGTGTGGCGTCCACGATGGTGCCTCCAAGCGCGGGCGGCGCCGCGGGACGTGCTTTCCCCTCAGCGTGCACGAAGCGGCGTCCCGGTGCGACCGTCGGCGAAAGGGACGCTGCTCCGCCGCCGGGTGAGGCGCGGGGCCCGGAGGCAGCGAGGACCGCCGCACCGGGCCGTTGGCCCGGGGCCGCGCGCCTCCGGGGCCGCAGCGGCCCGCACGGCGCCGGGGCCCGTCAGTGCTTGCGGGCGGTGGCCGCGACCACGAGGTCGGCCAGCGCCGAGCGCGCCGAGCCGTCGAGCAGGCCGCTCTCCAGCGCCGTTCCGGACTGCTCGACGTAGTCGTCGATGCGGCGCTCGCAGGCCGCGAGCGCGCCGCAGTCCTCGGCCGCACCGCGCATCCACTCCACGGCCCCCGTCGACAGGCCGGGGTCTCCCAGAAGCCGGAGGAACTCGGTGCGGTCGGCCGCCCCCGCGCGCTCCAGCGTCTCGGCCACGATCAGCGTGCGCTTGCCTTCGCGCAGGTCGTCGCCTGCCGGCTTGCCCGTCTCCTCGGGGTCGCCGAAGACCCCCAGGATGTCGTCGCGCAACTGGAATGCCACGCCCAGCGGTAGCCCGTAGGCGGTGTAGACGGGGGAGAGGTCCTCGTAGCGGCCCGCCAGCGCAGCGCCCAGGTGCAGTGGGCGCTCGACCGTGTACTTGGCGGCCTTGTAGTGCATGACCCGCAGCGTCGCCTCGACGGCGCCGCCGCCGCGGACCTGCTCCAGCATGTCCAGGTACTGCCCGGCCATCACCTCGGTGCGCATCGCGTCGAAGGGCGTGCGCCCGGCCTGCAGCGCCTCCGGCTCCAGCCCGCTGGCCTGGTAGAGGTCCTCGCTCCAGGCCAGGCACAGGTCGCCGATGAGGATCGCCGCGCCGCGGCCGAAGTCCGCGGCCGACCCGCTCCAGCCTGAGCGCTCGTGCAGCTCCTCCAGGCGCTTGTGGGTGGCGGGCAGGCCGCGCCGCGTGTCGCTGTTGTCGATCACGTCGTCGTGGATGAGCGCGCAGGCCTGCAGGAACTCCAGCGACGCCGCGGCGGCGTGGATGCCCGGCACGTCAGCGCCGCCCGCACCGCGCCAACCCCAGTAGCAGAACGCCGGCCGAAGCCGCTTGCCCCCGGCGAGCATGGCCTCCAGCGCGTCGACGGCCGGCCTCAGCTCGGAGCCGATCTCCAGCAGCTGGGCGCGCCGCCGGGCGACGAACCGGGCGATCTCGTCGTCGACGGCCGTGCGCACGAAGGAGACCGGAGAGGCGGCGGAGAAGGTCATGGGCTGCACATTATCGGTTGGTATGGCGTGTCTTGCCTGACGGGCGGGTCCGCGCGTCGCGTCGCGGCGACGCCGGAGGGGCGGGGCCGCCGGCCGGTACACGGCCGCCGCCGCGTGGCACCCCGAGGCGTTTCTGCAGGTGTTCGCGCAGGTGGAGCGGGTAGTGGGTACCCACCTTCCCGGCGCGGCGCAGGGCTTCGCCTAAGGTGGACTGCATGGTTGGGTCATCGACACGCAACGGGAGCGCGCCGGCCGCAGCGTCGCGGCCGCGCGACATCCGCGAACTGCTCAAGGCCGGCGAACCGACATTCTCATTCGAGTTCTTCCCGCCGAAGACCGAGGAAGGACTGCGCAAACTCTGGCGGGTGATCCGCCAGATCGAGGCGCTGCAGCCGTCGTTCATCTCGGTGACGTACGGCGCCGGCGGCGGTACACGTGATCTCACCGTCGAGATCACCGAGCAGGTCGCCACCGACACGACACTGCTGCCCGTCGCCCACATGACGGCCGTGAACCACTCCGTGCGCGAGCTGCGCCACCTCATCGGCCGCTTCGCCGGCGTTGGCGTGAACAACCTCCTCGCGCTGCGCGGCGACCCCCCGGGCGACCCGCTCGGCGAGTGGGTCAAGCACCCCGAGGGGCTGGAGTACGCGGAGGATCTGGTCAGGCTGCTCAAGGAGACCGGCGACTTCAGCGTCGGCGTCGCCGCCTTCCCCTACAAGCACCCCCGCTCGCCCGACATCGAGTCCGACACGAAGTACCTCGTGCAGAAGTGCCGCGCGGGCGCCGACTACGCCATCACCCAGATGTTCTTCGACGCCGAGGACTACCTGCGGCTGCGCGACCGGGTGGCGGCCGCGGGCTGCGACACCCCGATCATCCCCGAGATCATGCCGGTGGTGAAGCACTCCACGATCGGGATGTCCGAGCAGCTCTCCGGCGCGCCGTTCCCGCGCCACCTCGCCGAGGAGTTCGACAAGGTCGCCGACGACCCCGAGTCGGTGCGCAAGCTGGGCATCGAGCAGGCGCAGCGCATGTGCGAGCGGCTGCTGGACGAGGGCGCCCCCGGCATCCACTTCATCACGTTCAACCAGTCCACTGCCACACGGGAGATCTACGAGCAGGTCGCCGCCGACCGCCTCCCGGCAATGGCAGGGGCGCGGCCATGATCGTGAAGGGCCGGTGAGGGCTGCCGGGGAAGTGGAACTCCGGTAGTACGTCGACGAAACCGCGCGAGCGGTAGAGGCCCCGGGCGGCCGTGGGGCCGGCCGGTGTCGACAGGACGGCGGTGCGCTCCCTGCGCGCCGCCGTCAGTGTTTCCAGCAGGCTGCGCCCGATGCCGCGCCCCTGGTAGGCGGGCAGCACGTGCAGCTCGGCGACCTCGAAGGAGTCGGCGAACCAGCGCCGCTCGGCGCCGGGGTCGCGCTCGCGCAGTTCGGCGGCGACGATGTCGTGCCACCACTGCCCGCTGCCGCCGCGGAACCCGTAGGCGAATCCGGCCGCGCCCCCGCCCTCCCGCGGCAGCGCGATCACCGAGCGGAAGCGGGGATAGCGGGCGTGCTCGCGCATGATGGAGCGGCGCCCGGCGAGCTGCTCGCGGGGAGGCTCCATCGCGGCCGTGTAGATCTCCATCAGGGCCGGCAGAGCGTGCAGGAAGGCCGGGGCGGCCAGCTCCCACAACTCGATCTCGGTGGTGCGCACAGGGCCACGGTAGACGACCGGCGTCCGCGCGCGGCGCTGTTGACGGAGGCCGCCGGGGTGCGCTTAACTGGTCTTGTTCGTACTTCTGTTCGACTGGGGTCGCGGATGAGGCCCTGCCGGGTCGTTCGGAAGCTACGTACATGCTGTGCTCGCGGCCCGCCCGTCCGGTTGGGCCCGCGGGCGCGGGACGGCGGCCGGGCGGGGGGAGGGGAAGCCTCTTGCCCGGCCGCGCCCCTTCCTGTATCCGTCTCGGCGTGATCCGGGTGCCGGGTGCCCGCTTCGACACCGACGGCCGCGTCCCCGCTGCACTCGAGCAGCGGGGACGCGGCCGTCGTCGTCTCGGCGCGGGCGAACCGCGCGTCCCGAGGAGTACGGGCAAGCGCGGGACCGGTCCGCGCGGCGCTCGGCGGCGTGCCGCCGGCGCGGCCGCGGTCAGGGCGTCCGCGACCCGGGGGAGTGGGCGCGGGCGCACGCGGAGGCCGCCGCGCGCTGTGCGCGCCGCGGTTCCCGTTCCGTCCTTCGCGCCTGCCGGAAGGCCTGCCCGAACCTGCTAGAACGCGTCGACCGCGCGGCGGGCCTCGGGGTCGAGGACGCCCCAGTTGATCAGCTCCTCGGTGAGGTCGCCGGGCGAGCGGTCGTAGATGACCGCCAGCGAGCGCAGGTCCTCCTGGCGGATGGACAGCACGCGCCCGTTGTAGTCGCCGCGCTGGCTCTGGATGGTGGCCACGTAGCGTGCGAGCGGCCCGGCCTTCTCCTGGGGCAGCTGCTGCATGCGCTCCAGGTCGATCACCAGCTTGGGCGTGGGGCCCAGCGGCGTCGGCGCGGCGCCGCCCGGCAGCAGCTCGGACATGGGCACGCCGTAGAAGTCGGCGAGCTCGGCGAGCTTCTGGACGGTCACGGCGCGGTCGCCGCGCTCGTAGGAGCCCACGACGACGGCCTTCCAGCGGCCGTGGGACTTCTCCTCCACTCCGTGCAGGGAAAGCCCTTGCTGGGTGCGGATGGCGCGCAGCCGCGCACCTAGGGACTTGGCGTATTCGGATGGCATCTTCTTCGTCGCTCCCCGGCCGTGAGTGGCTGGTGTGGGCGGTAGGGCCCCGAGTCCGCCATGGGCGACCGCGCCCGGCCGAAGGCGCCCGGTGGGCTCCTGCCGCAGGGCCCGGACGGAGCCGTCCCGCCCGAGATTGGTTACGGACAGTGACGGTAGGGCCGTTCTGTTGCCAGGTCAAGCCGTTGGGTGGAAATGCGACGATTCAGTTGCCAAACCGTGTGTAAGTGAGAGGGCTCTCATTCCGGGACTGATCGGGACACCGTATGCACCCCCGGTGCGCGGAAAGCCCGATGGCGTGGGGATTTCGGAGTTCTGCCCGGTATGTGCACCGTGCATGGCACCCCCTTGGCGGAGCAATGCGGCGATATGTCAAGATCAGTGGGTGTGACGAGAGTCACATTTTTCGCCGGGTGTCGCCGACCGGCCGCCCGGAGTGCTCGACCTCCGCTGATAGCGTGAAGGCGTTCGACATCCTTTAACGGCCTGTCCCGTGAGGCAGGGAAGGGAGTCACTACTGTGTGTGCGCAACAGCGTGCCGAACGTGATTCGGGTGCATCCCCGGACGGAGCCGCCGATCCGCTCGGATCCGGCGCGCGCGCCCCTGCGGCTGCGCGGACCGTACTGGACGGCCCCGAGATCCAGCGGGCGCTGACCCGTATCGCCCACGAGATCCTGGAACGCACCAAGGGCGGCACCGACGTCACCCTGCTGGGCATCCCCTCGCGGGGCGTCCCGCTGGCCGAGCGCCTCGCCGAGCGCATCGAGCGCGTCGAGGGCCGCACCGTCCCCCGGGGCTCGCTGGACATCACCATGTACCGCGACGACCTGCGGCTGGCTCCCGCCCGCGCGCTGGGCCGCACCGAGATCCCGCCCGAAGGGATCGACGGCCGCCTGGTGGTCCTGGTCGACGACGTCCTGTTCTCGGGGCGCACCGTGCGCGCCGCGCTGGACGCCCTCAACGACCTCGGCCGCCCCCGCGCGGTGCAGCTGGCCATCCTCGTCGACCGCGGCCACCGCGAACTGCCCGTCCGCGCCGACTACGTCGGCAAGAACCTGCCCACCTCGCTGCGCGAGAACGTCACGGTGCAGCTGGAGGAGTCCGACGGGGCAGACGCCGTCCTGCTGGGCCCGGCGGACCGGCCCCGCCCGGGCGGCCGGAGCGGAGGGGCGGTGGAGGCCTGATGCGCCACCTGCTGTCCGCCGGCGACCTCTCCCGCGACGAGGCGCTGCTGGTGCTCGACACCGCCGCCGAGCTCGCCCAGGTCAGCGGCCGCTCGGTGAAGAAGCTGCCCACCCTGCGCGGGCGCACCGTGGTCAACCTCTTCTACGAGGACTCCACCCGCACCCGCACGTCCTTCGAGCTGGCGGCCAAGCGCCTCTCGGCCGACGTCGTCAACTTCTCCGCCAAGGGCTCCAGCGTCTCCAAGGGCGAGAGCCTCAAGGACACCGCGCTGACGCTGCAGGCCATGGGCGCCGACGGCGTCGTCGTACGCCACAGCGCCTCGGGGGCCGCCCACCGGCTGGCCGAGTGGGTCGACGGCGCCGTGCTCAACGCCGGCGACGGCACCCACGAGCACCCCACCCAGGCGCTGCTGGACGTCTACACCATGCGCGAGCGCATGGGCCGCCTCGACGGGCTGCGCGTGGCCGTCGTCGGCGACATCCTGCACAGCCGGGTGGCCAGGTCCAACGTGCTGCTGCTGCACACCCTGGGCGCCGAGGTCACCCTCGTCGCGCCGCCCACCCTGGTTCCGGTGTCGGTGCACACCTGGCCCTGCTCGGTTTCCTACGACCTCGACGCCGTGCTGCCCAAGAGCGACGTGGTC
This sequence comes from Streptomonospora wellingtoniae, assembly GCF_031845375.1. Taxonomy (NCBI): domain Bacteria; kingdom Bacillati; phylum Actinomycetota; class Actinomycetes; order Streptosporangiales; family Nocardiopsidaceae; genus Streptomonospora; species Streptomonospora wellingtoniae. The sequence continues at coordinate 290,554 of NZ_JAVREK010000002.1, forward strand.
ATGCTGCTGCGGGTGCAGGCCGAGCGCATGCACGACGCGTTCTTCCCCACCGCGCGCGAGTACAGCCGCCGCTACGGGCTCGACGGCGAGCGCTTCGCCCGCATGCAGGACGACGCCATCGTCATGCACCCGGGCCCCATGGTCCGCGGCATGGAGATCTCGGCCGAGGTCGCCGACTCCCCGCGCAGCACCGTCAACGAGCAGGTCGCCAACGGCGTCAGCGTGCGCATGGCCGTGCTCTACCTGCTCCTGGGCGGCTCCTAGCGCGCACCGCCCCGGCCCCGCCGCGCCCGCCTGATCCCCGGGGCGGCGGCCGCGCCGCGCCCGCCCGCAACACGACCACCACACAGAAGCGATGGACCCTATGACCCAGAGCAGCGCCGCCCACCTGGTCCGCGGTGCCCGGATCGCCGGGGGGGACCCGGTCGACATCCTCATTCGCGACGGCACGATCGCCGAGACCGGCACCGGTCTCAGCGCCGCCGGCGCCGCCGTGGTCGACGCCGAAGGGCTCATCGCCCTGCCCGGCCTCGTCGACCTCCACACCCACCTGCGCGAACCCGGCCGCGAGGACGCCGAGACCGTGGCCAGCGGCGCCCGGGCCGCCGCGGCCGGCGGCTACACCGCCGTGCACGCCATGGCCAACACCGACCCCGTCGCCGACACCGCCGGGGTGGTCGAGCAGGTCTGGCGGCTGGGCCGCGAGTCCGGGCACTGCGACGTCCAGCCCGTCGGCGCGGTCACCCGGAACCTGGGCGGCGTCCAGCTCGCCGAACTGGGCGCCATGGCCGACTCCGCTGCGGCGGTGCGCGTGTTCTCCGACGACGGCAGCTGCGTCTCCGACGCGCTGCTGATGCGCCGCGCCCTGGAGTACGTCAAGGCCTTCGACGGCGTCGTCGCCCAGCACGCTCAGGAGCCCCGGCTCACCGAGAACGCCCAGATGAACGAGGGCGTGGTCAGCGACCGGCTGGGCCTGGCCGGCTGGCCGGCCGTGGCCGAGGAGGCGGTCATCGCCCGCGACTGCCTGCTCACCGAGCATGTCGGCTCGCGACTGCACGTCTGCCACGTCTCGACCAAGGGCTCGGTGGAGATCATCCGCTGGGCCAAGGAGCGCGGCTGCGACGTCACCGCCGAGGTCACCCCGCACCACCTCCTGCTCATCGACGACCTCGCCGAGAGCTACGACCCCGTCTACAAGGTCAACCCGCCACTGCGCACCGCCGAGGACGTGCGGGCGCTGCGGGAGGGCTTGGCCGACGGCACCGTCGACTGCGTGGCCACCGACCACGCGCCCCACCCGGCCGAGGCCAAGGAGACCGAGTGGGCCACGGCGGCGATGGGCATGCTCGGCTTGGAGACCGCCCTGTCGGTGGTGCAGCACACCATGGTCGACACCGGGCTGCTCGACTGGGCCGCGCTGGCCCGGCGGATGTCGGCCGAACCGGCTCGCATCGGACGTCTCGCAGGTCACGGTCGCCCGATCGCCCCCGGCGAGCCCGCCAACGTTACGCTGTATGACGCGGACACCGCCTCGGACATCGATCCGGCGGCCCTGGCCTCCAAGAGCGCGAACACCCCCTACCGGGGTATGCGCCTGCCCGGCCGCATCCAGGCGACGTTCCTGCGCGGCGTCCCCACGGTCCTCGATGGGAAGATCCAGTGAATCCACACGCAGCAGCCGGCGGCGCCGCCCCCGCGGTCCTCGTCCTGGAGGACGGGCGCGCGTTCCACGGCAGGTCCTTCGGCGCACAGGGCGAGACCCTCGGCGAGGTCGTCTTCAACACCGGGATGACCGGATACCAGGAGACCCTCACCGACCCCTCGTACCACCGACAGATCGTCGTGATGACCGCCCCGCACATCGGCAACACCGGCGTCAACGACGACGACCCCGAGTCCGGCCGGATCTGGGTCTCGGGCTACGTGGTGCGCGAGCCCGCCCGCGTCTCCTCCAACTGGCGCGCCGAGCGCACCCTGGAGGAGGAGCTGGTCCGCCAGGACGTGGTGGGCATCGCCCTGGACGGAACCCGCGCCCTGACCCGCCACCTGCGCGACCGCGGCGCCATGCGCGCGGCCATCAGCACCGTCGAGACCGACCCCGAGCGGCTGCGCGAGCGCGTACTGGCCAGTCCGCAGATGGCCGGGGCCGACCTGGCGGGCGAGGTCGCCACCGACGAGCCCTACACGGTCCGCCCGCCCGAGGGCGTGGCCGCCCGCTTCCGCGTCGCGGCCGTGGATCTGGGCATCAAGGCGATGACCCCCCAGCGCCTCGCCGAGCGCGGCTGCGAGGTCACGGTCCTGCCGGGCGGGGCCACCGCCGAGGAGATCCTGGCCCTGGAGCCCGACGGCGTCTTCTTCAGCAACGGCCCGGGCGACCCGGCCACCGCCGACGCGCCGGTGGACGCGATGCGCGGCGTCCTGGAGTCCGGCACGCCGCTGTTCGGCATCTGCTTCGGCAACCAGATCCTGGGACGCGCCCTGGACCTGGGCACCTTCAAGCTGAGGTTCGGCCACCGCGGCGTGAACCAGCCGGTGCAGGACGTGCACACCAAGCGGGTCTACATCACCAGCCACAACCACGGCTTCGCCGTCGACGCTCCGGCGGAGGGACCGTTCGCGACCCCCTACGGCCGCGCGGAGGTCAGCCACGTCGACCTCAACGACGGCGTCGTCGAGGGCCTGCGGCTGCTCGACCGGCCCGCGTTCAGCGTCCAGTACCACCCCGAGGCCGCCGCCGGACCGCACGACGCCGCCGAGCACTTCGACGCCTTCTGCGACCTCATGGCCGCCTCCACCGATCCGTCCAGCAGCTCCGGCCGGTCGGCCGAGCCCGCCCAGTCGTAAGCCGGGGGACCGCACATGCCGCGCCGTAATGACCTGAAGTCCGTCCTCGTGGTCGGTTCCGGGCCGATCGTGATCGGCCAGGCCGCGGAGTTCGACTACTCCGGAACCCAGGCCTGCCGCGTGCTCAAGGCCGAGGGCCTGCGCGTCGTCCTGGTCAACTCCAACCCGGCCACGATCATGACCGACCCCGAGATCGCCGACGCCACCTACGTCGAGCCGATCACCCCGGAGATGGTCGAGAAGATCATCGCCAAGGAGCGCCCCGACGCGCTCCTGCCGACCCTGGGCGGCCAGACCGCGCTCAACACCGCGGTGGCTCTGCACGATTCCGGCGTGCTGGCCAAGTACAACGTCGAGCTGATCGGCGCCAATGTCGAGGCCATCCAGTCGGGCGAGGACCGCGAGACGTTCAAGGGCATCGTCGAGCGCATCGGCGGCGAGTCCGCGCGCTCGCGCATCTGCCACACGCTCCAGGAGTGCCTGGAGGCCGCCGAGGAGCTGAGCTACCCGGTCGTGGTGCGCCCCTCGTTCACCATGGGCGGGTCGGGCTCGGGCTTCGCCCACGACGAGGCCGACCTGCGCCGCATCGCCGGCCAGGGGCTCGCGCTCTCGCCGGTGACCGAGGTCCTGCTGGAGGAGTCCATCCTCGGCTGGAAGGAGTACGAGCTGGAGCTGATGCGCGACGGCAACGACAACGTGGTCGTCGTCTGCTCCATCGAGAACTTCGACCCGATGGGCGTGCACACCGGCGACTCCGTCACCGTCGCGCCGTCCATGACGCTCACCGACCGCGAGTACCAGCGCATGCGCGACGTCGGCATCGCCGTCATCCGCGAGGTCGGCGTCGACACCGGCGGCTGCAACATCCAGTTCGCCGTCGACCCCGACAGCGGGCGCATGATCGTCATCGAGATGAACCCGCGCGTCTCCCGGTCGTCGGCGCTGGCGTCCAAGGCCACCGGGTTCCCCATCGCCAAGATCGCCGCCAAGCTGGCCGTGGGCTACACCCTCGACGAGATCCCCAACGACATCACCGCCGAGACCCCGGCCAGCTTCGAACCGAGCCTGGACTACGTCGTGGTGAAGGTGCCCCGGTTCGCCTTCGAGAAGTTCCCCGGCGCCGACCCCGCGCTGACCACCACCATGAAGTCGGTCGGCGAGGCCATGGCCATCGGCCGGTCCTTCCCCGAGGCGCTGCAGAAGGCGATGCGCTCGGTCGAGAAGAACGGTGTCGGGTTCACCTGGGCGGGCGAGCCCGGCGACAGGGACGAGCTGGTGCGTGCCGCGGCGACGCCCGGCGAGCTGCGGCTGCGCCGGATCCAGCAGGCGCTGCGCGCCGGCGCGGGCGTGGCGGAGCTGCACGAGGCCACCGGCATCGACCCCTGGTTCCTGGACCAGATGCTGCAGCTGGAGGAGACCGCCCGCGCTCTGGCCGGGGCCCGGCTGGACGCCCGGCGGCTGCGCTCCGCCAAGCGCGTGGGGTTCTCCGACCTGCAGATCGGCGAGATCAGCGGCAAGTCCGAGGAGGTCGTGCGCGAGCTGCGCTACGCGCTGGGCGTCCACCCCGTCTACCTGACCGTGGACACCTGCGCCGCGGAGTTCGCCGCCAAGACGCCCTACCTCTACTCCAGCTACGACGAGGAGACCGAGGTCCCCGAGGGCACCAAGCCCAAGGTGATCATCCTGGGCTCCGGCCCCAACCGCATCGGCCAGGGCGTGGAGTTCGACTACAGCTGCGTACACGCCTCGTTCGCGCTTTCGGCGGCCGGCTACGAGACGGTCATGGTCAACTGCAACCCCGAGACCGTCTCCACCGACTACGACACGAGCGACCGCCTCTACTTCGAGCCGCTCACACTGGAGGACGTGCTGGAGGTCGTACGCGCCGAGCGCGCCACCGGCGAGCTGGCCGGTGTGGTGGTCCAGCTGGGCGGGCAGACCCCGCTGGGGCTGGCGCGCGGCCTGGAGGCCGCGGGCGTGCCCATCGTCGGCACCAGTCCCGGCTCCATCGACCTCGCCGAGGACCGCGGCGAGTTCGGCAAGGTGCTCGCCGACGCCGGGCTGCCCGCGCCCAAGCACGGCACGGCCCACTCCTTCGCCGGCGCCCGCGAGGTCGCCGCCGAGATCGGCTACCCCGTGATGGTGCGGCCCTCCTACGTACTGGGCGGGCGCGGCATGGAGATCGTCTACGACGAGCGGATGCTGGCCGACTACATCGAGCGCAACGCCGAGGTCAGCCCGGACTACCCGGTACTCATCGACCGGTTCCTCGACGACGCCATCGAGATCGACGTCGACGCCATCTACGACGGCACCGACCTCTACCTCGGCGGCATCATGGAGCACATCGAGGAGGCCGGCATCCACTCCGGCGACTCGGCCTGCGCGCTGCCGGCGGTGACGCTGGGCAACGAGGACTTCGAGCGCATCCGCTACTCCACCGAGGCCATCGCCCGCGGTACCGGCGTGCGCGGGCTGCTCAACGTCCAGTACGCGCTGGCCTCGGGCGTCCTGTACGTGCTGGAGGCCAACCCGCGCGCTTCGCGCACGGTCCCGTTCGTGTCCAAGGCCACCGCCGTGCCGCTGGCCAAGGCAGCGGCCCGGGTGATGCTGGGGACGGGCGTGCGCGAGCTGCGCGCCGAGGGACTCCTGCCGGCCGAGGGCGACGGCGGCACGCTGCCCATGGACGCCCCCGTCTCGATGAAGGAGGCGGTGCTGCCCTTCAACCGCTTCATCGACCGCCAGGGCGAGGGCGTGGACACCGTGCTGGGGCCGGAGATGCGCTCCACCGGCGAGGTCATGGGCCTGGACACCGACTTCGGGGCCGCCTACGCCAAGTCGCAGCTGGCCGCCTACGGCTCGCTGCCGACGGCCGGGTCGGTGTTCGTGTCGGTGGCCAATCGCGATAAGCGCACCATGGTCTTCCCCGTCAAGCGGCTGGCCGACCTCGGCTTCGAGATCCTGGCGACCGAGGGCACCGCATGGGTGCTGCGCCGCCACGGCGTGGCCGCCCGTGTGGTGCGCAAGCACAGCGCAGGTCCCGGAGCGGACGGCGAACCCACTATCGTGCAACTCATCCACCGCGGCGATGTGGACCTCATCGTCAACACGCCCTTCGGCAGCGCCGGGCAGTCCGGTCCGCGCCTGGACGGATACGAGATCCGCACCGCGGCGGTCGTACGCGGGGTGCCCAGCGTCACCACGGTCCAAGGACTGGCCGCGGCGGTCCAGGGCATCGAGGCCCTGGTGCGGGGCGACATCGGGGTGCGCTCTCTGCAGGACCACGCCGCGTCGCTGCGCGGCGCCGCGGACTGAGCGCGCGTGTGAGTGGGCGTCGAGGCGGCCGGGCATCGCCCGGCCGCGACGGGGGCGGCCGGTAGGCGGCCGGGCGCGGGGCCGGGGCAGGCCGCGCAGCCGAGCGGATCGAGGCGGGGCAGCCGAGTGAGTGACAGCGGGCCGGTCCAGACGCGCAGCTCCGTGCTGACCGTGCGCCGCGTCGACGCCTACCACGCCATCACGGTCGTGGCGCCCCAGATCGCCGAGCGGTTCCGCTCCGGGCAGTTCCTCTCGGTGGGCGTGGGCGGTGAGCACTCCGGCATGCTGCTGCGCCGCCCCTTCGCCGTCCACGACGTCAAGCCCGACTACGGCGGCACCGTGGAGTTCCTCTTCGCGGTGCGCGGGCCCGGGACGGCCTGGCTGGCCGAGCGGCGCTCGCGCGACCTCATCGACGTCGTCGGGCCGCTGGGCCGACCGTTCCCCCTGCCGCGCGATCCGGTCAACTGCGTGCTGGTCGGCGGCGGATCCGGCGCGGCCCCGCTGTTCCCGCTGGCGCACGCGCTGCGCCGGCGGGGCTGCCGCGTGGACTTCGTGCTCGGCGCCGCGTCGGCGGACCGGGTCTTCAGCGCGATCAGCGCCCGCCGCGTCGCCGAGACAGCCACCTTCACCACCGACGACGGCTCCTTCGGCGTGCGCGGCCGCGTCACCGACGCGCTCGATCGGGTGGTGGCCGACGCGCGCTCCGACGTGATCTACGCTTGCGGGCCGATGCCGATGCTGGGCCGGGTCGCCGCGGCCGCCGCCCGCATGGACATCCCCGCGCAGGTGGCGGTGGAGGAGGCGATGGCCTGCGGCACCGGCGTGTGCATGAGCTGCGTCGTCCCGGTGGTCGGCGAGGACGGCATCACCCGCATGGCGCGCGCCTGCGTAGACGGGCCGGTCTTCCGCGGCGAACGGGTGCGCTTCGACGACGTGGGCACCATCCCCTTCGACGCGCTGGGCGCGCCCGGCTGGAAGGCCCGCGGCGAGGACGCGGGCGGGGCCGCCGAACGGGAGGCCGGCTGAGCGTGAACCCCGACATGCGCGTCCGCCTGGCCGGACTGGAGCTGGCCAACCCGGTCATCGCGGCGGCCGGCTGCGCCGGAACCGGGCGCGAGCTCGCCCGCTTCTACGACATCGCGCGGCTGGGCGCCCTGGCGACCAAGTCGGTGATGCTGGAGCCGCGGGCCGGGCGCCCCGCCCCGCGGGTCGCCGAGACCCCCTCGGGCATGCTCAGCGCGATCGGCCTGCAGGGACCGGGCATCGAGGTGTTCCTCCAGCGCGACCTGCCGTGGCTGCGCTCGCGCGGCTGCACCACCGTGGCCTCCGTGGCCGGATCGGGCGCCGACGAGTACGCCGCGCTCGCCGCGCGGCTGACCGCCGAGGCGGGCGTGTCGATGCTCGAAGTCAACCTCTCGTGCGCCAACCCCGCCGGCCACGGGCGCGACTTCGCCGACGACCCCGCCGAGGCGGCCCGCGTGGTCGCGGCCGTGCGCGGCTCCGCCGAGCCGGAGCTGCCCGTCTTCGCCAAGCTTGCCGCCGACGTGCCCGACCCGGTGGCCCTCGCCGGCGCCTGCGTGGACGCGGGCGCCGACGGACTGAGCATGGTCAACTGCCTGCGCGGCATGGCGATCGACCCCGCCACCCTGCGGCCGGTGGTGGCCGGGGGCGTGGGCGGCGTCTCGGGGCCGGCGATCCGCCCCATCGCCGTGGGCTGCGTCTACCGCGTGCGCGCAGCGCTGCCGGACGTGCCCATCATCGGGACGGGCGGTGTGCGCACCGGCGCCGACGCGCTGGAGTTCCTGGCCGCGGGCGCCTCGGCGGTGGGCGCGGGCACCGTGAACTTCGCCGATCCCTCCGCGTGCGTGCGCATCCTGCGCGAGCTGGCGGAGCTGCTGGAGGAGCGTGGTGCGGATCGGGTGACCGACGTCGTCGGCGCCGCGCACCGGCCGTTGGGAACCGTGCAGGGACGATGACCGCAAAACCGCTCAGATCGCCTCCAGGTGCCCAAAGTACCCGGGGTTGCTTCCGCCCTACCCTCGGGTACGGAACGTCGCGCTGCGGTCGTCTCAGCGGCGCCGACGCACATCTCGCGGTGAACATGCATGAACCGGCCGCACGGGGGAACCGCTCGGGGCAGCGCGCCGGCGTTGACCGGCCGGCCGCATGCGTCCCACCGCGCGGGCACCGCGCGGGCCGTCCCGGCTCCGCGGCTGGCCGCACGCCCTGAACCGTTTGACCACCCCAGCGAGCCGAAGGAGAACCACCGTGGCAGCGCCCATCGCCGTCGCCATCGACGCACCCGACATCGAGACAGCCGCACGCTGGGCCTCCGAGGTCTCTCCCCACGTCAGCACGGTGAAGGTGGGGCTGGAGCTCTATCTGCGCTACGGACCCGAGGTCGTGGGCACCCTGCGCGGAGGCAACAAGACCTCGGTCTTCCTCGACCTCAAGCTGCACGACATCCCGGCCACGGTGGCCGGCGCGGCGCGCAACCTCGCGCGGTTCAAGCCCTCGATCCTGACGGTGCACGCGGCCGGCGGGCGCGAGATGATCTCCGCGGCTGTTGAAGCCGCCCCGCAGACGACCATCGCCGCCGTGACGATCCTGACGTCGCTGGACGACGCCGCGCTGGCCGAGGTCGGCATCACCGGACCGGCGGGCGACGCGGCGCGGCGCCTGGCCGTCCTGGCGGTCGAGGCGGGCGCCCGCGCGCTGGTGTGCTCGCCGCACGAGGTCGCCTCGCTGCGGTCCGAGGTCGGCCCGGACGTGACCCTGATCACCCCCGGCGTGCGGCCACTCGGCTCTGACCACGGCGACCAGGCGCGCGTGGCCACGCCCGAGGCGGCCTACGAGGCCGGGGCCGACCTCCTGGTGATCGGCCGACCCATCACCAGGGCCGCCGACCCCGGTGCGGCCGCCGCATCGATCGCTGCGGCGCTGCGGCGGGTGGAGGCGGCCTCCGCCTGATTCCGCCGTGCGTCGCTCGTCCCGCCTGTGGACACGATGACCGGTTACGGCCATTTCGTGACAGCAGAAAGTTCACGCCCGAAACTTGTCTGAGGCGGCACGGCCATGACCTGCGGGGTCGAGGACCGAGTCCGGTCGCGGTACGGTTGAACCGAATCTCAACCGGGCCGAAAGTCCTGATTTTCCTGCCTCTGTGCAATCAAACAATTACAAAGAGTAATTACTTTGATGAAATGGCGCCTGAAAGGCGACTTTGCGTTGCCGAACGGGGTCGGAACCTACTAACTTGCGCAGGCGTCCGCCCTCTACAAACGAGAGAAAACCGAGGTGACCCGGCGTGGCCCTTCCTCCCCTCACACCCGAACAGCGCGCCGCGGCTCTGGAGAAAGCCGCTAAGGCCAGAAAAGAGCGCGCGGAAGTCAAGAACCGCCTGAAGCACGGCGGCGTGTCGCTGTCCGAGGTGCTCGCTGACGGACAGACGGACGACGTCATCGGCAAGATGAAGGTCTCGGCTCTGCTCGAATCCCTCCCGGGCGTCGGCAAAGTCCGCGCCAAGCAGATCATGGAGCGGCTGAACATCGCCGAGTCCCGCCGAGTCCGCGGGCTGGGCGCCAACCAGCGTTCGGCTCTGGAGCGCGAATTCGGCGGAGCCGAGTAGCGCTCGAAGGCGGATGTGCCGTTTTTCACGACGGATTGAGGCCGCTCGCACCAGTGCGGGGCAGGCCTGAGCGCGACCGCCGGTGCCCCACCGCCGCAGCCCCGCGGCGGCGGCGCCGGCGGCGCGCCGAACCGCCGCACCGCCCCGTTCCAGGGCGGCCGCGTCATCGGCGCAGCGGCCGGACCGCGGTCGGCGCGGTGGTATAAAAGACCAATCGCCACCGGCGCCGCCGGACGGCGCCCCGCCCGCGCCGCGAGCGCAGGGCAGGCCGGGCGCGGTGAGTCGGCGGCGATCAGCGCCGAACCCGCCCGCACCCGTCGGGGCCGCCGTCGGCCGCGACGCGGTCGGCCCTCCTGTCGAGAGTTAGATCCGCACGTGTCCTACGACTCCGCCTCCGCCTCCCGTGCCGAGGGAGGCCGGCGCTCCGGCCGGGCGCAGCGGCTCACCGTCCTGTCCGGCCCTTCGGGGGTCGGTAAGAGCACGGTCGTCCGCGAACTCCGGGCCGAGCACCCCGAGGTGTGGCTGTCGGTCTCGGTGACCACCCGCGCACCCCGGCCCGGCGAGACCGACGGCGTGGAGTACCACTTCACCGACGACGCCGGGTTCGACGCGATGATCGCCGCCGGGGAGCTTCTGGAGTGGGCGCAGTTCGCGGGCAACCGCTACGGCACCCCGCGTGCCCCTGTCGAGGAGCGCCTGCGGGGCGGCCGGCCCGTGCTGCTGGAGATCGACCTGCAGGGTGCCCGCCAGGTGCGCGAGACCATGGCCGAGGCGCTCCAGGTGTTCCTCGCCCCCCCTTCGTGGGAGGAGCTGGTGCGCCGGCTGACCGGGCGCGGCACCGAGCCGCCGGAGGTCGTCCAGCGCCGCCTCGACACCGCCCGGGTCGAGCTCGCGGCGGAGAAGGAGTTCGACACCACCCTCGTCAACACCTCCGTCGACGAGGTGCGCGAGAGGCTGCTGGCCCTGATCGGCGTCCGCGGCGACGCCGCCCCGGGAGCGCCCGCCTAGCAGACTGTTGGGCAACCGCATGATCACCGGTCCGCGGGCCCCAACCCCCGTTGATCTTGTAGCTATCGTGAACTAAAACGATTTCCAGTGACGATAGCTACAAGATCAACGGTGATATCTCCACGGTAGCCGCGCGGCGGCCGGAGCGGCGCCCGCAGTCGACTATCCTTGAGGCCGAGTCAGAATCCGCAGGTCCCGGCAGGGGCCGTCCGACCCTCCAGGGGGACGCACGTGGCAGGCACCGAGCCCGTCGCCGAAGGCATCACCAACCCGCCGATCGACGACCTCCTCGAATGCGTCGAGAGCAAGTACAGCCTGGTCACCATGAGCGCCAAGCGCGCCCGCCAGATCAACGCCTACTACGCCCAGCTCGGCGAAGGGCTGCTGGAGTACGTGGGTCCGCTGGTCGAGACCCAGGTCCAGGAGAAGGCCCTGTCCATCGCCCTGCGCGAGGTCAAGAGCGGCCTGCTCACCGCCGAGCCCTACGAGGGCGCCTGACCCTTCCCCCGGGCGTGTTCCGCCGCCGCCCGCACAGGCGGGGCGCTCGCGGAACACGGTCCGGCCGGGGCGGCCCGCCCGGCGCGCGGCCGCATCTGCTGGGATCTCCTGGTGAACATCGATAACCGGCCCGAGGTGGTCCTGGGCGTCGGAGCAGGCATCGCCGCCTACAAGGTGTGCGAGCTACTCCGCCGCCTCACCGAGTCCGGGCACAGCGTCCAAGTCGTCCCCACCGCCGACGCGCTGCGGTTCGTGGGCGAGCCCACCTGGGCCGCGCTCTCCGGCCGCACCGTCGCCACCGGGGTGTGGGAGTCCGTGCACGAGGTTCCGCACGTGCGCATCGGCCGTCGCGCCGACCTCGTGCTCGTCGCACCGGCGACGGCCGACCTGCTGGCCAAGGCCGCCCACGGCCTCGCCGACGACCTGCTCACCAACACGCTGCTGACCGCGCGCTGCCCCGTCGTCTTCGCCCCGGCCATGCACACCGAGATGTGGGAGCACCCGGCCACCCGCGCCAACGTCGCCACGCTGCGCTCGCGCGGGGCCGTGGTCGTCGAGCCGGCCGCGGGACGGCTCACCGGCGCCGACACCGGGCCCGGGCGGCTGCCCGAGCCCGACACGCTCTTCGCGGCCGCCCGCCGCGTGCTCGCCCGCGGCGGCCTGCCCGCAGACCTGGCCGGTCGCCACGTGCTCATCACCGCCGGCGGTACCCGCGAGCCCATCGACCCGGTGCGCTTCATCGGCAACCGCTCCTCGGGCCGCCAGGGCTACGCGCTGGCCGCCACCGCGCTGGCCCGCGGGGCCCGGGTGAGCCTGGTGTCGGCGAACGTCGCGCTGCCGCCGCCCGCCGGGGCCGAGGTCGTCGGCGTCGGGACCGCCCGCGAGTTGCGCGATGCGGTCCTCGCCCGCAGCGGCGACGCCGACGCCGTCGTCATGGCCGCCGCGGTCGCCGATTTCAGGCCGACCGAAACCGCGACCGGAAAGATCAAGAAGACGGGGGAGGGGCCGGCCCCCGTCGAACTCGTCGAGAACCCCGACGTCCTGCTGCGGCTGTCCGCCGAGCGCGGGCGCCCGGGCCAGGTGGTGGTGGGCTTCGCCGCCGAGACCGACGACGTGATCGCCAACGGCCGCGCCAAGCTGCGCCGCAAGGGCTGCGACCTGCTGGTGGTCAACCAGGTCGGCGACGGCCGGGCCTTCGGCACCGAGGACAACCAGGCGGTGGTGCTGGCGGCCGACGGGTCGGCCACCGAGGTCGGCAACGGTCCCAAGGAGGACCTGGCCGACCGCGTGTGGGACCTCGTGGTCCCGCGGCTGGCGCCCGCCGACACGGCCCCCTAGCCGCGGATCCGGCTACCCCGGGTGATCGCGACGGCGGCGATACGACCGCTCCGCTGCCGCGCCGCACCGGGCTCCGTGTTGCGTGTCTAGCTTCCCGTTTCGCTCTCCGCTACGGGAATTCCCAGCACATGGGCATGATCGGGGCGGTACCGGAAATTCGGGTGTGTCGTGCGTCACACTCCGCAGGTTGCCGCCTGAGTAGGCATTCCGCGCTGACGCGGCGACGCCGCCCCGCCTCGGGGGCCGACTTTGTGCGGCCCGAGCGGCGAGGCCGCCCGAGCGCGTCGAGCACCGCCCCACTACAGTGGTCCTCAGAAACCAACCGCGTCGGTCGGTTTCGCGGAGGAGACCCCCTTCCCCTCCGTGATGGCCGAGCCGAGCCGACAACTGTCAGCCAGCAGCCGCTGCAAGGAGTCACTCAACGTGTCCCGTCGCCTTTTCACCTCCGAGTCGGTCACCGAAGGCCACCCCGACAAGATGGCCGACCAGATCAGTGACGCGATCCTCGACGCGATGCTCAAGGACGACCCGGCCAGCCGGGTCGCCGCCGAGACCCTGATCACCACCGGACAGGTACACGTGGCCGGTGAGGTCACCACCAAGACCTACGTCGACATCCAAGAGATCGTCCGCAAGAAGATCCTGGAGATCGGGTACGACTCCTCCGCCAAGGGCTTCGACGGCCAGTCCTGCGGGGTTTCGGTCTCCCTCGACGCGCAGTCCCCCGACATCGCCCAGGGCGTCGACACCGCCTACGAGGCGCGTGTCGACAAGGAGGACGACGCGCTCGACAAGCAGGGCGCCGGCGACCAGGGCCTGATGTTCGGCTACGCGAACAACGAGACGCCCGAGCTCATGCCGCTGCCGATCAAGCTCGCCCACGCTCTGGCGGAGCGCCTCTCCGAGGTCCGCCACAACGGGACCGTCCCCTACCTGCGTCCCGACGGCAAGACCCAGGTCACCGTGGAGTACGAGGGCCAGAAGCCGGTCCGCCTGGACACGGTCGTCGTCTCCAGCCAGCACGCCCCCGACATCGACATCGACGAGCTCCTGACCCCGGACGTCAAGGAGCACGTCATCGCGCCGATCGTCGCGAGCTACGGCCTTGAGGCCGACGACTACCGGCTGCTGGTCAACCCGACCGGCCGCTTCGAGATCGGCGGCCCGATGGGCGACGCGGGTCTGACCGGCCGCAAGATCATCGTCGACACCTACGGCGGCTACGCCCGCCACGGCGGCGGCGCCTTCTCCGGCAAGGACCCGTCCAAGGTCGACCGCTCGGCCGCCTACGCCACCCGCTGGGTCGCCAAGAACATCGTCGCGGCCGGCCTGGCCGACCGTGCCGAGGTGCAGGTCGCCTACGCGATCGGCAAGGCGCACCCGGTCGGCGTCTTCATCGAGACCTTCGGCACCGAGCAGGTCGCCCCCGAGGTCATCGAGAAGGCCGTCGACGAGGTCTTCGACCTGCGCCCGGCGGCGATCGTGCGCGACCTGGACCTGCTGCGCCCGATCTACTCCGGCACCGCCGCCTACGGCCACTTCGGCCGCCAGGACGCGAAGTTCACCTGGGAGCAGACCGACCGCGCGGCCGCCCTGAAGTCCGCCGCGGGCGCCTGACCCCGGCATCCGGCGCGAGCGCTCCGCATCCGGGGCGCCCGGCACCGACGCACGCCCGGCCGCGGCCCGACGAGGGCCGCGGCCGGGCGCGTTCGTGTCAGCGGTCGGCCCCAACCCCCGTTGATCTTGTAGCTATCGTGAATTAAAACGATTTCCAGTGACGATGGCTACAAGATCAACGGGGGTTCACACCCCGCGGGGCGCTGTGTTGGGCGTCCCCTATGAGGGTTCCCACTCCCCGACGACCATGGCATCATGTCGGCGGTCGGCTGTATGCGGTATGCGAACCATTGTGCGCCACATGCACCGATGCAGACTGCCCATCCCCCCGGGCCGAGGGCCCGAGGTCGCATCGAGGGGGCCGCTTGTCCGCGTTGAGCGTGCTGGACCGGGAAAGATCCGTCGCTCCCAGAAGCTACAACCGCTGGCTCATACCGCCCGCTGCGCTGGCGGTGCACCTGTCGATCGGGCAGGCCTACGCCACCAGCGTCTACAAGAACTCACTGGTCGAGCACTTCGACGCCAGCCAGACCCAGATCGGCGTCATCTTCTCCATCGCGATCGTGATGCTGGGGCTGTCCGCGGCGCTGGGCGGCACCTGGGTCGAGCACAACGGGCCGCGCAAAGCGATGCTGGTCGCGGCCGCGTTCTGGAGCGGCGGGTTCCTCGTCGGCGCTCTCGGCATCGCCACCGGCCAGCTCTGGCTGCTCTACCTGGGCTACGGGGCGTTCGGCGGGATCGGCCTGGGCATCGGCTACATCTCCCCGGTGTCGACCCTGATGAAGTGGTTCCCCGACCGGCCCGGGCTCGCCACCGGCCTGGCGATCATGGGCTTCGGCGGCGGCGCACTCGTCGCCTCGCCGGTGTCCAACCAGCTCATGGCGGTCTACGATCCCGCCTACGACGCCACGGTTCCCGGCTCGGTGGCCTCCGGCGGCGCGCTCGTGGGCCTGTTCGTCACCCTCGGGCTGGGCTACTTCGCGCTGATGATGATGGGCGTGCTGCTTGTCCGCGTCCCGCCCAGGGGATGGCGGCCCGCCGGGTACAACCCCGCCGCCAACAACCACGCGCCGGTGGCCGGCTCCGAGGGGGTCTCGGCCAACAACGCGCTGCGCACGCCGCAGTTCTGGCTGCTGTGGACCGTTCTGTTCACCAACGTCACCGCCGGCATCGGCATCCTGGAGCACGCCAGCCCGCTGCTGCAGGACTTCTTCCGCGACGCCTCGGGCACGTCGGCCGTCACCGCGGCCGCCGCCGGCGGCTTCGTGGGAGTGCTGTCCCTGTTCAACATGGCCGGCCGGTTCGTGTGGTCCTCGACCTCCGACATCGTCGGGCGCAAGCCCATCTATGCCTTCTACCTGGGCGTGGGCGCGATCCTCTACATCCTCATGGCCACCGTCGGCGGCACCTCGACCATCGTCTTCGTCGCCACGGCGGGCATCATCATCTCCTTCTACGGCGGCGGGTTCGCCACGGTGCCCGCCTACCTCCGCGACCTCTTCGGCACCTACGAGGTCGGCGCCATCCACGGCCGGCTGCTGACCGCGTGGTCCGCGGCGGGCATCGCCGGGCCGCTGATCATCAACGCGTTCCTCGACGCCCAGGGCGAGCCCGGCACCCTCACCCGGGACGCCTATCAGGCGCCGCTGTTCACGATGGTGGGGCTACTGGTCGTGGGGTTCGCCGCCAACCTGCTGATCCGCCGCGTGAGCGCGGGCTTCTTCGAGCCCGCCGCAAAGGAGCCCGCGCAGGCCGTACCCGCGCAGGCCGTACCCGCGGATGCCGCCGCTGCGGGAGCCGAGCCGGGCGGATCCGCGCCGGGGACCGGCGACGGCGCCTCCCGGAGTTCGCTCCCGCTGCTCGTGGCCTCGTGGGCGGTGGTGGCGGTCCTCCTCGGCTACGCGGTCCTGCGCGTCAGCAGCACGGCGGCGCGCCTGTTCACCGGCTGACCCGCGCGGCCGCCGCCCGCTCCCGTTCGGGTATCCGGTCCAGCACCGCCTTCTGCAGGGCCTCCAGCGGTCCCCGGTCGAAGCGGCGCAGCCACAGCACCGACCCCGCCAGCAAGACCAGGCTGATGCCCGCCCACAGGCCGATCACCCACCACGGTCCCGACCCCCAGAGGCGCGACGCCAGCCCCAGCCCGAACCCGTAGCACAGGAGCATCGCCAGTACGTTCTGCAGCACATAGCCCGACATCGCCGTCCGTCCCAGGCACGCCAGCGGCCCGGCCACCGGGCCGGGGCGGGCCCGGCCGCCGAACCGGTCCAGCAGCGTGCCGATCAGCCCCACCAGGCCCAAGGCCACGACCGGGGCGGCCACGTACCGGTCGAGGAAGAACGCGTCGCCGACCAGGGTCGTGGCCGCGTTGAGCGGGACGCCCGCGCCCAGGCCCCACGTCAGCAGCCGCCATCGCAGGGCCGCACCCGCAGGGCCCGGGTCGAACGCGCCGGCCCGCAGCAACCGCACGCCCACCAGGAGCAGGAACACCATCATCGCGAATGCGAGCACCGGCTCCAGCCGCAGCACCGCCGCGTTCTGCAGGCGCGCCGCCACCTGGTCGGCGTAGCCTCCCTCGGCGTAGAGGCGGACGGCCTCCGGGGAGGGGCCCGACCCGGCGGCGCCCTGCACCGCCGCCAGCGCCAGGGTCAGCAGCCCCATCACGGCGATGTGGAACGCTCCGGCGCACCACATCGCCGCCGTGCGGACGCGCCGCGAGCGCGTCAGCAGCCACGCGACCAGCAGCGAGGCCACCGCGTAGCCCATCAGCACGTCCCAGGCGAACACCAGGGCGAAGTGCACGGTGCCCTCGGCGAAGAGGAACAGCGCGCGCCACGTGAAGCGGCCCGGCCAGCGCCGGCCCCGCCGGGCGGCGGAGCCGAACTGCACCGCGAGCCCGGCACCGAACAGCAGGGTCAGCAGCGCGTAGGACTTGCCGTTGGCGGCGAAGCGCATCAGCGCCTCCGCCGCGGCCGCGAGCGAGGGGTCCGACAGCAGCCCGGGCACGTCCACCAGCTGCGCCGATCCGCTCAGCAGGCCCATCTCGGCACCGGGTGCGGTGAAGATCCAGATGTTGGTCGCCAGCGTGCCGAGGATGGCCGTGCCGCGCAGCACGTCCAGCAGCGGCAGCCGCGCCCGGGGCGCGTCCGGTTCGGGACGGGTGCGGCCGGCCGCCGCGGAGGGGGTGTCCATCGCCGAATGCTCCGTTCACAGGCCGCGGATGGGTCCGGGCGGGGGCTCGCGGCCCCGCCCGGACGTTCAGCCTGGCCGAACGGATCCTCCGGCACATCCTCCCGGATGCCCGGCCGGTGTGCGGCTTTGGTTGTACACCCCCGCGGGGCTACAGGCGCACGGTGGTACTGCGGACGATCTCGAAGACGGGGTGGGAGCCGACCTCCTGCCCGAACGCCTCGACCGGGGAGTCCGGTGCGGCGGTGAACTGTCCGGCCACCACCGCGGCGCGCGGGTGGTCCAGGTACTCCTTGAGCACGCGCGCCGCGCGCTCCGGTCCGGTCTGCTCGACGCTGATCAGTTCGATCCACCCGCCGCGGCGCAGCGTGGCGAAGCCGTCGCGGCGGATGTTGCGCACCCAGCCCGTCTCGCCGTACGCGCCGACGAGGAACCTTCCCTGCTCGTTCTCCACCAGGCTGACGGGTGTCGTCCGCAGGAACCCCGACTTGCTGCCGCGCGTGGTCAGCAGCCGCATCTCGCCGGGGCTGATGCCGTAGGTGATGAAGCCCGCGATGACGGCGTTGGCGGTGCGCCGCAGCCGTGTACGGGGAAAGCGGCCGGCCTGGTCTGGCATCGACGTCTCCCTTGCTCGGTTGCCCCCCATTCTGGTGGTTCCGCGGAGCGCCCGCACCCTGCGGCGCCTCACCGGAACGCCGAGACGCCCGTCACCGCCTGGCCGATGCTCAGCGCGTGGATCTCCTCGGTGCCCTCGTAGGTGGCCACCGTCTCCAGATTGGCCATGTGCCGCATGACCGGATACTCCAGGGTGATGCCGTTGGCGCCGTGCAGCGAGCGCGCGGTGCGCGCCACCCGCTGGGCGGCGGCCACGTTGCCGAACTTGCCCAGGCTGATGTGGTTGCGATGGCAGGCGCCCTCCTCCTTGAGCCGGCCGATGCGCATCGCGGTCAGCCCCGCCTGGTTCACGTCCAGCACCATGTCGGCGAGCTTGCGCTGGGTCAGCTGGAAGCCGGCGATGGGCCCGCCGAACTGCTCGCGCGTGCCGGCGTAGTCCAGCGCCGCGGCGTAGCAGGCGCGCGCTGCGCCGGCCGCGCCCCACACGATGCCGTACCGGGCCTCGTTGAGGCAGGACAGCGGCGAGCCCAGGCCCGCCGAGCCGGGCAGCAGCGCGTCCCCGGGCAGCCGCACCCCGTCCAGGACGAGCTCGGAGGTGATCGAGGCGCGCAGGGACAGCTTGCGGTGCAGCGTGTTGGCGGTGAATCCGGGGGTGTCGGCGGGCACCGCGAACCCGCGGACGCCCTCGTCGGTGGCGGCCCACACGATCGCCACGTCGGCGACCGAGCCGTTGGTGATCCACATCTTGGTGCCGTCCAGCACCCAGTCCGCGCCGTCCCGCCGGGCGCGGGTGCGCATCGACCCCGGGTCGCTGCCCGAGTCGGGCTCGGTCAGCCCGAAGCAGCCGATCGCCTGGCCTGCCGCCATCCGCGGCAGCCACTCCTGCTTCTGCTCCGCCGAGCCGAACCGGTGGAGGGCGTACATGGCCAGCGACCCCTGCACCGACACGAAGCTGCGCAGCCCGGAGTCGACCGCTTCCAGCTCGCGGCAGGCCAGGCCATATGAGACCGCCCCCGCACCCGCGCACCCGTAGCCCTCCAGGTGCATGCCCAGCACGCCCAGCTCGCCGAAGGCCCGGGCCAGCCCGCGCGGGTCGGGCAGCGTGCCTGCCTCGTACCAGTCGGCGACGTGCGGAAGCAGTTCCCGGTTCGCGAAGGTGCGGACAGCGTCGCGGATGTCGGCCTCCTCCGCCGACAGCGTCGCGTCGAGCGCGAGGAAGTCCTGCGGGTCGGGCGCCTGAGGGCGGTGCTGGTCGCTCATCTGGGCGGTGCCTCCTTCACGTGGCGGGCGGGTCGTGCTGCGGAGCCGGCGGCGCGGGACGGGGCGGTGCTCGTGCCGGGGGGCGCCGGGCGGTCAGCCGGTCGGCGGCGCTCCACCGGCGCCGGCGTCCTCGCGCCGGGCCTGGAGGACGGCGCCCCGATCGATCAGCCGGGCGACGCGGTCGGCGGGCAGGCCTGTCTCGGCCAGCACCCGCGCGGAGTGCTCGCCCAGCAGCGGCGGAGGGGCGGCGGTGCTCTCGCCGGCGGCCGAGTCCAACCGGAACCCGGCGCGCACCAGGTCCAGCGGTCCCGCCGCGGGGTGCTCGGCGTGCAGCAGCACGTCGTCGCCGGCCAGCTGGGCGTTCCCGACGGCGTCGAGCACGCCGCGGACCCGCCCGACCGGGACTCCGGCCGCCAGCAGCGCCTCAAGCCACTCGGCGGCCGGCCGGGTGCGCAGCTCGCCCGAGATCTCGGCCACCAACTCCGCGCGGTGGGCCACCCGGTCGGGGTTGGTGGCGAACCGCGGGTCGGCGGCGAGGTCGCTGCGGCCCAGCACCGAGCACAGCCGCCCATAGAGCGCGTCGTTTCCGGCGGCGACGACGATGTCGGCGTCGGCGGTGGCGAACGCCTGGTACGGCACGATGGAGCCGTGGGTGTTGCCCACCCGCGCGGGCTCGGTCCCCGTGACCAGCGCCTGCTGGGTGACGTTGGCCAGTCCCGACAAGGCCGAGTTGACCAGGGAGGCGCTGACGTGCTCGCCGCGGCCGGTGGCGCGCGAGCGCACCAGGGCGCCCAGGACGGCAACCGCGGCGTTGAGGCCGGTGAGCACGTCGGTGATGGCCACCCCGGCCTTGGTCGGCGGGCCGCCGGGTTCGCCGGTGGCGGCCATGAACCCGCTCTCGGCCTGCACGATGAGGTCGAAGCCGGGCCGCTCGGCCGGCGCGTGCTCCGGCCCGAAGCCGCTGATCGAGCAGTAGACGACGGCGGGGTTGCGCGCGCTCACCTCGGCGTAGCCCAGTCCCAGGCGGTCGACCACGCCGGGGCGGAAGTTCTGCATGACGACGTCGGCGCCCGCGCAGACCTCCTGCACCGCGGCGAGCCCTTCGGGATCCTTCAGGTCCACGGCCAGGCTGCGCTTGTTCCGGTTGACCGCGAGGAAGTAGCTCGCCTCGCCGCCGGCCCACGGCGGACCCCACGCGCGCGTGTCGTCGCCGCGGCCGGGGTGCTCGATCTTGACCACGTCGGCGCCCATGTCCGCCAGCAGCATCGTCGCGTAGGGGCCGGCCAGCACGCGGGACAGGTCCGCCACCCGCACGCCCTCCAGCGGGCGGCCGGGCGTGCCGAAGCCCTCTTCGGACGCGGGGGAGGGGCTGTGCCCCACCTGCCGGTCGGAGCGCGCCTGGCCGGTCACGCCGGCCCGCTCGCGGCCGGGTCCTGCGTCGGCTCGGCCGCGCACCGCTGATGGAAGGCCTCCAGGCAGCGGCGCAGCGCGGTGGCCAGCGCCCCGCCGGACTGCCCGGCGTAGCGGCGCTGCACGCGGTCCACGATCTCGGTCATGTCCCGGGTCACCGACAGGCCTTCGACGAGCGCGCGGAAGAACTCCTTTGCCAGGTCGGTGAGCAGGGTGGTGTCGGCGGCGACGATCCTGCCGTCGGCCACGTCGACCGCGAGCACGACGCCCAGCCGCTCGTACTGGGAATGGCTCGCCACGGTGTCGGGCAGCCGGGCATAGCCGGAGACGAGGATGATCCCCGGATCCTCCAGCAGCGGCCGGATGCCGTCGTTCGCGCGCACAGCGCCCCCTCCCGTGACCCGCCGCCGCCCGTCGGCGGCGGCGCTACGCGCCGCATGCCCCTTGGACATGCGGATCTCCCGGTGTGCTGGAGTCTCACGCCTGACGGGCGGCCGGGGGAAGCCGGGCGCCCTCGGCGGGAGGGCAGGCGCTTCACAGTATTCCCGACCGGCGCCGCGGCGTGTCAATCGGGGCCCGGGCGCGGCGGGGTGCGCCGCTGAGAGCGGGCGCTCAGGGCCCGGAGCGCCAGGGGGGCGTCCGGGAAAAGAACCGTGAAGTTCTCCGCGGGTGAATGATCTGCCTCACAACCGGTAACATCGGGCGCTAACTGAAGGTGCGGCGGCGACCGGCCACCGTCCCGGACCCCGCGGGCCGCGCGAACCACGCGCCCGCAGCGGCGCCGGGCGCCCGCGGCACCGGCCGACGGCCCGGGGAGCGCGACCGTGACTGACCACCGGCGAGCGGTGCACACCGACGACGAGCGGCCCGCGGCCGAGGTCCCCGACCAGCGCGTAGTGGACATGGCCGAGCGACGGGGACGGGGAGACTCCGGCGCCGGCGGGTGGCCGGAGGGGGCCGGCGAAGCCGCATACTCTGCCGCCGCGAGCGCGCACGGCCGCGTGCCGGCGCAGGTCGGCGGCACCCTGATCGAGGCCCGGCGCGGGTTCCTGCGCCGGGCCGTGGGCTATCTGGCCGCCGACGCCGGCGTCCGCCAGTTCGTCGACCTGGGATCGCGCCTGCCGGTGGACGAGGGCATCGGCCGCGCTGCGCGCGAGTACGCGCCCGGTTCCCGGCTCGTCTACGTCGACGCCGAGTCCAGCGCCACGCTGCGCGCCGGGCGCGCGGGCGCCGACGACACCGCGGCGGTCGTGGTCGCCGTGGAGCGCATGGACCCCGGTGCGCTGACGGAGCGCATCGCCGGGGGCGGCATCGTCGACTTCGACGAGCCGGTCGGCGTCCTCGTCACCGACACGACCGCGCTGCGGCGCGACGGCGTCCTCGTCCACGACCTGGTCCGCTCGCTGCACGCGCGCATGGGTCGCGGCGGGCACGTCGCGATCGCCCAGCCCGTGCCCGACGCGCGCGACCCGCACTCCCGGGAGATCGCGGCGTCGGCGTTCGGGCCCTTCGCCCTCGTCGAGCCCGGACTCGCGGACATGGCCTGGTGGCCCTATCCCGATGAGGAGGTCAGCGGTGAGCCCACCGGCTTCCTCGCCGGGCTGGGCCGCCGCTGCTGAGTACGCCGTCCGTCCGAGAGGACCGCGGGAGGCGCGCAGCGCGGGAACGGCACCGGGGGTACGGCGGAGCGCCGGCACGGCGGATCGGCGGAGCGGCACGGAAGGGGGCGGCCATGACGGCGCCGGAGTGGGGTGCGGAGATCCTCGGCCAGTTGGAGTCCCACTGGGCCCGCACCATGTGGCCCCGCCTGCAGGGGCTCGACGACGACGAGTACTTCTGGGAGCCGGTCGAGGGCTGCTGGTCGGTGCGGCCGCGTCCGGACGGCGGATTCGGGCTCGACTTCGCCCGGCCCGAACCGGACCCTCCCCCGGTCACCACCATCGCCTGGCGGCTCAGCCACGTCATCGTGGTGGTGCTGGAGGCGCGCATCGACCGCCACTTCGGCGGAAGCGCCGTGCCGCCGGAGGAGCCGGTGTGGCCGGGCGGCGCCGACCATGCCCTCGACCGGCTGGAGCGCGCCCACCGGCGCTGGCGCGACGAGGTGCGCAAGCTGAGCGGGGCCGACTTCGCGGCCCCGGTGGGAGCCGCGGAACCCGCGGAGTGGTCGCAGCGCCCGTTCGCGGCCCTTGCCCTGCACGTCAACCGCGAGGTCATCCACCACCACGCCGAGATCGCCCTGCTGCGCGACCTCTACCGCTCCCACCCGGCCCACCGGGACGACGCCCTGTGAGGCGCACCCGCGGACCGGGCCCGGCGCATGCCGGCGCCTGTCCCCGTGCGGATGAGCCGCCCGCACGGTTCGGCAGCGCGCCCCCTTAGTCCACGTCGGGCGTGTCGTTGCCGCTGATCTCTTCGCGCCAGGCGTCGCTGTCGGCCACAAGCCAGTACGGAACCAGAGAGACCGGGAACGGAGCGTCGGTCGTGAAAAGGTCGCTTCCGAAGGCTTGCGAAGCGTCGCGGTACTGGCCGTCCTCAAGGCGGAGCTCAAGGATCCCCGGCTCCTCTACGTCCGGGCTGATGATCCAGTAGGATTCGATACCGAATTTGGCGTATTCGATGCGCTTGGTGTGGTGGTCGTGGAACACGCTCGACTTCGAGACGATCTCCACAGCCAGTAGGGGAGCCCGCGTGAGATACGGGGATTCCCGTGCTGTGGACGCGATGACCGATAGGTCGGGAACTCGATGATGTGTGCGGTCGGCGTTGAAATTGATGCCCGCCCCGCTGACCATCGTGAAACCTCTGGGAGCCTGGCTGTTCAAGGCGAAACTCAACCGGTCGTTGATGAGCGTGTGAAAGAACGTCGGAGCGGGCGACACCTCAAGCCGCCCTTCGGCCAGTTCGTAGCGCCGACCGTCGTCCGGTGTTCGTTCCAGGTCCTCCACCGTCAGCGGATGCTGTTGAGGATCCGCTTCCTCGATGCTCATGACAACCATGATGCCTCCCCGATCGCATGGAACCAAGTATTCAGCGCGTGCCCCGGTTCCGGCGCTGATTTCCCGAACTCCACCGACTCGGAGGCCGGACGGGCGCGCATTCGCGGAATCCGCCTCCGCCTCGGTCGGCGCTGCGGAATCCGCGTCGGCCGCGGATCGCCTACACCACATCGAGCGGGTCCATTCGGACCTGGGCGAGGTGCTCGTCTTTGCGGGCGCTGCGGGCCGAGGCGGCGGCCTTGAGGGACGCGGCCAGCGCGAGGGTGTCGGAGCGGGGTACGCGCAGCAGGGCGCGCTCGTCGGCGGAGTCGCCGGCCTCCGCCCCGGCGCCGCCCACGGTCACCGGCCCCAGCAGCTCCGCGGACGCGGGCGGCTCGACCTGGTCCAGTATTTCGCGCACGTGTGCTGGTCCGCCGGTGACCGAGGCCATCGTGACCGCCGGAGGGAACCCGAGCTCGCGGCGCTCGGCCAGCTCGCGCTCGGCGAATCCGCCCGGGTCCCAGCGCACCAGCGCCTGGGTGGCCGACACCTGGGCGTCGGCGACGACCACCACCCGGCCGCCCTCGGCCGCCGGGCGCACCAGGGCCGCGGCGTTGCACCAGCGGCGCAGCGCCTCCTCGGAGGCGCGCAGGTCGGCGCGGCCCAGCAGCGCCCAGCCGTCCAGCAGCACGGCCGCCGCATAGCCGCCCTCGGCTGCGGGCTCGGCCCCGGGGGTGGCCACCACGAGCGCGGGGCGCCCGCCGACGCCGGAGAGCACTCCCTCCCGCCCCGAGGTGCGCACCGTCAGGGCGGGAAACGCCCGCCCCAGCTCCTCGGCGGTCCGGCGCGCACCGACCACGCCCGCACGCATCCGGGAAGCGCCGCAGGACGCGCAGGTCCACTCGCCCGCGATCCGGCCGCACCAGCGGCAGTAGGGCATCGCGTGCGCACCGCGCACCGCCAGCGGGCCCTGGCAGGAGCCGCAGCGCGCGGGCGCCCGGCAGGAACCGCAGGCGAGCGAGGCCAGGTAGCCCCGGCGCGGCACCTGGACGAGCACCGGACCGTCGGTGGCGGCCTCGCGCGCCACGCGCAGCGCGAGACTGGGGATGCGGGCGGTGCGGGCGGCTTCGTCGCGGGCCAGCTCGCTGTCGTCGCCCGAGGCCTGCACGCGCGGCGCGCGCTCGCGCACCGTCGCGCGGTCGGCCGCCAGGGGGTGCGCCCACCCGGACTCGACGAGCTGGGCGCCCTCGGTGGTGCGGGTGAAGCCGCCGACCAGCGCCGCCGCCTGCGCCCGGTGCGCACGCATGGTCAGCACCGTGCGCGGGTGCGGATACGGCGCGTGCGGCTCGGCGTGGACGTCGTCGCCGTCGTCCCACAGCACGACCAGCCCCAGGTCGTGTACCGGCGCGAACGCGGCGGCGCGGGTTCCGACGACCACGCGGACGCGGCCGCGCAGCGCCGCCAGCCACCGGCGGTAGCGCTCAGCGGGGCCGAGACCGGCCGTCAGCGCGACGTGGCGGCCCTCGCCCAACCGCCGGTTCAGGGCGGCGTCGACGGCCTCGACGTCGCGGCCGTCGGGCACGACCACGACCGCGCCCCGGCCCGCGGCGTCGGCGGTGGCGGCCGCGACGGCGATCGCCTCGGCCCAGTCGGGGCCCGGAAGCGCGCCCCACACCGCGCGCGGCGCCGCGCCCGAGCGCAGCGCGGTCAGGAAGGAGCGGCCGGCGGTGTAGGCGGCCCAGGGGCCGGGCTCGGGGCCGGGAAGCGTGCTGTCGGCGCCGCCGTCCGGTCCGGCGGCGCCGGGCGCGGCCGCGGGGCCGGCCTGCTCCGGCGCGGAGTCGGCCGGTGCCTCCTGCGAGTCCCGGGTCGGCGACCCGGTGCACGCACCGTCCGGGGAGCCGTCGGCCCCCTCGTCCGGCGCGGCCGCGGTGCCGGACCCGGGTCCGGGCTCGTCGGCGCCCTCCGCGGTCTCCGCACCGCTCTCCGCGGCTTCGGCGGCCGCCCGCGCCTCCTCCTTCTCGACCCGGGCGTGCCGCGGCGGCACGGCCAGCCGGAGCACGTCGCTGAAGGTGCCCGCGTAGCGGTCGGCGACCGCGCGGGCCAGACCGGCGATCTCGGGGGTGAGGACCGGTTCGGGCGAGACCACCTGGTGCAGGTAGGCCAGCCGGCCCTGGAAGTCGGACTCGGCCCGGCGCTCGACCAGGAAGCCGGTGAGCAGTTGCCCGTTGAATCTGACCCGGACCCGGCATCCCGGAACGGCGTCGGCGTCCATGCTCTCGGGGACCCGGTAGTCGAAGAGCCGGTCGAGGTGGGGGAGCGGGGTGTCGACCGCGACGCGGGCGACCGGGTCGCAATCGGCCGGGCGTCGCGGCTCGGGGCGCTTGGCGCCCCGGGCGGGCTTCGCGCCGCCCCCGGCAGCGCCCCTGCCCGCGTTCCCGGTGCTGCCCTCGCTGCCGGCCGCATCCGCGGACTCCGCCGCGCCCCGCCCCTCCGGCGGCGGCACCCCTGCGGCCCCCGCGGCGGAGCGGGGCACGTCGAACAGCGTCCCCTCGTCGGGGTCGGGCGGCGGAGTCATCGGACAACAGGTCTACCAGAGCCCGCCGACACCCCCGCCGCGCTGCGCCGACGCGGCCCCGACCGGGTGATCGGCGTCCGCACCGGCGGGCGGACTGATAGACAAGGTGCTGCGCAGGACGAGAACAGGTGAGAAAGAGCGGCGTATGAAACTGGTCTTCGCGGGAACTCCTGAAGCGGCGGTGCCCTCGCTCACGACGCTGCTGAGCTCCCACCACGACGTGGCGGCGGTGGCGACCCGGCCCGACGCCCGCTCGGGGCGGGGGCGGCGCCTTGCGCCGAGCCCGGTCGCCCAGGTCGCCGAGGACGCCGGCGTCGAGGTGCTCAAGCCGGAGAAGGCGAGCGACCCGGAGTTCCTCGGCCGGCTGCGGGAGATCGCCCCCGACTGCTGCCCGGTGGTGGCCTACGGCGCGCTGCTGCGCCAGGACGCCCTGGACGTCCCGGCCCGCGGCTGGGTGAACCTGCACTTCTCGCTGCTGCCCCAGTGGCGCGGCGCCGCGCCGGTGCAGCACGCGGTGCTGCACGGCGACGACCTCACCGGGGCGGCGACGTTCCGCATCGAACCCGACCTCGACTCCGGCCCGGTCTTCGGCACGGTCGTCGAACCCATCGGCCCGCACGACACCAGCGGCGACCTGCTCACCCGTCTCGCCGAGTCGGGGGCCGGTCTGCTGCTGCGCACCCTGGACGGCATCGAGTCCGGCGAGCTGGCGCCGCGCCCGCAGAGCGGAGACGGCGTCTCCTTCGCACCGAAGCTCGCCCCCGCCGACGCCGAGGTCGACTTCACCGCGCCGGCGATGCGGGTCGACCGCCTCATCCGGGCGTGCACACCGGCCCCCGGCGCGTGGACGACCTTCCGCGGCGAGCGCCTGAAGCTCGGGCCGGTCCGACCGGTCACCGGCGCCGACGCACTGCCGCCCGGCCGCATCGGCCTCACCAGGGACCGCGTCTTCGCCGGCACCGCCACGCACCCGGTGGAACTGGGCGAGGTCCAGCCCCAGGGCAAGCGGCGCATGCCCGCCGTCGACTGGGCCCGCGGCGTGCGCCCGGCGGAGGCCGACGTCCTGGGCGCCGGCTGAGGCCGCGTACCGGCCGCCGGACCGCCCCATCCCGGGCGCAGGGGGGCATCGGGTACGCAGAGTGAGTATCCTCGACAGGGCGGCCCGCTCCCCGCTCCCGAGCCCACAACCGGCCCCTGCGCCCGTGGCCAGGGGGATCGGCGCGCGGGCCGAGTGCAGACCCCCTGGTGAGGCTGAAGGCAGAGTTCCCTGTGAGTGACCGTTCCCGTCCGTCCCACCGCTCCTCGCCCCGCACGAACGGGGGGAGTGGCGAAAAGGGCGGCAAGACCGCGCCGCCCGCTCCGAAGGACCCGGCGCGGCGGACCGCCTACGACGTGCTGCGGGCGGTGCAGGACCGCGACGCCTACGCCAACCTGCTGCTTCCCTCCATGCTGCGCGAGCGCGGCCTCCACGGGCGCGACGCCGCTCTCGCCACGGAGCTCACCTACGGCGCCCTGCGCCGCCAGGGCACCTACGACGCGATCCTGGACGCCTGCATCGACCGCTCGCTCCGCTCGGTCGACAGCGAGGTGCTGCCCGTCCTGCGGCTGGGCGCCCACCAGCTGCTCTCCACTGCCATTCCGCCGCACGCCGCCGTCAGCGCGACCGTCGACCTGGCCCGCCGGGTGGTCGGCCACCACCGCGGCCGGTTCGCCAACGCGGTGCTGCGCAAGGTGGGCCGCCGCGGCCTCGACGACTGGACCGCGATCGTGGCCCCCGACCGCGCGGCCGACCCCGTCGGCCACCTCAGCGTGGTCCACAGCCACCCGCGCTGGATCGTGGAAGCCCTCGCCGCCGCCCTGGGCGAGGACGCCCGGGGCGGCGCCTCCGGCGCCGAGGCGGAGGCGGGCGGGCCCTTGGCCGAGACCGAGCGCCTGCTCGCCGCGCACAACGAGCGGCCGGGGGTGACACTGGTCGCCAAGCCCGGACGTGCCGCGGTCGAGGACCTGGTCGGCGGCGGCGCCGCGCCCGCGCAGTACTCGCCCTACGGCGCCTACCTGCCCGAGGGCGATCCCGCGCAGCTGCGCGAGGTCCGCCAGCGCCGCGCCGCGGTGCAGGACGAGGCCAGCCAGCTCGTCGCGCTCGCGCTGACCCGCGTCGGGCTCGACGGCGCCGACTCCCGCTGGCTGGACGCCTGCGCCGGACCCGGCGGCAAGGCCGCCCTGCTGGCCGGGCTTGCGGGCAGGCGGGACGCCCGCCTGCTGGCCGCCGAGGTCCAGCCCGCCCGGGCGGGCCTGGTCGCCGCAGCGGTGGAACGCTCGCCGCGCGACGCGGGCCGCACCGTGGTGGCCGACTCCACGCGCCCGGCCTGGCGCGACGGCGCCTTCGACCGCGTGCTGGTCGACGCGCCCTGCACCGGTCTGGGCGCGCTGCGCCGGCGCCCGGAGGCGCGCTGGCGGCGCACGCCCGAGACCGCCGCGAACCTGGAGCCGCTGCAGCGCGGCCTGCTGTCCCGCGCGCTGGACGCCGCGCGCCCCGGCGGCGTGGTCGCCTACGTGACCTGCTCGCCGCACCTGGCCGAGACGCGCGGCGTCGTCGAAGGGGTCCTGGCCGAACGCTCCGACGCCGAGCCGCTGCGCGCCGCCGACCACCTCGGCGAGGTCCCCGACGTCGCGGCCGGGCCCGACGGGCGCTACGTCCAGTTCTGGCCGCACCGCCACGGCACCGACGCCATGTTCCTGGCCCTGCTGCGCAAGCGCTGAGGCGGCCCCGCGGGCACCGCACACAGCGCCGGGCGGCGCGGGACCTGCACCGATCCGCTAATAGACTCGGGCGCGTGGCAATCCAAATCTCACCCAGCATTCTGTCCGCCGACTTCGCGCACCTGGCCGACGAGGCGGCGGCGGTCTCCGGTACGGCCGACTGGCTGCACGTCGACGTGATGGACAACCATTTCGTGCCCAACCTGACCCTGGGCCTCCCGGTCGTGGAGTCGCTGCTCACGTCCGTGCACGTGCCGATGGACTGCCACCTGATGATCGAAGACCCCGACCGCTGGGCGCCCGCCTACGCCGAGGCCGGAGCCGGCAGCGTCACCGTGCACGCCGAGGCGGCGCGCTCGCCGGTGCGGACCCTGCGGGAGATCCGCGGGCAGGGCGCGCGGGCCGGGCTGGCGCTGAACCCCGGCACCGCCCTGGAGTCCTATGCCGACCTGCTGCCCGAGGTCGACATGCTGCTGATGATGACCGTCGAACCCGGGTTCGGCGGCCAGGCGTTCCTCGACCTGGTGCTGCCGAAGATCCGCCGTGCCCGCGAGCTGATCGCGGCCGGCGGGGGCTCGGTCTGGCTGCAGGTGGACGGCGGCATCACCGACGAGACCGTCGAGCGGGCGGCGGAGGCCGGAGCCGACGTGTTCGTCGCGGGCTCGTCGGTGTACAAGGCCGACGACCCCGCCGCCGCGGTCCGGGCGCTGCGCGCGCGGGCGCAGAAGGCCGCCGGGTAGCCGGGCGGCTTGGAGGATCGGCGCGCAGGCGTCTACGATCCCCTCTCATCCGAAGGAACCCGATAATCCGAGGTCTGGAATCCGGTGTAGGAGAGCATCGGTGGGGCGCGCTCCAGGCCCGGCCGCCAAGGGCGGCCGGTGGTCGCGATACGCGAGGTGTGCATGGACGCGGTGTGGGACGTCGAGATCGTCGTGGTCGAGTGGATCCAGAGCTGGGGCCGGTGGCTTGAGGCGCCCATGGAGGCCGTGACCCTCCTCGGCTCCCAGGCGCTGCTGCTGGTGCTCGTGCCCCTGGTGTTCTGGAGCCTGCACCCGGCGGTGGGCGCGCGCCTCTACCTGATCGCCGCCGGCGCCGCTCTGGTCGCCGACCTGCTCAAGATCGCCCTGCACGGTGCGCGGCCCTCCTGGTTCCACCTCTCCGTGCGCCCGCTGGCCGGCGAGACCACCTTCGGCGCGCCCTCCGCCCACGCCGCGACGTCCCTGGTGCTCTGGGGATACGGAGCACTGCGCCTTCGCCGGAGGGGGGCGTGGTGGGCGGCCGCCGCGATCGTCGCGGCGGTCGGTCTGACGCGGATCTACCTCGGCGCGCACTTCGTCACCGACGTGCTGGCCGGCTGGCTGCTGGGCGCGGCTGCCCTGTGGGCCGCACTGCGCTACGAGGACGCGCTGCTGGCGCGCTGGCGGCGGCTGGGCCTGCCTGCGCAGACGGGCCTCGCGCTCGCCGCCTCGCTGGCCCCGCTGCTGGCCGCCGCCGGGTGGCAGGCGCTGTTCCACGCCGACTGGACCCCGCCCGAGGAGTGGACCGGCTCGGTTCCGCCCGGGATCGGCGACGCCTCGCTGGAGCACACCGCGGGGGTCGCCGGCGGCCTCTTCGGCGGCGTGCTCGGGCTGTCGGCGCTGGCCGTGCGCGGCTGGTACAGCGCGGCGGGCTCGGCGGTCTCGCGCGCGGCGCGCTATGTGGTCGGGATCTCCGGGACGGTCCTGATCCTCGCAGTGGCCGACGTCGCCGTCCCCGGTGCCGCGGGCAGTGCGGGGCTGCTGCGCGAGTACCTGGTCTTCGCGGTGCTGGGCGCCTGGTCGGCGCTGGGCGCGCCGGAGCTGTTCCTGCGCATGGGCCTGGCCGGGCGTCCCGGCGGTGTGGGCCGCGCCGCGGGCGCCGGGCACGCCGACGCGCCGCCGGACGGCCCCGCTGCCGATCGGGAATGACGCGGCATGGCACACTGTTGCCAGAAACGTTGAACCAACGCGTGCTCCGGGGTCGGTGAAAGTCCGAACCGGCGGTGACAGTCCGCGACCCGGCCGATGCCATCGGCCGGTTGAACCGGTGGAACTCCGGTACCGACGGTGAAAGTCCGGATGGGAGGCAGTACGCGTGGGATCGGTCGAGCCGCGGGCCCCCGCCCGCATCCTCCTTCCGGTCCTTCCAGGGCGGTGCGACCGCCCGCACGCCATCCCCGGAGCCTGATCCGGGTAAGGGGATGGATGGGACGTGTTCACCGGAATCGTCGAGGAGCTCGGTGAGATCACCGGGATCGAGCAGGCGGGCGAATTCGAGGGCGACGCCGTACGGCTGACCGTGCGCGGCCCCGTCGTGACCGCCGACACCCGGCATGGCGACTCGGTCGCCGTCAACGGGGTCTGCCTCACCGCCACCGCCGTCTCCGGCGACAGCTTCGGCGCCGACGTGATGAAGGAGACCCTGGACCGCTCCAGCCTCGGCGCGCTCACCGCGGGGTCCCCAGTCAACCTGGAACGCGCCGCGAAGGTGTCCGACCGCTTGGGCGGCCACATCGTCCAAGGCCACGTCGATGCCAGGGCCGAGGTCGTCGAGCGCGTCACGGGCTCCCGCTGGGAGACCGTCCGCTTTTCGCTGCCGTCCGGCCTGGCGCGCTACGTCGTCGACAAGGGCTCGATCACCGTCGACGGCGTGAGTCTGACCGTGGCCTCGGTCGGCGCCGACAGCTTCACCGTCAGCCTCATCCCCACCACGCTCGACCTCACCACGCTGGGCTCCAAGGGCATCGGCGCGCCGGTGAACCTGGAGGCCGACGTCATCGCCAAGTACGTCGAGCGCCTGATGCCGAATTCACAGGCGGGCGCCTGATGGGCGGGCAGGCCGGCGGGGGACGCCCGCACCCGGGGGAGGCCCCGCCCGCGGCCCCCGCAGCCGCCATACGCACCGCAGGCAACGGCCGAGGAGTTATCGAAGCGATGACCAGCACCACCACCGAGCAGCCCGCCCCCGCTGACATCGACCGCATCCCGCAGGACCCGTCCGCCGGCGCCCGCCCGAGCCTCCTCGACGACATCGCCGATGCGATCGGCGACATCGCCGCCGGGCGGCCGGTGATCGTGGTCGACGACGAGGACCGCGAGAACGAGGGCGACATCGTCTTCGCCGCCGAGTCCGCAACCCCCGAGCTGCTCGCTTTCACGGTCCGCCACACCTCGGGCCTGCTGTGCGTGCCGATGCTCGGCGAGGACCTGGACCGGCTCGACCTGCCGCTCATGACGTCGGAGAACCAGGAGGGCCTGCGCACCGCCTACACGGTCACCGTCGACGCGCGCACCGGGATCAGCACCGGGATCTCCGCCGCCGACCGAGCCCGCACCGTCCGCCTGCTCGCCGCCCCCGGCACCCGGGCCGCCGACCTCAACCGGCCGGGCCACGTGCTGCCGCTGCGGTACCGTCCCGGTGGTGTCCTCGCCCGCCGCGGCCACACCGAGGCCTCGGTCGACCTCGCGCGGCTCGCGGGCATGCGGCCCGCCGCGGTCATCGCCGAGGTCGTCGAGGACGACGGCACCATGGCCCGCCTGCCGCGGCTGCGCGAATTCGCCGACGAGCACGGGCTGCGGCTGGTCTCCATCGACCAGTTGGTCCACCACATCGAGGCGGCCGGCACCTCCGCCCAGCCCGGGCCCGGCTCCAGCGGACCGCTGGTCGAGCGCGTGGTCGAGACCCGCATCCCCAACAACCACGGCGACTGGCGCGCCGTCGGCTACCGGGGTACGTCCGACGGCGCCGAGCACGTCGCCCTGGTCCTGGGCGACCCCGCCGAAGACCCCTCCCCTCTGGTGCGCCTGCACTCGGAGTGCCTGACGGGCGACGCGTTCGGTTCCCACCGCTGCGACTGCGGCGCACAGCTGGAGGCCGCCATGGCCGCCGTCGCCGCCGAGGGGCGCGGCGTCATCGTCTACCTGCGGGGCCACGAGGGACGCGGGATCGGGCTGCTGCACAAGCTGCGGGCCTACCGGCTGCAGGACTCGGGGGCCGACACCGTCGACGCGAACCTGGAACTGGGCCTGCCCGCCGACGCCCGCGACTTCGGCGGCGGCGCGGCGGTGCTCGCCGACCTGGGAGTGCGCTCGGTGCGCCTGCTGAGCAACAACCCCAAGAAGACGGAAGGCCTGAGCGAGCACGGCGTCGAGGTCGCGGAGCGGATCCCGATGCCCAGCGCCGTCACCGCCGAGAACCTGCGCTACCTGCAGACCAAGCGCGACCGGATGGGCCACGACCTGCCCGGCGTCGCCGCCACCTGAGGGGCGCGCGGCCCGCGCTGCGCGCCGCCCGGGCCGCGGCCGCCGCCGCGAACCGCCGCGGCGGCAACCGCACCACCGCACCACCGCACCAGCCCGGAAGGAACCCGATCCAGATGAGCGGTACAGGACGTCCTGAGAAGTCCCGGGTCGACGCCGCCGGCCTGCGCGTGGGCATCGTCGCCACCCGCTGGAACGCCGAGGTCGTCGACCCCATGCTCGACCGCGCCCGCAAGGCCCTGGCGCACTGGGGTGCCGAGGAGCCCGACGTCGTCCGTGTGGCGGGGGCGATCGAGATCCCCGTCGTCGCCCAGCAGCTCGCCCGCACCCACCACGCGGTGGTCGCGCTGGGTGCGGTGATCCGCGGCGGCACCCCGCACTTCGACTACGTCTGCCAGTCGCTGACCCAGGGCTTGACCGAGGTCGCGCTGGCCGAGTCCACCCCTGTCGCCAACGGCGTGCTGACCTGTGATACCCAAGAGCAGGCCCGCGAGCGCGCGGGACTGCCCGGCAGCAGCGAGGACAAGGGTTGGGAGGCCGCCACGGCGGCCGTCGACACCGCCGCCGTCCTGCGCGGCCTGCGCGCGGCCGACCAGCGGGTATCCGGATAGCTGCGGCCCGGCGCTCGGCGCCGGGCCCGGATGAGCACGATCCAGGCGAGGAGACACCTACACAGTGGACGAGGACGCGCACCGCGATCAGGTCCCCGAGCTGCCGGTGACCTGGCGGCCCCGCAATATGCGCATCGTCGGCTACGCGCTGGCCGCGCTCGTCGTGGTGACGATGACGGCGCTGGCCGCCGTCCTGCCGGACCAGTGGCGGCTGTCGGACCGGGTGGGCCTGGTCGCCATCGGCGCCGTGGGCGCGGGCGTCCTGCACCTTCTCGCCCGCCCCCGCCTGGAGGCCACCGAGACCCGCGTGACCGTGGTCAACAGCATCCGCACCCACGTGCTGGAGTGGCCCGAGATCATCGACGCCCGCATGCCGACGGGCGAGCCCTGGCCCACCGTCGATCTGGCCGACGGCTCCACGCTGGGCGTCATGGGCATCCAGAGCAACGACGGGGCGCGGGCCCGGGAGGCCCTGGAGGATTTCCAGCGCCTCCTGCACACCCGGGGCGAGGCGCAGGAGCCCGGCCCCGAACCCCGTTGATCTTGTAGCCATCGTGAAGGAAAACGACTTCCATTTGCGATGGCTACAAGATCGACGGTGGTGCCGGCATCGTCTGACCCGCGGGCGTCCGCCGCGCCCCGCCGGTTCTTGCCGCCTCCGCCGCTCCCGCCGTAGCCTTCCGACCGCATAGCCTGGGCCGTAGGAGGAGGGGAGGCCCCGACGATGGCTGACGCACAGGGGACCGCCGACGCGACGACCGGGCCAGAGGACTTCGCCCGCCGGCTCGACGAGCACGACTACCTCGCCGACGACGGCGCGGCCACCGCCTGCTTCCTCGCCGTGCGCATGGGCCGCCCGCTGTTCCTCGAAGGCGACGCCGGAGTCGGCAAGACCGAGCTGGCCAAGGCCCTGGCCGCCGTCATGGGTGCACCGCTGATCCGGCTGCAGTGCTACGAGGGCATCGACGCCGCCCAGGCGCTCTACGACTGGGACTACCCGCGCCAGCTGCTGCATCTGCGCGCGGCGCAGGCCGCCGGCGGCGGGTCCGACGCCGAGCGGCTGGAGTCGGGCCTCTACGACCGCCGGTTCCTGCTGGCGCGGCCGCTGCTGCGCGCCCTGGAGGCCAGCGCCGCCGGCCCCGGGGTGCTGCTGGTCGACGAGATCGACCGCGCCGACGACGAGTTCGAGGCGTTCCTGCTGGAGTTCCTCTCCGACTTCACGATCTCCATCCCCGAACTCGGCACCGTGCGCGCCGAGACCCCGCCTGTCGTCGTGCTCACCTCCAACCGCACCCGCGAGGTCCACGACGCGCTCAAGCGCCGATGCCTCTACCACTGGATGCCCAACCCCGGCTTCGACCGCGAGGTGGCCATCATCCGCCGGCGGCTGCCCGACGCCGCCGACCGCCTCGTCCGCCAGGTCGCCTCCGCCGGGCAGCGGCTGCGCGCACCCTCCGGCGAGGGCCTGGACCTGGTCAAGCCGCCCGGCGTGGCCGAGACCATCGACTGGACCGCGGCGCTGGTGGCGCTGGGCGCCCGCGAGCTCGACCCCGACTCCGCGGCCCGCAGCCTCGGCGCTCTCATCAAGCACCGCGAGGACCACGAGGCCGTCCGACTCAAGCTCGCGTCCCTGTTCAACGGGCACGACCAGGCGCCGGTGGGGTGAGGGCCGTGGACCCGGCCGGCCGCGACAGCACCGAGACCCTGCTGGGGTTCGTCCGCACCCTACGCGCGGCGGGGGTCGGCGCCGACACCGGCCGCGCGGCGGCCTTCCTGCGCGCCGTCGACACCCTCGACGTGACCCGGCCCGGACCCGTCTACTGGGCCGGCCGGCTGACCCTGTGCTCCTGCGGCGCCGACCTCGCCCGCTACGACGCCTGCTTCGCCCACTACTTCGGCGGCGCCCGGCCCGAGCCGTCCCGGTCCGCGCGCACGCGCACCGTGACGGCGCCCGCGATGTGGAACCCGCCCGAGGGGGCCGAGGGCGACGACGCCGACACCGCCGGACTGCTCGCCGCGGGCGAGACCGAGGTCCTGCGCTCGGCCGACATCGCCGCCCTCACCCGCGAGGAGCGCGCCGAGGTGGCGCGCCTGGTCTCGCGCATCAGTGCCGACCGCCCGCGCCGCCGCACCCGCCGCCTCGAACCCGCGGCGCACGGCCGGCTCGACCACCGCCGCACGCTGCGCGCCGCACTGCGCACCGGCGGCGATCCCGTCCGACTGCCGCGCCGCCACCGCTCCACCCGGCCGCGCCGGGTCGTGCTGCTGGTCGACATCAGCGGGTCCATGTCGCCCTACGCCGACGCCCTGCTGCGCTTGGCCCACGTCGTGGTGCGCGGCCACCCCCGCCACACCGAGGCCTTCAGCGTCGGCACCCGGCTGACCCGCCTCACCCCCCAGATGCGCATCCGCGACCCCGGAGCCGCGCTGTCCGCGGTCGCCGAGGCGATCCCCGACTGGAACGGCGGCACCCGCCTGGGCACCGAGCTCAAGGAGTTCCTGGACCTCTACGGCCGCCGCGGCGCGGCCCGCGGCGCGGTGGCGGTCATCGCCTCCGACGGCTGGGAGCGCGGCGACGCCGCGCTGCTGGGTACCCAGATGGCGCGGCTGTCCCGGCTCGCCCACCGCGTGGTGTGGGTGAACCCGCACAAGGCCCAGCCCGGCTACGCGCCCCTGACAGCGGGGATGCGGGCCGCCTGGCCGCACATCGACGAGTTCGTGTCCGGCCACAGCCTGGACGCGCTGGAACAGCTCGCCACCGCCGTGATCGGCGGTCGGCGCGGAAGAGGAGGGCCCCGTGCGTGACATCCGCACCGCCGTCGCCGACATGTACGCCTCCGGCGACACGTTCGCGCTGGCCACGGTCATCGACACCTACCGCAGCGCACCGCGTGAAGCGGGCGCCGCCATGGCCGTGGGCGCCGGAGGCGAGGTGGCCGGCAGCGTCTCCGGCGGCTGCGTCGAGGGCGCCGTCTACGAGCTGGCCCAGCAGGTCATCGCCGACGGCGAGCCCGCCCGCGCCACCTACGGCGTCAGCGACGACGACGCGTTCGCTGTCGGACTGACCTGCGGCGGCACCCTGCACGTGCTGGTGGAACCGGTCGACCCGGGCCGCCACCCGCACCTGGGCGCGGTCATCGCCGACATCGAGTCGCACCGCCCGGTCGCCGTGGCCACCGTCGCCGGCGGCCCCGGCCGACTGGGCGCGCGCCGCGTCATCTGGCCCGACCGCGCCGAAGGGGACCTGGGCGGGACCAGGCTGGAGGCCGCGGTCGACGACGACGCCCGCGGGATGCTGGCCCAGGGCAGCACCGGAATCCTGCGCTACGGCGCCGACGGCCAGCGGCGCGGCGACGAGCTGGAGGTGTTCGTGCAGTCCTTCGCCCCGGCGCCGCGCATGCTGGTCTTCGGGGCCATCGACTTCGCTGCCGCGGTCGCCGGAATCGGCGCCTACCTGGGCTACCGGGTCACCGTGTGCGACGCCCGCCCGGTCTTCGCCACCACCAAGCGCTTCCCGCGCGCCGACGAGGTGGTGGTGAAGTGGCCGCACGTCTTCCTCTCCGAGATCGAGGCGCAGATCGACGAGCGCACCGCCATCTGCGTGCTCACCCACGACCCCAAGTTCGACGTGCCGGTGCTGGAGGCGGCGCTGCGCACCCCGGCCGGCTACATCGGGGCGATGGGCAGCCGGCGCACCCACGAGGACCGGCTGGCGCGGCTGCGCGAGGCGGGCGTCGGCGAGGAGCGGCTCGCGCGGGTGCGCTCGCCCATCGGACTCGACCTGGGTGCGCGCACCCCCGAGGAGACCGCCGTCTCCATCGCCGCCGAGCTGATCCAGACCCGGTGGGGCGGCAGCGGGCGCCCCCTGTCCACCACCGCCGGCCGCATCCACACCGAGCCGCTCGCCGCCGCGGGCGCCGACGACGCCGAACCGAGGGTGCCGGCCGGCCGCGCGCGGTGACCGGGCGGTCCGGCGCCGGGGCCGCGGACCCCGACCGGTCCGCCGCGACACGCCCGGGACGCGGCGGGCGCGGAGGCCGGAAGCGGACAGCGTCCGATGTAACCCCGCAGCTCGACCCGCACGGATCGGCCGGTTCGCCTCAGGACGCGGCGTTCCCGGGCCTGCAGGCGTCCCCGGGCACCGGACGGCCCGGCGCCCGGGCGTGGCATCATCGCGGCATGACGACACGCAAGCGGGGCGAAAGCGGTGCGGGGACGGCACCGGTCGCCGGGCTGCTGCTGGCCGCCGGCGAGGGGGCCCGCCTGGGCCGCCCCAAGGCACTGGTGGAGGTCGCGGGGGAGCGGCTCGTCGACCGGGGCGTGCGGACGCTGCGCGAGGGCGGGTGCGCGCCGGTCTACGTCGTCACCGGGGCGGTCGAGGTCGACGTGGGCTGCGCGGCCTCGGTGCACAACCCCGGTTGGCAGAGCGGCCTGGGCTCGTCGCTGCGGGCGGGGCTGGACACGCTGCCCGAGGACGTCGACGCCGTCGTCGTCGCGCTGGCCGACCAGCCGCTGGTGAGCGCCTCGGCGGTGCAGCGGCTGCTGGAGGCCCACGCCGACGGCGCCCGCGCGGCCGTCGCCACCTACGCCGGCAACCTGCGCAACCCCGTTCTGCTGGGCCGCGAGCACTGGCCGAGCGTCCACGCCCTCGCCGAGGGCGACGTGGGAGCGCGCCCGTTCCTGAGTGCCTACTCACATCTGGTCACCCACGTGCCCTGCGACGACGTGGCCAGCCCCGAGGACATTGACACCCCCGAGGATCTGGAGCGCCTCCAGGCCTGCCTCGAAACCCGCGGCTCCGCCCCGCACCGGCCCACGTGAACTCTCGTACCCGCCGGGCGCGGCGGGTGCCGGAGGGAGGCCCCGCCGCCAGCGCAGGTGTGAGCGATCACAATCGGCGGCGCGGACACGGCCGCCGGCATCAGCCGACCGGGCTCGTGCCGGTCCCGCCGCGGGCTTTTCCCCACATCGCGGCTAGCCCTGCGCCAGGCGCATGATCCCGAAGCGGGAGCTCGTCCGCTCGCCCGGCTCCAGCACGATCAGGTCGGTGCCGGAGTTGAACGCGTCCGGCGGGCAGGTCATCGGCTCCACAGCGAGCCCGCGCCGGTTCAGCTCCCCGGGCAGGCCCTCGGCGCTGAACACCTGGAGCCAGCGGCAGGACGCGTCGCCCCACACGCCCACTGACGTGCCGCCGGAGGTGACCACCGTCCAGGCCAGGCCGTCGGCGTCGCGCTCCAGGCCGGTGAACGCGGTGTCGAAGGCCGTGGCCCCGATGGGCCGGGGCGTGCGGAAGTCGTGCTCGGTGCCCTCCACCGGCTCCGGGCCGCCCGAGGGGAGCAGCCGCTCGTCGACGGGCAGCCGGTGCGAGGCGGGCAGTTTCAGCACCGCGTCGTCCATCGGCGCCGCGATGGACACGAACGGGTGCGCGCCCATGCCGTAGGGGGCGGGGGAGTCGCCGGTGTTGCGGGCACCCAGGGTCGCCGTCAGACCGTCGGCCGCGTGCAGCTCGTAGTCGACGGTCAGTTCGAGGCGGTATGGATAGCCCCGGTCGCCGCCATCGAGCTCGCAGGTCAGCCGGGCGCGGTCGGAGCCGATCTCCACCGGCAGCCACGGCTTGCCGTAGGCCAGACCGTGCAGCGCCGCGCCGCGCCGGGGCTCGGTGACCTCCAGTTGCCGCTCAACGCCCTTGAAGGTGTATCGGCCGTCGCGGATCCGGTTGGGCCAGGGCGCCAGCAGCAGCCCGTGCGAGGCGGGCGGCGGCTCGTCGGGCGGGACGCGCCAGATCAGCTCCTGCTCGCCGTAGGCCAGTCGGCACATCGCCGCACCGCGGCGGCCGACGGCCGCCCGGTACCCGCCGGCCGCCAACTCGATCGCATCGCCCACCAGACTGCCGCCCTTCCGTTCCGCTACCGGTCCCGGGCGATGATAGTGCCCGGCTTCGCGCGCTCGGGCGCGCACCGCCGCTCCGGCGGGCGCGTGCGCGGCGCGGACACGCCGCGCCGCGGAAGCGGAGGCGTCGCTCAGCCGAGCAGGTTGTACAGCGGGATCAGCACGCCGGCGCCCACCATCAGCAACCCGCTGGAGAGCACCACCAGCAGCATCAGCACCGAGCCGGCCACGGCCAGCCGGTAGGCCACCAGGCGGGTGCGGGCGCGCCTGCGGCCCGCCGCCGTGCGGCCCAGCACCACGAGCAGCAGACCCAGCAGCACCGGCAGCCACCACCGGCCGGCGGCGCCCGCGGGAAGCAGGCCCACCACCGCGTCGGCGGCACCCGCCGCGGCCGAGACGGCGGCACTGCGCGCGAACTCGACCAGACCCGCGTAGGCGTCGGCGATCGGACCCGGCCGATCGGGATAGAACCCGTCGGCACGCATCAGCCGCCCCAGCCCGTCGACGAGCCCGGCCAGTGCGGCGGGGTAGGCGAACCTGCGGCACCGTCCGGCGCCCTCGGCCCGTTCGAGCTGGCGCATGCTGCGGCCGACGCGCCGTCGCTCCCGCTCCTCGCGGCGGCGCGCCTTGCGCTGCTCGGACTCGGTCAGCGGGCGCCCGTACGAGTCCGGCCGCCCGTACGGGGAGTCCGGCCGCCCGTAAGGCGCGGTACCCCATGGCGCCCCGGCGGGGTCCTGCGGCGGCGCCGCGGCGGGGCCGCCCGTGCGTTCGCGCACACGCTGCCAGCGGTCGGAGACGGCGTCGGAGAACGCGGCCCACCGGTCGCGGCGCCGTGCGCGGCTCTCCCGACTCTCCCGGTCGCGCTCGGCGGCACCCACCCGCGCGGCGACCGGCAGCAGCAGCGAGGCGGTGACCAGGGCCGCGTTCGACGCGAGCGCGTCCGATCGGCGGCGCAGCCCGGTGTCGCGCTGATGGCGCCACCAGTCGACGTGCGGGGCCGCGCTGCGCAGGCGCGGGTGCCAGGACTGCGCGCGCAGTCGCCCGCGCTCGCGCGCCCCCGCCTCGGGGTCGAGCACCAGCTCGGCGGCCAGCGCCCACGCTCCGTCCCAGGCGTGGCGGGGCAGGTCGGCGACGCCGGCGGCCGATGCGGGCCCGGACTCCAGTCCTCGGGCTGCGGCCTCGACCTGGCGCATGATCAGCGGCACTTCGTGCTGGACGTGCTCCAGCGGAGCGCAGCGGCCGGCGCCCTCGGCGCGGCAGCCGGGGTGGCCGCACCAGTGCCGGGCCGCCAGGCCCAGCGCCCCCAGCTCCAGGGCCTCCCGCAGTACGGAGTGGCGGCTGGACCCGCCCCGGGCCAGGGACAGCACGCCCTCGGCGCCGACCTCCAGGCCGCGGAAGCGCGGGGGCATCCCCGGCACGAACCGGGCCGCCAGCGCGCTGATGGCCAGGTGCACCCGTTCGGGGCGGGCGTCGAGGTCGGTGAGGTAGCTGCGGTCGAAGGTGTAGTCGTTGACCTCGCGGTCCAGCCAGGTGCGCACCGTCGGCCAGTGCGTGCGCAGCCACACCTCGCCGCGGTCCCAGCGGTCCAGCAGGTCGAAGGCGAGGCTGGGCGGGTCGTCGTGGGAAGTGTCGGCGAAGCGGATGGGCGCGTGCCCGCGCGGCCGGACGATGCTCGGGCGCTCCCCGGCCAGCCACTGCCGCACCTCGCCGCAGCCCCAGCGCGCCGACGGGGCGGGGGTGAGCAGTCCGCGCGCCAGCAGCCGCCAGGACTCGTCGGCGACCGCCGAGACGTCGACCTCGGTGCTGCGCGCGGTCAGCCAGCTCTCCCCGCGCTCCGGCCTGCGGCCGGTGACCAGCTCGTGGACCATGACACCCAGCGACCACCAGGCAGCGGGTGCCTCTCGGCGGCCCTCGACGACCTCAGGCGCGGCGTAGGCCTCCGTGACGGCCAGTCCGCCGTAGACGCGGCTCATCGTGGCCCGCACCGCGCCGCCGAAGTCGGTCAGCGCGAACACGGGCGGGTCGAGGGAGCGGATCAGCAGGTTCTCGGGCTTGACGTCGGTGTGGTTGTGCTGGAGCTGGTCCTGCCAGTGGTGCAGGCAGTCGGCGACGGCCGCCACGACGGCGCGCGCGGCCGCGTCGTCCAGCGGGGCCCGGTCCAGCACCGAGCGCAGCGAGCCCTGCGGGAAGTACTCCTGGGCCTCCCACGCCACGTCCTCGCCCCAGGAGCTGCGCGTGCGGCCGTAGCCGTGGATGGCGGGCGTGTGCGGGTCGCCCTCGCCGCGGGCCTGCAGCCGGTCCAGCAGCTCGCGGTTGATGTCGTGGCCGGGGCGGTAGACCTTCAGCGCGAAGCGGCGCCCCGGCGCCGGACCGTCCTCACCTTCGCGCCTGCGCCCCGCTCCGGCGGGCTCGGCGAGGTAGACGACGGCTTCGCCGCCGGCTCCGATCCGCTCCCGTACGGTGTAGGCGCGGCGCAGCTCGGCGGGCACCGCGTAGTCGATCTCGCCCGCGGGCCCGACGACCACCTGCGCGAGCAGGCGCGGGAGCCACGAGACCAGCGGCGACAGCAGGCGGCGCCACCACGGCCGCGCCGGATGCTCGGCCGCGCCCTCGGCGCCGGCCGCCGGAGCGGGGCGCACCAGGGCGCGGGTGCGGGCGGCGCCGGAGAACGTGCCCGGCGCAGCGCCGGACCCGCCGGTGAGCGGGTGCAGGACGCGGGTGACCCACCGGGTGCGGGCACGGTCGGCGTCGAGCCGGGTGGTGGCCGGCTCGATGTTGCGTGTGGGCGAGTCGGGATCGGCGGACTCGGGATCGACCATCGTGGTTGCGGCGCTCTCGGGGCTGTCGCTGACACCCTGGCCGCGTCGCCGCGAACGGCGCCGCTCCGGGCCTTGGCGCCTTCCAGACTAGGCGAGCCCCGAGCGGTCGGGGATGACCCGCGACCCGGATCCGTCCCTGATCCGCGCGGCCTGGACGCCTCGGCAGGCCCGGGTGCGGTCCGCTCGCGCGGTCAGCGCCCGCCGGGGCCCTCGCCGCCGGGGGGCGCGCCCAGCCGTTCGCAGGCCTCGCGGTACATCCGCACGACCTCGCGGCGGACCTGAGCGCGCTCGGTCAGCGGCTCCGACCAGCGGATGCGCACCGCGGTCTCCGCGCCTCCGACAACGGCCGCATAGTCGCCGCCCTCGCTGTCCAGGCCGGTCATCCGCGCCGCGGTGGCGCGGGGGACCCCGCCCAGGGCCCGGCAGATCGCCAGGGTCTCGCCGGGATGGTCCTCGTTCATGTGCCTGGTGATCGCCGAGACGGCCTCGGCCGCGAACGGGGCTTCGGGCACGGCGCTCCTTCGGCGTGGCTGCGGGACGCGCCGCGCTCGGGATGCGGGGTGCATCCGCCGGGGCGGCGCCACGAGCATACCGGGCGGCCGGTCAGTCCGCCTCGTGCGTGAAC
Organism: Streptomonospora wellingtoniae; assembly: GCF_031845375.1. Classification (NCBI taxonomy): domain Bacteria; kingdom Bacillati; phylum Actinomycetota; class Actinomycetes; order Streptosporangiales; family Nocardiopsidaceae; genus Streptomonospora; species Streptomonospora wellingtoniae. Next base: position 333,804 of record NZ_JAVREK010000002.1, read on the forward strand.
TCCGCGTCGATCTCGATCCTGATCCGGTCGGCGACCACGACGCCGCCGCCGTCCATGGGCATCTCGATGTCGACCCCGAAGTCGCTGCGGCTGATCTCGGTCCCGGCGCGGAAACGGGCGCGGAACAGGCCGGAGGCGTCCTGTCTCACGCCGTTGAACTCCAGCCGGAGCACCACCGGCCGCGTGCTGCCCTTCACGGAGAGGTCGCCGTCGAGCAGGAAGTCCTCGCCGGAGGTGCGGACTCCGGTGGACAGGAACGTCCACTGAGGGTGCATGGCGGTGTCGAGGAAGTCTGCGGAGCGCACGCGGGCGTCCCGTTGCGCGTCGTCGGTATCGATGGAGGCGGCGTCGACTGTCGCCCGCACCGACGACTGCAGAGGGTCCTCGGGCACCGTGAGCTCGGCGTCGAACATCTCGAAGCGCCCCCGGACCCGGCTGATCATCATGTGGCGCACCGAGAAGCCGACCACCGAGTGCGCCCTGTCGATCCGCCATGTCCCCGGCCTGAGCTGCTGATCCGACATGCTGTCCCCTTGCCGCGTCGTTGCCGACGTTGTCACTTATTGTAATAGCGCACTTCCGAAAATCGGCGATGCGGACTGGTCCGATCGGCTCCGAGCGCTGTCGGCGGTGCCCGGCCGCGGCGCGCCCAGCGGCGTTTTCCCGCGTGGATGCGTGCCCGGTTGGCTAAGCTGGTCCCGGACATCCCGACCGGGGTTGATCCGTCCCGAACAGTCAGGAGTCTGGAGCCGCGTGACCCGCCCCACCATCTCCGGCGCACAGCGATTCCGCGACGACGACGGTTCGCCCGATCCCGCCGTCGCCGCGCGGCTCGACGCCTTTTCCCGGGGCGAGGCCGGCGACCGGCAGGTGCTCGCGGCGCTGGGGGACTCCCGCGTGCTGGTGCCGGTCGTGGCCGTGGCCGACGAGACCGAGCAGGACGAGGACGGCCGCACGCGCGAGAAGTCCAGCGACATCGCCCTGCCGCTGATGATCGGCCAGGACGGCCGCCGCGGCGTGCTCGCCTTCACCTCGGTCGACTCCGCCCGCGCCTGGCGCGAGGACGCCCGCCCGGTCCCGGTCACCGCCGTCGAGGCTTGCCGCGCGGCCATCGACGAGGGCGCCGACGCCGTGGTCGTCGACGTCGCCGGCCCCGTCACCTATGCCGTCCAGGGCCGGTTCCTGACCACCCTCGCCGAGCACGGCACCGTGCCCGCCCCCAAGGACGACCCGCAGATCCTCGCCCTCATCTACCGGGTCACCCACACCGAGTTCGGCATCGGGCGCGTGCGCGTGCACGAGTCCGACCGCGCCGAGATCGGTATCCGCCTGGAGCTGGAGCGCCGCGACGACGAGTCGCTGCGCCGCGTCGCCGACCGCCTGACCACCGAACTCACCCCGGTGCTGCCCGGCGGCGTGGAGCTGAGCGCCGTCGTACGCGCCGACCGGCGCGCCTGAGCCCCGTCGATCTTGTAGCCATCGTGAAGGAAAACGATTTCCGTTTGCGATGGCTACAAGATCGACGGTGATGGCCGGGTGTGCGCCGTCCACAGCCGCCGCCCCGCGCGGGCGCCGCGCGCCGCGATCCGCTAGTTTCCGCCCATGCCCGGAATCGCCGACATCGCGCTGGCGCTGGCGCTGGGCGCCGCCGGTGCGGCGGTCGGCGCCGCGTCCGGCCGGCTGGTGCCCCTGTTCGCCCGCCACGACCCCGGTCCCGACGACGACACCCCGCCGCCCCCTCCCGCCTGCCCGCACTGCGGTGCGCAGGTTCCCTTCGTGCCCTGGCTGCCGGCGGTGCGGGTGCGCGGCTACGCCCGCACCGGCGGCTGCCCCGCCTGCGCCCGGCGGATCCCGTCATCGGCCGCGACTGCCGCAGCGACCGCGCTGCTGTTCGCGGCGGTCGGCGCCACCGAAGGCGCAGCGGGAGCCGCCGCCAACCCGCTGTGGGTCGCCGCGCTCCTGTTCCTTTCGACTGCGGGCGCGGTGCTGGCCGCGATCGACGTCCGCGTGCACCGGCTGCCCAACGCGATCGTGGGCCCCTCCTACCCCGTGGCCGTCCCGCTGGTGCTCGGCGCCGCGGTGCTGGAGCGCGCCGCTCGCACCCCCGGCCCGGCCGCGCTCACCGGCGCCGACCTGCTCGCCACGGCCTACCCCCTGGGCGGTATGGCGGGCCTGGCCGCCCTCTACTGGCTGCTGTGGTTCGTCCACCCCGCCGGCATGGGCTGGGGCGACGTCAAGATCGCCGGACTCATCGGCCTCTACCTCGGCTGGGCCGGTCCCGGCGCGGTCGCGGCGGGCACGTTCGCGGCCTTCGCGGCCTCCGCCGCCTACGGCGTCGCCCTGCTGGCCCTGCGCCGCGCCACCCGGCGCACCCAGATCCCCTTCGGCCCGTTCATGATCGGCGGCGCGCTGGCCGTGCTGCTGGCGGGTGTGCCGGCCGGAGCGCCGCTCTGACGCCGCCCGCGGGGCGGGCCACGCGATGTGCCGCGGCCGCTCCGCCCGTGAAATGATCGGAGGCATGTTGCGCTGGCTGACCGCGGGGGAGTCCCACGGACCGGCACTCGTCGCGATACTGGAGGGCCTTCCGGCCGGCGTCGCCGTCACCTCGGACGACATCGCCGCCGCGCTGACCCGCCGTCGCGCCGGGTACGGCCGGGGCGCCCGGATGAAGTTCGAGCAGGACCAGGTGACCCTGGTCGGGGGCATCCGCCACGGCCTGACCCAGGGGGGTCCGGTGGCCGTCGAGGTCGCCAACTCCGAGTGGCCCAAGTGGGAGCGGGTGATGTCGCCCGACCCCGTGCCCGCGGAGGAGCTGGAGGGCGTGGCGCGCAACGCGCCGCTGACCCGGCCCCGCCCCGGACACGCCGATCTGGTGGGCATGCAGAAGTACGGCCACGACGAGGCCCGCCCCGTGCTGGAGCGCGCCAGCGCCCGCGAGACCGCGGCGCGCGTCGCCATCGGCGAGGTCGCCCGCGCGTTCTGCCGCCAGGCCCTGGGCGTCGAGGTGCTCAGCCACGTCGTGTCGATGGGCACCGTCAGCGTCCCCGACTCCGTGCAGCCCGAGCCCGCAGACCTGGAGCGCGTCGACGCCGACCCGCTGCGCTGCTTCGACCCCGACACCAGCGCGCGCATGGTCGCCGAGGTAGACGACACCAGGAAGGCCGGCGACACCCTGGGCGGCGTCGTCGAGGTGCTCGCCTACGGCCTGCCGCCGGGGCTGGGCAGCCACGTGCACTGGGACCGCCGCCTGGACTCCCGGTTGGCCGGCGCCCTGATGGGCGTCCAGGCGATCAAGGGGGTCGAGGTCGGCGACGGATTCCGCACCGCCGCCCGGCGCGGCTCGGACGCCCACGACGAGATCGAGCCCGGACCCGGCGGCGTGCGTCGCCGCAGCAACCGCGCGGGCGGCGTCGAAGGCGGTATGACCACCGGCGGTCCGCTGCGGGTGCGCGCGGCCATGAAGCCGATCGCGACCGTCCCGCGCGCGCTGGACACCGTCGACGTGGCCACCGGGGAGCCGGCCCGGGCCCACCACCAGCGCAGCGACGTCACGGCGGTGCCGGCGGCGGGCGTGGTGGCCGAAGCCATGGTGGCGCTGGTGCTGGCCGAGGCCGCCGTGGAGAAGTTCGGCGGCGACTCCCTGGACGAGACCGCCCGCAACGCCCGCGCCTACCTGGATACGCTGGAGATCCAATAGCAGGCGCGCACGGCCGGGTGCGGCGGGCCCGGCGGACGACAACCGAGGAGACACCGATGAGCACACCGGTCGCGGTCCTGATCGGCTCGCCCGGCGCGGGCAAGACCACGGTCGGCCGGGCCCTGGCCGAGCGGCTGGGCGTGGATCTGCTCGACACCGACACCGAGGTCGAGGCGCGCGCCGGCAAGTCCGTGGGGGACGTCTTCGTCGAGGACGGCGAGCCCGCCTTCCGCGCGCTGGAGCGCGAGATCGTCGCCGAAGCGCTGTCCTCCTGGGCCGGCGTGGTCGCGCTGGGCGGCGGCTCGGTCCTTGACCCCGGGACCTCCGATGAGCTCGGCCGCCACCACGTGGTCTACCTGCAGGTGGAGTTCGCCGACGCCGCCAAGCGGGTCGGCCTGGACACCCCCCGTCCCCTATTGGCCGGCAACCCCCGGACCCGGCTGCGCAAGCTGCTGGAGGAGCGGCTTCCCGTCTACGAGGGACTGGCGCGGGCGACCGTGCCCACCAGCGGCTACCACCCCGAGGAGATCGTCGACGCCATCGTCGAGGGCCTGCCCCAGTACCGGGAGCACACACGATGAGCGCCGCCCGCATCCGCGTCGGCGGCGCCGACCCCTACGACGTCGTGGTCGGCCGCGGGGTGTTCGCCGAGCTGCCCGCCCTGGTGGGCGAGCGGGCCGAGCAGGTCGCCGTCGTCCACCCCCAGGGCCTGGGCGAGCTGGCCCGCCCCGCGCTGACCGCGCTGGGCGCGGCCGGCTACAACGTCCACCCGCTGGCCGTGCCCGACGGCGAGGCCGCCAAGACCGCCGAGGTCGCCGCCGGGCTGTGGAGCCGGCTGGGACAGGCCGGGTTCACCCGCAGCGACGCCGTAGTGGGCGTGGGCGGCGGCGCGGCGACCGACCTGGCCGGGTTCGTCGCGGCGACCTGGCTGCGCGGCGTGCGCAGCGTCCTGGTGCCCACGACCCTGCTGGGCATGGTCGACGCCGCCGTGGGGGGCAAGACCGGCGTCAACACCGCCGAAGGCAAGAACCTCGTCGGGTCCTTCCACCCGCCCTCCGGGGTGCTGTGCGACCTGGACACCCTGGCCGGCCTGCCCGCGTCCGACTACATCGGCGGTCTGGCCGAGGTGGTCAAGGCCGGGTTCATCGCCGACCCCGCCATCCTCGACCTCGTCGAGGCCGACCCCGAGGGTGCCGCCCGGCCCGACGGGCGCCACACCCGCGAGCTCATCGAGCGCGCCGTCTCCGTCAAGGCCGAGGTCGTCTCGGGCGATCTGCGCGAGAGCGGCCGCCGCGAGATCCTCAACTACGGGCACACCCTCGGACACGCCGTCGAGCGGGCCGAGGACTACACGTTCCGGCACGGCTACGCCGTGGCCGTGGGCATGGTCTTCGCCGCCGAGCTGGCGCGCTTGGACGGCCGCATCGACGCCGCCCTGGTCGAACGGCACCGTACGACCCTCGCCTCGGTCGGGCTGCCCACCGGCTACTCCGGCGCGCCCTGGCCCGAGCTGCGGCGCGCCATGCGCGTCGACAAGAAGGCCCGCGGCGCCACCCTGCGCTTCATCGTGCTCGACGCACTCGCCGAGCCCGCGGTGCTGGCCGCACCCGCCCCCGAGCTGCTGGACGCGGCGTACGCCGCGATGAGCACCTGAGGCCCCGAGCACCTGCGGGTCTGTGTGAACGCCCGCACCGGTGAAACCCACTAGACTGCATTGACGACGGCGCAGGCCGCCCCGCGCGGCCGCGCTGCGGGCGCCCGCCCGCCACCGAACGAGCCCGACCCTCTGGAGAGACGACCCAAGTGGCCTCGACGAACGACCTCAAGAACGGCACGACGCTGAAGCTCGACGGCGGAGAACTCTGGAACGTCGTGGAGTTCCAGCACGTCAAGCCCGGCAAGGGCGGAGCGTTCGTCCGCACCAAGCTGAAGAACGTCACCTCGGGGAAGGTCGTCGACAAGACCTTCAACGCCGGCGCCAAGGTCGAGATCGCCAATGTGGACCGCCGTGCCATGCAGTACCTCTACAGCGACGGCGAGTCCTACATCTTCATGGACACCGAGACCTACGACCAGCTGCCCGTCGAGGCCAAGGTGGTCGGCAAGAACGCCGACTACCTGCTGGAGAGCGCCATGGTGACCGTCGCGGTGAACGAGGGCGCCCCGCTCTACGTCGAGCTGCCCGCCGCGGTGGAGGTCGAGATCACCCAGACCGACCCCGGCGTGCAGGGCGACCGCTCCACCGGCGGCACCAAGCCCGCCACCATCGAGACCGGCGCGGTCATCCAGGTCCCGCTGTTCATCACCACGGGCGAGCGCGTGAAGGTCGACACCCGCACCGGCGACTACCTCGGCCGCGTCAACTGATGGCGCCGACCGCGATCGGTGTCCGGGGTCCGCGGGCGGAGCAGCGATGAGCAGTGGCGGAGGCGCGCGGCGCAAGGCGCGCAGACGCGCCGTGGAGATCCTCTACGAGGCCGAGGTGCGCGCCACGGCGGTCGGGGACGTCGTCGAGCGCCGCCGCGCCCAGACCGAGCCGCCGATCAACGAGTTCACGGTTCAGCTGGCCTGCGCCGTCGACGAGCGCCGCGAACGCCTCGACGCGCTGCTCGACGACTACGCGATCGACTGGTCGCTTGAGCGCATGCCGGTGGTCGACCGCAACATCCTGCGGATGGGCGCCTATGAGCTGCTGTGGGCCGAGGACATCCCCGACGGCGTCGCGATCTCCGAGGCGGTCGCGGTGGCGCGCCAGCTCTCCACCGACGAGTCCCCGTCCTTCATCAACGGCCTTCTTTCGCGGCTGATGGAGAACAAGGCCCAGCTCGCGCCCTGACCGGCGCCGCCGGTCGGCGGGCTTTCGACCAGCAAGCAGAAGGGGAGCCGGTGTTGAGCGACAAGCCACACGGCGGCACCGTCCCGGGCGATCTCGGCACGGGCTCCGGCCCGCACCGCGCCGCCAGCGCAGCCCGCACCGAGGTCGTCTGGCAGGTGCTGCGCACCGCCTTGGCGGAGCAGGAGCCCCCCGGCGGCGACGGCCTGGACATCGTCGACGCCGGCGGCGGCACCGGCGGCGCGGCCGTCCCGCTCGCGCGGCTCGGCCACCGCGTCACCGTGGTCGACCCCAGCCCGGACTCGCTGGCGGCCCTGGAGCGCCGGGCCGCCGAGGCCGGTGTGCGCGTGCGCGCGCTGCAGGGCGAGACCGGCGACCTGGCGCAGCTGCTGCCGGAGGCCCACGCGCACCTGGTGCTGATGCACAACGTGCTGGAGTACGTCGAGGAGCCGGCGGCCGCCCTGGCCGACGTCGCCGCGCTCACCCGGCCCGGCGGCGCCGTCAGCGTGCTGGCGACCAACGCACTGGCCGGCGTGCTGCACCGGGCGCTCGCCGGACACCTGGCCGACGCCCGCCACCTGCTCGACGACCCCGAGGGCCGCTGGGGCACCGCCGACCCCATGCCGCGCCGATTCACCGTCGACCGGCTCGTCGACCTCGCCGAGCGGGCCGGGCTGGGCCGCGCCGACGTCCGCGGCGTGCGGGTCTTCGCCGACCTGCTGCCCGGACGGGTGCTCGACGGCGAGCACGGGATCGGCGAGCAGCTGCTGGAGCTGGAGAAGGCGGCCGCTGTGCACCCGGCGCTGTCGGGGATCGCCACCCAGATCCACCTGCTGGCCCGCAAGCCGCTGTGACGACGCAATCGGACGGGGCCGCTGGCGCGTCCCGCGCCGGCGGCGGCACACTGGTGGCATGAGCCGACGCCAGCTCGAGCGCGGTCAGGCGCTGCGCGGGATGATCGGGCCCAGCGGGGTCGAACCGCTGCCGGAGGGCGACAGCGAGGACACCGCCGGCTGCACCGTCCTGCACATCGACATGGACGCCTTCTTCGCCGGCGTCGAGCGGCTGGTGCACCCCGAGACCCGCGGCAAGCCCATCATCGTCGGCGGCACCGGGCCGCGCGGCGTGGTCTCCTCGGCCGACTACATCGCCCGCACCTACGGCGTGCACTCGGCCATGCCCATGGTGCGCGCGCTGCGGCTGTGCCCCGACGCGATGGTCTTCCCGCCCGACGGCGCCCACTACAAGCGGGTCTCCGAGGCCGTCATGGACATCCTGCTGGCGGTCACCCCCGAGGTCGAGCGCGTTTCCCTGGACGAGGCCTACCTGGACGTCTCCGGCGCCCGGCGCCGCCTCGGCGGCCCGGTGCGCATCGCAGAGGAGATCCGCCGCCGGGTGCGCGACGAGCAGAGCCTGACCTGCTCGGTGGGCGCCGCGCCCACCAAGCTGGTGGCCAAGCTCGCCTCCACCCGGTGCAAGCCCGACGGCCTGCTGGCCGTGCCGCCCGAGCGCGTGACCGCGTTCCTGCACCCGCTGCCGGTCGGCGCGCTGGCGGGCGTGGGGGACAAGACCGAGCAGACCCTGACCCGGCTGGGCCTGCGCACGGTCGGCGACCTGGCGCGTGTCTCGGCGGCCACCCTGCGCGGCGAGTTCGGGACGGCACTGGGCGACCGCCTGGCCGGCCTCGCCCGGGGACGCGACGAGAGCCCGGTCGTACCGTCCTCGCCCGACAAGAGCATCGGCGCCGAGGAGACCTTCCCCCGCGACGTCGACGACCCCGAGGTCATCCGGCGGGAGCTGCTGCGGCTGTCGGAGAAGGTCGCCCGGCGGATGCGGGCCGGCCGGCACGTCGGCCGCACGGTCGTGGTGAAGCTGCGCCGGGCCGACTTCACCACCATCACCCGCTCGCGCACCCTGGCCGAGTCCACCGACGTCGCGCACGAGATCAGCGCCGCCGCGCGCGAGCTCTACGCCGCGGCGGGCCTGGAACGGGTGCGGCTGCGGCTGGTGGGGGTGCGAATGGAGGGACTGGCGCCGGTCGCCGACTCCCACCGCCAACTCAGCCTGGACGAGCCCGAGACCGGCTGGCGCGAGGCCGAGCAGGCCATGGACGCGGTCACGCGGCGGTTCGGGGCGGGGGCAATCCGACCGGCGGCCTTGGCCAAGCGTGAGGAGGATGACGTATAGTACTGCAACTTTCGGATGGTCGAATCCGTTACAGGGGCGGGGATGCCTGGCCGGCCCGACCGGTCGGCGGCGTCCCGCGGTAGTGCAGGGGACGGCAGAAGGGCGAGCGCAGCCGTGTTGCGGTTAGACGGTGAGGGTAATGTGGCCCATGTGGGCCAGCTGCACGCTCATCTTTTCTTTTCAGTAGGCGCTAAGGCGCCTTATTCTGGGCATACCACTGAACAACGGCCTGTTGGTCAGCACACCTCACCCCACGCAGGGACTGTCATTGGGAGGCGCCGTGCCGCTCTCTGAACACGAGCAGCGTATGCTCGACCAGATCGAGCAGGCGCTGTACGCCGAGGATCCGAAGTTCGCCAACACCGTGAGCAAGACGAACCCGGCCGTGCACTACAAGCGGTCGATCGTGCAGGCCTCGATCGGGTTCGTCGTCGGGATCTCGCTCCTGATGGGCGGCGCGATCCTCCAGCAGGTCATCGTCGGCGTCATCGGCTTCATCGTCATGCTGGCCTGTCTGCTGTGGGGCCTGTCCGCCTGGCGGCGCGTCGCCGGCGGCGGAGGCGAGGCCCAGGCGCAGGCTCAGCAGCCGCAGGGCAAGTCCGCCGAGCCCAAACAGCGCAAGCGCCAGCAGCGCCCCGGGATGATGCACCGCTTCGAGGAGCGGTGGCGCCGCCGCCAGGAGGGCGGCGACAAGTAGCCCTCGCACCGCGGTCGTCACCCGGTCGCGGGCGGGCACCCGTACACGAGAACGCGCCCACCGGAGGGGTCCGGTGGGCGCGTTCTCGTGCGTGCACCCGGGGGCGGGCGCCGCCGAGGACCGTACTCCCGGGACCGCGCCGCGCGGGACCCGCCGTGAGCGGCCGCGGCGGACGGCTGCCCGCGGCGCCTCAGCCCGCCGCGGTACCGGGCCGCTGGGCTCGCGGCGCCTCCGGCGCGGTCTGCGTCGCAGGAAGCAGCGACCCGGGCAGCAGGCCCGCCCGCAGCGCGGCACCGCGCCCGCGGGACGCCCGCAGCGCGGAGCGCACCAGCCGGCTGTCGTTGGAGGGCGAGCCCTCTTGGCGGAACTCCGGGGCGTAGCGCGCGCTCTCCTCGGCCATCGCCAGGCGCCACAGCGCCGCCTCGGCCGCGGGGGCCAGCCCGCGGTCGGCGGTGAGCCGCCCGGCCACCGCACGCGGCGACTCCGCCCGGCTCCACGGGAGGCCCAGGTCGCGGCAATCGTCGCGCAGCTCCCGCCACGCGGCGCGGGCACGCTGCGCGGGCGTGCCCGCGCGCACCCAGCGCGTGCGCCGCACCAGGACCCGGATGATTCCGGGGACCGCTGCGACGGCCAGCAGCGCGGGAACCAGCGCAGCCCACCACCATCCGTCTGCCCGGCCCTCGCCCGGCCCGCCGCCGGCTCCCCCTTCGTCGTCCCCGGTCGGCTCCGGGCTGTCCGAGGACGCGGTGGGCTCCTCCTGCCCCCGGGGTCCCGCCGACGGCGCCGCTTCATCGTCCGGCCGGCCCGCCTGCCCGCCGGGCCCCGGCTCACCCCGCGGTGCCGAGGGCACCGTGTCGGCGTAGTCGGGGACGGTGGCGGTGCCCTGGCCGCCGGAGGAGGCGGGGGTCGGCTCGAACCGCAGCCACCCCGCGCCCTCGAAGTACAGTTCGGGCCAGGCGTGGGCGTCGGACTCGGTGACCTCCCACGAGTCGCCGCCGGTCCGTGTCCCGGCGGTGTAGCCGATGGCCACGCGCGCGGGGATGCCCGCCTGCCGCGCCAGCAGCGCCATAGCGCCCGCGAACTGCTCGCAGTAGCCCACCCGGCTCTCGAACAGGAAGTAGCTCAGCGGGTCCGCGCCCTCCGGGATGGAGGGCGGGCTGAGGTCGTAGTCGAACCTGCCCGCGGTGCTGAACCAGTCCTGCAGCGCCACCGCCTGCTCGTGGGCGGTGCCGGCACCGGAGGTGATCGAGTCGGCCAGCTCCGCGGTGCGCTCGTCGACGCCGTCGGGGACCTCCAGATAGCGCTCGTCCAGGTCGCTTCCGGGGGGCAGGTCCGCGGCCAGCATGTCGGGGTCGGGCTCGTTCACCAGGCTGGTGACCTCGTAGCTGTCGCCCCGGGCGGGAGCGCCGGTGGTGAACACCATCAGCGTCGCGGGGTCGGCGTACCACTCGCCGGCGGCCGACAGCCGACGCGCCGGGTAGGGCATCGGCAGGAAGTCGGCTTCGAATCGGTCGGCAAGGGTCACCTCGGTGGTGACCCGCCGGCTGTCGATACTGCTCTGTCCGGGCGGGGAGGGCAGGAGTTCGTCGCCGAGGTCGCCGTCGCCCCGGGCGCGCAGCCGCGACATGGTCCAGCTCTGCCCGTCGAAGGCGTCCAATGCGTACATGCGCAGGTAGTCCGGCCGATCGGCGTCGGTCTCGTAGCTCAGCACCGGCCGGTCGGAGGTCGAGGCCAGGTCGCGGCGCAGGCTGACCAGGGGGTGGGTGGTGGTGATGGTCTCGCCGCCGAGCCGCGTTCCGTCGGCAAGCGCGTACAGCGAGCTCGACGTCAGCCCCGGCACGGCCGGCGGGACGAGCAGCGCCAGTGCCACGGCGGCTGCGGCGACGCCGGCGGTGGCGGCGATGTGCTGGAATCCGCCCAGCACGGGCGCGGCGGTGTCGTGCTCGGCACGCACCCGGATCCCCCAGCCGGAACCGCGCACCCAGCCGTCCACCGCCAGCAGGACCACGTAGCCCACTGCCGCGCAGGCGAAGGCGGAGCCCTCCACGCCCCGGTCGTCGACCAGCAGCGGCACCAGCAGCAGCCCTGCCAGGGGCAGCGCCGTCACGGCGGCCGCCCGCGCGGTCACCGCAAGGAAGTCGGAGACGATCGCCAGCAGCGCCGTCGCGGCGGCGATCACCAGCGCCAGCGCCGGGGTCGCCGGGATGGGCGTGGTCTCCGTACCGATCTGCGCCCGGCCCTCGGTGAACACGGCGACGAGCTCGCCCAGCGCCCCCGGGGCGGGCACGAAGCCCAGCGGAGCCGCGTAGGACACGAACGAGGCGGTCAGTACTGCCAGCACCGCGGCCGCCTGCAGGATCGGGACCGCGACCACGGTCACTCGCGCGGCGCGCAGGACCAGTCCGGTCAGAGCGCAGGCCACAACCACGGCGACCGAGGGGCCCCACCAGGTGCCGCCCGCGATCAGCGGTGCCAGCGCGGGCAGCGCGAGCAGCAGCGCGGCGGCGGCGGTCAGGGTCAGCGCGGCCTTTGCGATCATCGTGTGCCGGCGCCCCCCGGGCCGGTCCGCCGAGGGCGGCGGCGGGGGTGTGCGCCGTTCCTCCTAACCGGGGAATCGGTTCGGGCGGGCTGCGGTCGCGTCTGCCGCCGGCGTGCTCCGCTCACCGGCCGCCCGCTCCGGCGTGGCCCGGCACCGCGGAGCCCCACGCCCGGGAGAGGTCCTCCACCGGGCCGATCTCGGCCGCGAGCCAGCCCGCCTCGCGCAGGGCATCTGCCGAACGCCGGGCGGAGTCGGGGTCGGACCAGGCGGCCCGGGTGCACAGCAGCGCGACGCACGTGTTCCGGCCGCGTCCGCCCGGCAGCCGGGAGAGCGCGCCGATGTCGTCGGCCGAAAGCGCGCCCAGGACCGCGACGAGCAGCCCCTGGCCGCTGACGTTGGAGCCCGCGATCGCCTCGGCGGCGCCGGCGAGGCCGGTGGCGGACGAGGGCGGGGCCACCGCCAGGGTGTCGAGCACGTCGGTCCCGGTCGCGGCGGCGGCTTCGCCGCTGTCGGTGTGCAGCCGCATCTCGTGGCCGCGCCCGAGCAGGTGCAGCGCCACGGACGCGGCCGCGCTGACCACGGCTTCCTGCGAGGAGTCGGGCCCCGCGCCGGAGTGGGCTCCCGCGCGCAGGTCCGCCAGTACGGCGCTGCGGTCGCTGAGCCGGTGCTCCTCGCGGCGGACCATCAGCTCCCCGTGGCGGGCGGTGCTGCGCCAGTGCACCCGGCGCATGTCGTCGCCGTGCCGGTAGCCGCGCGGCACCGGGTCGTTGTCGGTGCCGCCCGCCGGCGAGCGCGCCGTGCTGTCGCCGTCCTCGGCGGTGCCGCCGGGCACCGGCACGTGGGGCAGGGCCACGACGGGCGGGGTGACCAGCAGGGTCATGGGCCCGCCGACGGAGCGCCGGCGACGCAGGCAGTTGAGCGGGTCGGTGAAGGACAGGGCCAGCGGCCCGACGGCGTAGGAGCCGCGGATCTCGGGCCGCACCCGGTAGGTCAGGTCGCGCACCGCGCGCGGCCCCAGGAACCCGATGTTGAACCGCGGTGCCTGACCGAGCTGGAACGGCAGGTCGTCGTGCACCAGCAGACCGCCGACCGGCAGCGCGGTCGACGCGTTGGCCACGCGGACCAGCACGCGCGCGTCGGCGCCCGCGGAGGTGCGGGTCGGCCGGAGCGCGCGGCTGTGCACCACGCGGCCGGGCGCGCCCCACAGGGTCAGTGCGGCCAGTAGCGGGAGCGCGAAGACCAGGACGCCGAAGCCCACGAGGTCGCGCTCGCCGATGACCAGGCCGCTGGCGATCAGCGCGGCCCCGCCGCTGAGCAGTCCCCAGCCGCGAACGGTGAACGCCGGCAGCAGTCCCACGCGTGCTCCCCGGGACTCAGCGCGGACTGGGGATGGGCAGGCGGGCGACGATCTCGGAGACGACCTGCTCGGGCGAGCGCCGCTCCATGCGCGCCTCGGGGCTGGGCAGCAGCCGGTGCGCGAGCACCGGGACCGCCAGGGCCTGCAGGTCGTCGGGCACGACGTAGTGGCGCCCCTCCAGCGCGGCGTAGGCGCGGGCTGCCCGGACGAGGTGGATCGTGGCGCGCGGCGAGGCGCCCAGCCGCAGCGCCGAGGAGGTGCGGGTGGCCGTGACCAGGTCGACGGCGTAGCGCCGGACGCCCGGTGCGACGTGGATCGACTTGACCCGGTCGACCATGGCGCGCACGTCGGCGACCGTGGCCACCGGCTCCAGCCGGTCCAGCGGCGAGTCCGAGCTGTGGGCGTCGATCATGTCCAGCTCGGCCTGCGGCGCGGGGTAGCCCACGGCGATACGGGCCGTGAACCGGTCGCGCTGGGCTTCGGGCAGGGGATAGGTGCCCTCCATGTCGGAGGGGTTCTGCGTGGCCACCACCATGAAGGGCCGCTCCAGTCGGCGGGTCTCGCCGTCGACGCTGACCTGCATCTCCTCCATGCACTCCAGCAGGGCGGACTGCGTCTTGGGCGAGGCGCGGTTGATCTCGTCGCCCAGCACGATGTTGGCGAAGACGGGGCCGGGGTTGAACTCGAACTCGTGCCGGTCCCGGTGGTAGACGCTGACGCCGGTGATGTCGGCCGGCAGCAGGTCGGGCGTGAACTGCACCCGCTGCACCGAGCAGTCGACCGCTCGGCCCAGAGCCTTGGCCAGCATCGTCTTGCCCACGCCCGGAATGTCTTCGATGAGCAGGTGGCCCTCGGCGAGCAGGACGGTCAGCGCGATCCGCACGACGTCGGGCTTGCCTTCGATCACGGTCTGGACGGCGTCGCGAATCCGCTCCGCGACGGCGAGGACGCCGTCGTCGCCGTCCGGGATCCCGTCCCCCTGCGTGTTCTGCCGCGTGCCCAGTGACACGTGTCCCCTCTCGACGGGAGCCGGAGTCGATGGAATCGAGGCTAGAGCCAAAGTCGGTGAAAGCAAACCAAATCCCAAAAACGGCGGGAGCCCGCGTGCCGAGAGCTGTGTCGCACGGGCCCCGCGCGCATGCGGGCGCCTGCGGGAGAAGGCGGGGCGCCCGCCGCAGGGGCACCCCGCGGCGCTCCACACCGCTCCACCCACGTTGACCTGCTCTTTCTCGCGACGCCATGTGCCGCAGCGGCGATTGAAACTGTTGACCGTGGGGAAGAGTGGAGTACAGTGGAGCATCGTGGAGCAGGAGACTGCTCTGCCGGGGGCTTGGGAGGTGGGCCTTGTTTCTGGGGACCCACGAACCGCGCCTCGACGAGAAGGGACGCCTGTTCCTTCCGGCGAAGTACCGCGACGAACTGTCGGGGGGACTGGTGGTCACGAAGGGACAGGAGCGCTGCCTCTACGTCTTTCCTTTGGACGAGTTCCAGCGCATCACCGAGGCCCTCCGCTCGGCGCCGGTCACCGCCAAGGCGGTCCGCGACTACAGCCGGGTGTTCTTCGCCAGCGCCTCCGACGAGGTTCCCGACAAGCAGGGGCGCATCACGGTTCCCGCCGGCCTGCGCGCCTACGCCGGCCTGGAACGCGACTGCGTCGTCATCGGAGCCAACACGCGCCTGGAGATCTGGGACTCCGCGGCGTGGGCCCGATACGAAACCGAGCAGGAGCAGGCTTTCGCGGATCTGTCGGAGGAGGTGTTGCCGGGGGTGCTGTGACTTCGCGCGACCGCGGTGCCGGCTTCGACACCCGCGCACACCGGTCCGCCAAGCCACGCCGACCAAGTCCTGTCCGGACCCAGGCCTTCAGGCGCGAGCCGCAGTCAGCTGGCGCATCTTCCCCGGCGCCAGGTGGCGGTCGCGCAGCAGCGCGGCCGGCAGGCCACGCGCCTGGAGGCCCGTCCGGACGGCCGCGGGCGAGCACGCCGTGAGGCCGCGCGAACGGCAGCAGGACGCACGGCCGGTACCGGCGGCCACGCCGGAAGCAGGAGACGACGGAGCCGACCTCGGTCGGGCCGAGACCGCCCGCGGCCGATGCCACGCAGGGGAGCGCGGCGGCACCGGCGGCGGGGGACCGGCCCGCGGCCGCCGCGGAACAACGGGGGAGCGTCCGCGGACGGCCGACCGCACGCGGCGGCACCGGGCGGCCAGTGAGGAGGGGGCACTGTGCTCATGGCAGATACCGGCGGCCGACCCGGTTCGGGACACACGCCGGTCATGCTCGACCGCATCGTCGAACTGCTCTCACCCGCCCTGAGCGAGCCCGGGGCCGTCCTCGTGGACGGCACCCTCGGCTTGGGCGGGCACGCCGCCGCCCTCCTCGACGCCCATCCCCGGCTCCGCCTCGTCGGCGTCGACCGCGACACCACGGCCCTGGAGCGCAGCCGCACCCGGCTGGCGCCCTTCGGCGACCGGGTCGAGCTCGCCCACGCCGAGTACGACGACATCCCCGCCGTGCTCGACGGCCTGGGTGTACGCGAGGTCCAGGCCGTGCTGCTCGATCTGGGCGTGTCCTCGCCGCAGCTCGACGAGTCCGAGCGCGGCTTCGCGTATTCCCAGGACGCCCCGCTGGACATGCGCATGGACCGCACCCAGGGCCGCACCGCCGCCGACGTCCTCAACACCTACTCCGTCTCCGAGCTCGCGCGCATCCTGCGCGAGTACGGCGAGGAGCGCTTCGCCGGCCGCATCGCCCAGGCCGTCGCGCGCCGCCGCGCCGCCGCGCCCCTGGACTCCACGCGCGACCTCGCCGAGCTGGTCCGCGACGCCATACCCGCGGCCACCCGGCGCACCGGGGGCAACCCCGCCAAGCGCACCTTCCAGGCGCTGCGCATCGAGGTCAACGCCGAGCTGGAGATCCTCGCCCGCGCGCTGCCGGAGGCCGTCGACCGCGTCGCCGTGGGCGGGCGCATCGCCGTGCTGTCCTACCACTCGCTGGAGGACCGCATCACCAAGCGCACCCTCTCCGGGCTCGCCACCGACACCACACCCGAAGACCTCCCGGTTCCGCTGCCCGACCACCGCCCCCAATTGCGGCTGCTGACCCGGGGGTCCGAATCCCCCACCGACGAGGAGAACGACGCGAATCCGCGCGCGGCCTCGGCGCGCCTGCGCGCCGCCGAACGCGTCCGCAGGCCGTGAGAGCGGCGGCGGCGGTCGGCCGGGCGCGGACCCAGCGGGAGATACAGCGGGGAGGACCACGATGAGCAGCGCCACCGAGGAGAGTGCGCGGACCCGGAAGGCAGCCAAGGCGCCTCCGGCGCGCCGGACCGCGCCGCGCACCGCGCCGGCGCCGGCCCGCCGCCGCAGCGCGGCCGCGCGGCCCGCGCCGCGCGCGCCGCGCATGCCCTTCGTGCTGCTGGTAATCGGCCTGCTCAGCGGCGCGCTGATCAGTCTGCTGGCGCTGCGCACCGTGCTGGTGGCCGACGCCTTCACCATCTCCGAGCTCCAGACGGGCAACGAGCGGCTCGAACACCGGGAGGAGGCGCTGCGCGAGGAGGTCGTGCGCCTGGAGTCCTCCGAGCGCATCGCCGAGGAGGCCGAGGAGATGGGGATGCGGCCCGGCGAGGCCCCCCTCTTCCTCGACCTGGACGAGCGACGCGTCACCGGCGACGGCGGCGGCGCCGACTCCGGACTGCCCGGCACCGGCGCCCAGCCCGAGGCGGGCTCGGAGTGAGCCCCGTGCGCTCCCGCTGCGCAGGACTTCGGCAGATGCCGCCCGCGCAGCTCTCGGAGCGGCACAGACGCCGCTCCGCCGATCCGGTCGGCGGGAGGACGAGGTGAGTTCCTCCCGAGACGGCCGCCGCTCCCGCGACCCGCGCCGCCCCGGCGCCGCCCCGCGGTCCGGCGGGCCCGTCCCGCGCGGGCGCCCGTCCCGCCCGCGGAGCGGCGACCCCGGCCGCACCCCGCGCGAGGCGCCGCCGCCCCGGCGCCCGCGCTCGGGGCCGCCTCCGCCTCCCCGTCGGCCCGGCGGCGGTGGCCCCAGGCCCCCGCAGCGCCGCCCCTTCAAGCGCGGCAACGCCCGGCGGCGCCTGCATATCGCCGGCATCCTCATGACCGTGGTGCTCATGGTCTTCGCGGGCCGTCTGGTCCAGATCCAGGCCATCGACGCCTCCCACTACGCCGCGGCGGCCGAGGACATGCGCCTGACCACCATCGACATCCCCACCACGCGCGGCGACATCACCGACTCCTCCGGCAACCCGCTCGCCCTCTCGGTCGAGGCCATGACCGTCTTCGTCGACCCCGTGACCGTGCGGGACGACGAGCGCGGCACGGTGATCGACGAGCTCACCGAGCGGCTCGACCTGGACCGCGCCGAGGTCGCCGGGAAGGTCGACGCCGAGCCCAGCCGCTACCAGGTCGTGGCCGAGAAGGTTTCGCCCGCGGCGTGGGACGAGATCGAGGCGCTCGGCCTCAGCGGTGTCGGGGCCCTGACCGACTACAAGCGCGTCTACCCCGACGAGACCGGCGCCGCCGACCTCGTCGGGTTCACCGGGGCCGACGGGCACGGCCTCGAAGGCCTCGAAGCGGTGATGGAGGACACGCTGGCCGGCAAGCCCGGCAAGCAGCAGGTCGAGACCGGCGCCTCGGGCGTCCAGATCCCCATGGCCGGCGGCCTCTCCCAGGAGCCCGAGCCCGGCAAGGACGTGCAGCTCACCCTCGACCGCGACATCCAGTGGCACGCCGGCCAGGCCCTCGCCGAGCGCGTCGAGGAGCTCGACGCCGAGGGCGGCAGCGCCATCGTCATGCGCCCCGACGGCGAGGTGCTGGCCATGGCCGACTACCCCACCTACGACCAGTCCGAGTACGCCGACTCCGAGGCCGGGGACCGGCTCAACGGCGCCGTGGCCGAGGCCTTCGAACCGGGCAGCACCAACAAGGTCATCACGCTGGCCGGCGCCCTGGAGGAGGGCCTGACCACACCGGAGAGCGTCTACACCGTCCCCTACTCGGTGCAGATCCACGACCGCACCTTCTCCGACGACCACTTCCACAAGACCCAGCAGCTCACCCTCAACGGCATCCTGGCCCAGTCCAGCAACGTCGGTACGATCAAGGTCGGGCAGCAGCTGGGCCCCCAGCGCCTGTACGACTACCTGCGCGACTTCGGCTTCGGCTCGCCCACCGGACTGGACCTGCCCGGCGAGAACGCCGGCATTCTCGCCCACCCCGACGACTGGTGGGGCACCCAGCTGCCCTCCATCTCCTTCGGGCAGGGGCTGTCGGTCAACGCCGCCCAGATGGCCAGCGTCTATGCCACCATCGCCAACGGCGGCGTGCGCGTGGAGCCCACCCTGGTGGCGGGGACCGTCGGCGAGGACGGCGGGCTCACTCCCGCCGAGGACGCGCCCAGCCGACGGGTCATCAGCAAGGACACCGCCGACGAGCTCTCGCGGATGCTGGAGGCGGTCACCGGCGAGCACGGCACCGCCGAGTCCGCCCAGATCCCCAACTACCGGGTCGCCGGCAAGACCGGCACCGCCAACCGGGTCGACCCCGAGACCGGCACCTACAACGGCGGGCACACCGCGATGTTCGTGGGCTTCGCGCCCGCCGACGACCCCGAGCTGGTCGTCCAGGTCGTCCTGCACAACCCCCAGGACCAGTACTACGGCGGCGAGGCCGCCGCGCCGGTCTTCACCGACATCATGTCCTTCGCGCTGAAGTCGGAGAAGGTCCCGCCGACCGGTACCGAACCGACCAACATCCGGCTTTTCGGCGGCGGGTGAGCGCGCCGCCCGGCGCCCCGCCGCGTCCGCCGACTGCACGGAATTACCCGTCGACGCCCACAGCCGATAACCTCTCGACGTGCCACCGGTAATGCGACCCGACCAGACCCAGCCCCGCCCGCTGTCCGAGCTCGCCCGGCTGCTGGGCAGCGAGGCGTTCGTCACGTGTGTCGAGCCCTCCGAGGCCGACTCGGGCGGCCCGAACGGGGCGGACGACGACCCCGGCGCCACCGCGATCAGCGGCATCACGCACGACTCGCGCGCCGTGCGCCCCGGCGACCTCTACGCCGCGCTGCCCGGCAGCCGCGCCCACGGCGCCGACTTCGCCGCCCAGGCCGCGCAGTCGGGCGCGGCGGCGGTGTTGACCGACCCCGCCGGCTACGATCGGGCCGCCGCCACGCGGCTGCCCGTCGTCACGGTCACCGACCCGCGCGCCGAGCTGGGGCGCGTCGCTTCGTGGGTCTACGGCGCACCCGGCGACGACCTGCTGCTCATCGGTACGACCGGCACCAGCGGCAAGACCACGGTCACCTACCTGGTGGAGTCGGGGCTGCGCAGCGCCGGCATGACCACGGGGCTGATCGGCACGGTCGAGATGCGCGTCGGCGGCCGCCGCGTCGCCTCGTCGCTGACCACCCCCGAAGCCACCGACCTGCACGGCCTCTTCGCGCGCATGCGCGAGGAGGGCGTCGCGGCCGCGGCGATGGAGGTCTCCAGCCACGCGCTGGCCCTGGGCCGGGTCGGCGGGGCCCGCTACGACGTCGCCGTCTTCACCAACCTCTCCCAGGACCACCTGGACTTCCACAGCGACCTGCGCGACTACTTCGACGCCAAGGCGCGGCTGTTCACGCCCGAGCACTGCCGCATCGCGGTGGTCAACAGCGACGACCGCTTCGGCCGGGTCCTCATCGACCAGGTGCGGGTGCGCGGCGCCGTGCCGGTGACGACCTTCTCCACCGAAGGCGACCTCGACGCCGACTGGCGCGCCGAGGACGTCGACCTCGGACCTCTCGGCAGCACATTCCGCATCGCCGGCCCCGGCGGCATGCGCGCAGACGCCTCGGTGGCGCTGCCCGGCGCCTTCAACGTCTCCAACGCCCTGGCCGCGGTCGTGGGACTGGTCGAGGCGGGTGTCCCGCTGCACAGCGCCATCGAGGGCGTGGCCGAGGCACCCGGCGTACCGGGCCGCATGGAGCGCGTCGACGGCGGCCAGGACTTCACCGCCGTCGTGGACTACTCGCACAAGCCGGGCGCGATCGAGGCCGTGCTGAGCGCACTGCGCGGCGTCGCCGAGGGGCGGGTGACCATGGTCGTGGGCTGCGGCGGCGACCGCGACCGCGCCAAGCGCCCGCTGATGGGCGAGGCCGCCGCCCGCCTCGCCGACGCCCTGGTCGTCACCGACGACAACCCGCGCACCGAGGACCCCGTCGCGATCGTCTCCGCCATGCTCGACGGGGTCGCCAAGGTACCCCGGGACCAGCGCGCCCGCATCACCGTCGAGCCCGACCGCGCCGAGGCCATCGACCTGGCGGTACGCCGAGCGGGCACCGGAGACGTCGTAGTGGTGGCCGGCAAGGGCCACGAGACCGGCCAGTACGTCGCCGGCGAGGTTCTGCCCTTCGACGACCGCGACGTGCTGCTGGCCGCGCTGCGGCGGCGCGCCGCCCACTGAACGAAGGGGGCGCACCACGTACGGACGAGCGAGCAAACACAGGCGCAGGCAGGTCGTGCGCCTCAAGCCGGCGTCCCGCCGCACCGGGCGGGGCGCCGGCCCCGCGGCACGCCCGACCCCGGGCGCCGCGGCGGCCGCGCCGGGGAGCCCGTGGACACGGGGCCTCGACGGGCCGGGCTACTCCGGTCTGCGCACAACGCGGGCAATCAAATGTTCTAAGGTAGGTCCGGCAATCGCAGCCCGGCCCGCGGCGTATCCTCGCCGCCCCAGGGTCGACGGATCGCGCCATCCCCTGTAACCGCGCCGTCGCCCTGTTCGAGGCGCCTTTCGGCGCAAATGGGCCTGGCCAGACATGAGGAGTGGATTTGATCGCGCTGACGCTCGATCGGATCGCTGAGATCACCCAATCCCGAATAAGCGGACCGGCGCGTCCCACGGACGTCGTGTTCGGGCCCGTCGTCATCGACTCCCGGCGTGCCGAACCAGGTTCGCTCTTCGTCGCCCTCGGCGGCGAACAGGTCGACGGGCACGACTTCGCCCGGTCTGCTGTCGCCGCGGGTGCCGCGGCGGTCCTGGGATCCCGGCCGGTCGCGGCGCCGCAGTTGCTCACCGACGGAGGCGACGAGGAGGTGATTGCGGCCCTGGGCCGTCTGGCCAGGGCCGTGGCCGGCGAGCTGACCGGAGCGGACATCGTCGGGATAACCGGCTCCTCCGGCAAGACCACCACCAAGGACCTGATGTCCCAGGTCCTGGACGGTCTGGGTCCCACCGTCGCGCCGGCGGGCTCCTACAACAACGAGATCGGCCATCCGCTGACCGTGCTGCGCGCCGACGCCGACACCCGCTTCGTCGTGCTGGAGGTCGCCGCCCGCGGCATGGGCCACATCGCCCACCTGTGCGGCATCGCGCCGCCGCGCATCGGCGTGGTCCTCAACGTCGGCAGCGCCCACGTCGGCGAGTTCGGCAGCCGCGAGGCCATCGCCCGCGCCAAGGGCGAGCTCGTCGAGGCGCTGCCCTCGGCAGCCGACGGCGGCGTCGCAGTGCTCAACGCCGACGACGACGCCGTGATCGCCATGGCCGAGCGCACCGCCGCCCGCGTCGTCTCCTACGGCCTGGCCCCCGGTGCCCACGTGCGCGCCGAAAGCGTCGAGCTCGACGCCGCCGGACGTGCGGGATTCACCCTGCTCGTCGGCGAGCGCTCGGCCCCGGTCCGCCTCGCGCTGGTCGGCGCCCACCAGGTGCACAACGCGCTGGCCGTGGCGGCCGTGGCGGCCGAGGCGGGCATGGAGCCCGACGCCATCGCCGCCGCGCTGTCGCAGGCCGGCCCGGTGAGCCGCTGGCGCATGGAGGTCACGGAGGCGCCCGGCGGCGTCACCGTCGTCAACGACGCCTACAACGCCAACCCCGAGTCCGTCGCCGCGGCGCTGAGCACGCTGGAGGCGTTCGGCGGGCAGGGGGGGCGCCGCACGCACGCTGTGCTGGGCGTCATGGCCGAGCTGGGCGAGACGTCCGACGCCGAGCACCGCGGTGCCGGCGCCCTGGCCGCCCGCAGCGGAGTGCGCACGCTCGTGGTGGTCGGCGACGACGCCGCGCCCATGGCCGAGGGGGCCGCCGCCGAGCCCGGGTGGGACGGAGAGGTGCTGCGGGTCCGCGACGCCGGCGAGGCGGTCGCGGCCCTGCGCGCGCGATTGCGGCAGGAAGACGTCGTCATGGTGAAGGGATCGCGCGTGGCAGGGCTGGAGAAGGTCGCCGAGCAGCTGGCGGAAGGCGGCGTGCCCGCCGCGCAGGCCGGCGGGACGTCCGGGGAGGCCGCCAAGTGACCGGCATTCTTGTCGCGGCGGGCCTGTCGCTGCTCGTCTCTCTGCTGATCATGCCGCTGGTCATCCGGGTCTTGTTCCGGTTCAAGTTCGGCCAGGAGGTCCGCGACGACGGACCCGAGGGGCACAAGACCAAGCAGGGCACGCCCACGATGGGCGGCATCGTCATCATCGTCGGCGCCATCATCGGCTACTTCGCATCGCACCTGGTGCTGATGACGCGGCCCACCGTCTCCGGGCTGCTGGTGATGTTCCTGTTCGTGGGAATGGGAGCCGTCGGCTTCCTCGACGACTTCATCAAGATCTACAAGCGCCGCAGCCTGGGCCTGCGCAGCGGCGCCAAGATGCTGGGCCAGACGATCGTGGGCGTCGGGTTCGCCGTCGGCGTCACCCAGTTCCCCAACGGCTACGGTTACACGCCGGCCTCGCCGCAGCTGTCGTTCCTGCGCGACTTCGGGCCGCCGCTGCTGCTGGTCGTGTTCGTGGCCTGGGCGCTGTTCCTCATCGTGGGCTTCTCCAACGCCGTCAACCTCACCGACGGGCTGGACGGCCTGGCCACCGGCGCCATGATCCTGTCGCTGGTCGCCTACGTGATCATCGGCAACTGGCAGCTGCGCCAGAGCTGCGTGGCCTACCTGGCGCCCAGCTGCTACCCGGTGCGCGACCCGCTTGACCTGGCGGTGGTGGCCGCGGCCTGCCTGGGCGGCTGCATCGGCTTCCTCTGGTACAACGCGCCGCCCGCCAAGATCTTCATGGGCGACACCGGGTCGCTGGCCCTGGGCGGGCTCATCGTGGGCCTGGCCATCACCACCCGCACCCAGCTGCTGCTGCTGGTCATCGGCGGCCTGTTCGTGCTCATCACGCTGTCGGTCATGGTGCAGATCAGCTCGTTCCGGCTCACCGGCAAACGCATATTCCGGATGGCGCCGCTGCAGCACCACTTCGAGCTCAAAGGCTGGGCCGAAACCACGATCGTCATCCGCTTCTGGATCATCCAAGGGCTGCTGGTGGGCGTGGGAATCGGCCTGTTCTACCTGGAATGGATGCCCCGATGACCCCCACCGGCGGCCCGTCGCGCACGGACGCCCCGGCCGACCCCGGCTTCGCCGCCGCCCTCCGGGAGCGGGCGGTGTGCGTGGCCGGGCTGGGGGTCTCCGGGCCTCCGGTGGTCCGCGCCCTGCTGGCCCGCGGCGCGCGGGTGAGCGTCGTCGACGCCCGCGAGGACGAGGGGACCCTCGGCCTCGCCCGGGAGTTGCGCGCCGAAGGAGCCCGCGTGCTGCTGGGCGGGCACGCCCTGCCTCCCGAAACGGACCTGGTGGTCACCTCGCCCGGCTGGCGCCCCGACGCGCCGCTGCTGGCGCAGGCCGCCGCCGGGGGGGTCGAGATCGTGGGCGACGTGGAACTGGCGTGGCGATTGCGCCCGGCGGGGCAGCGGTGGCTGGCCATCACCGGCACCAACGGCAAGACCACCACAGTGCGCATGCTGGAGGCCATGCTGCGCGCCGACGGCCGCGACGCACTGGCCGTGGGCAACGTCGGCACCCCGATCATGGAGGCCGCGCTGCCCGGCGGCTCCCGTCCCGCGCCCGAGTTGCTGGCGGTGGAGCTGTCCAGTTTCCAGCTGCACTGGTCGGCGACGCTGGCTCCGCACGCGGCCGCGGTGCTCAACGTGGCGCCCGACCACCTCGACTGGCACGGCGGCCTGGAGGCATACGCCGCCGCCAAGGGCCGCATCTACGCTCGCGGGACCCTGCGGGTGGCCAACGCCGACGACGCGTGGTCGGCGCACCTGGCCCGGACCTGCGGCGACCCCGCCGCCCCGCTGTACGGCTTCACCCTGGCCACGCCGCGCGCAGGCCAGATCGGCGTCGTCGAGGACCTGCTGGTCGACCGGGCCTTCGCGGCCGACCCCCGCGGAGGCGCCGTGGAGCTCGCCTCGCTCGCCGACGTCGTGCCCGCGGCACCGCACAACGTCGCCAACGCCCTGGCCGCGGCCGCGCTCGCCCGATCCGCGGGCGCGGCGCCGGAGTCCGTGCGCGCGGGGCTGGCCGCATTCGCGCCGGAGCCGCACCGCATGGCACAGCTGGGCTCGGTGGGCGGCGTGGACTACGTCGACGACTCCAAGGCCACCAACCCGCACGCGGCCGCCGCCGCTCTCGCCTCGTTCGCGTCGGTGGTGTGGGTGGCCGGCGGGCTGCTCAAGGGGGCCGAGGTCGAGGACCTGGTGCGCGAGGCGGCGCCGCGGCTGCGCGCCGCGGTGCTGCTGGGCCGCGACCGCGACCGGCTGCGCGCGGCTCTGGCCCGCCACGCCCCCGACACCGCGGTCGTCGAGGTCGAGACCGCCGGCGAAGGCGCGATGGAGGAGGCCGTGCGAGCCGCGGCCGGCCTGGCCCGCCCCGGCGACACGGTCCTGCTCGCCCCCGCCGCCGCATCCATGGACATGTTCACCGACTACAAGGAGCGCGGCCGCCGCTTCGCCGCGGCCGTGGCGGCGCGCGGCTGACCCGGTCCCCGCCGGCGTCCCGGGGGGCCGCCGGGACGCGCCGGGCTCCCGACGAGCGGCGAAGCACCCGACACGCGCGTTATGTCCGGGGCTTCGGGCCGCTGGACCGCCAGACTTGGTCGACGCTGCGAGAACTGCGTCGGGCGGAGGTCGCCAATGGCGGTATCGACATCGGTCCCCTCGGCCAAGCGGGCCGAGGGCGGCCCGCGGCGGGCCGGGGGCGGTGCGCGCGCGTGGCTGCGCGACCTGCCTTCGATCCTCGACCGCCCGCTGACCTCCTACTACCTGCTGGCCGGTACGACCGCGATGCTGACGGCCCTTGGCCTGACCATGGTGCTGTCGTCCTCCATGGTCGACTCCTACACCGAGACCGGATCGGCCTTCTCCCTGTTCCAGAAGCAGGCCATGGCGGCCGCCGCCGGCCTGCCGCTGATGGTGCTGGCCTCGCATCTGCCGGTGAGCGTGTTCCGGGCCGTGGGCTACCCGGCCCTGCTGGTGTCGATCGCGCTGCTGCTGATCACCGCCTTCCGCGGCGACGCCTACGGCAGCGGCGCGGTGCGCTGGCTGGAGATCGGCGGGTTGACCATCCAGGCTTCGGAGCCCGCCAAGCTCGCCTTCGCGCTGTGGGGGGCGAACGTGCTCGCCCGCAAGGAGGAGCTCAAGCAGCTGGGCGACTGGCGGCAGCTGCTGATGCCGCTGCTGCCCGGCTGCGGGATCCTGGTCGTGCTCGTGCTCGTCGGCACCGACCTGGGTACCTCGTTCGTGCTGCTGGCGACCTTCCTGGCACTGCTGTGGGTGGTCGGCGCGCCCGGCAGGCTGTTCCTGGCGATGATCGGCATGGTGGTCTCGCTGGTCTCGATCATGGTCGCCGTCCAGCCCTTCCGCCTCGCGCGGGTCACCTCCTTCCTGAACCCGCAGAGCGATCCCACCGACGCCAACTTCCAACTGCTGCACGGCCTCTACGCGCTGGGCACCGGGGGCGTCTTCGGCGTGGGCATCGGCCAGAGCCGGGAGAAGTGGGGGTTCCTACCCCACCCCGAGAGCGACTTCATCTTCGCGATCATCGGCGAGGAGATGGGCCTGATCGGCACCCTCGTCGTCGTCGGACTGTTCGGCGTTCTGGGCTACGCTGGTCTGCGCGTGGCGGCACGCGCCGGCGACCCGTTCACCCGGCTGGCCGCCACCGCGATCACCGCCTGGGTCACCATCCAGGCGATGGTGAACATCGGCACGGTCATCGGTGTCATGCCGATCACGGGGATCCCGCTGCCGCTGGTATCGGCCGGCGGGTCCGCGCTCATCCCGACCATGGTCGCGCTGGGCATCCTGCTGGCGTTAGCCAAGTCCGAGCCGGAGGCGCGGGCGGCCCTGGCGGCACGCGGTCCCAGCCGGGTGCAAAGGGCTCTAGGCTGGCTGGGCCTGGACTTCACGGCTACGGGCGCCGCCCCGAAGCGCCCCGCCGCGGGCCGGGCCGACAACCGACCGCGCTCGACGCAGGTGCAAGCGAGGAGGAATCGGCGACGATGAGGGTAGCCCTCGCCGGAGGCGGCACGGCCGGGCATATCGAGCCCGCGCTCTCCCTGGCCGATGCGCTCATGCGCATCGACCCGCAGACCCGGATCATGTGTCTGGGCACCGAACGAGGACTCGAGACCCGCCTCGTCCCCATGCGGGGCTACGAACTGGGCACCATCCCGGCCGTCCCCCTGCCGCGCCGGCTCACCCCCAAGCTCCTCACCGTCCCCGGCAAGCTCGCCAGCGCCATCGGCGCCGCCGGCAGCCACCTCGCGCGCCTCGAAGCCGACGTGCTGGTGGGCTTCGGTGGCTACGTCGCCACCCCCGGCTACCTGGCCGCCCGTCGGCGCCGCATCCCCGTCGTCATCCACGAGGCAAACCCCCTGCCGGGCCTGGCCAACCGCCTCGGCGCCCGGATGACCAGCCACGTCTACACCGGCCACCCGCACAGCGACATCCGAAACGGCCGCTACATCGGAATCCCGCTGCGCGAGCAGGTCTCCTCGCTGGACCGGCTGGCCACGGGCGACAAGGCCCGCGCGCACTTCGGGCTGCGCCCGGAGCTGCCCACGCTGCTGATCTTCGGCGGGTCCCAGGGCGCGCAGTCGGTCAACGAAGCCGCCTTCGCCGCAGCCGACCGGTTCGCCGCGGCCGGTGTGCAGGTGCTGCACGTCGTGGGCCCCAACAACGCCGACGAGCCCGAGGACCGCACCCGCGACAGCGTGCCCTACGTGGTCGTGCCCTACGTCGACCGGATGGACCTCGCCTACGCCGCCGCCGACGTCGCGATGTGCCGCTCGGGCGCGCTGACCTGCGCCGAGCTGACCGCTGTGGGCCTGCCGGGCGCGTTCGTCCCGCTGCCCATCGGCAACGGCGAGCAGCGCCTCAACGCCGAGCCCATCGTCGAGGCCGGCGGCGGGCTGCTCGTGGAGAACGGCGACCTGGGACCCGGCTGGATCGCCGACAACCTCATCCCGCTGCTCACCGACACCGACCGGGTCGTGGCGATGTCGGAGGCCGCCTCGCGCATGGGCCGCCGCGACGCCGACATGGAGCTCGCCCGCGAGGTTCTGGCGATCGCCCGCGGCGAACGCGGCGACCCCGAGCCCGAGGTAGACGAATCCGAGATCATCGTCGACGAGTCGTTCGCCGACGACGGGAAGGACACGCGGTGAGCCTCGTACCGCCCGCAGAGCCCGTGCCCGTGGACAAGCTGGGCCGGGTCCACTTCATCGGCATCGGCGGCGTCGGCATGTCGGGCATCGCCCGGGTACTGCTCCAGCTGGGGGTCGAGGTCACCGGAAGCGACGCCAAGGACGGCCCGCTGCTGCACGAGCTGGCGGCCCTCGGCGCGACCACCCGTGTCGGGCACGACGCCGCCAACGTCGGAACCGCCGACACGGTCGTGGTCACCTCCGCTGTGCGCGAGGACAACCCCGAGCTCGCCGAGGCGCGCGGGCGCGGCCTGCGGGTCGTCCCGCGCGCGGCCGCGCTGGGGTCGCTGCTGCTGGGGCGGCGCGGCGTTGCCGTTGCCGGCACCCACGGCAAGACCACCACCACCTCGATGCTCACCGTCGTCCTCCAGCACGCCGGCGCCGACCCCGGCTACGTGATCGGCGGTGCGCTGGTCGACACCGGGACCGGAGCCGACGCCGGCGCCGGGGAGACCGTGGTCGCCGAGGCCGACGAGAGCGACGGCTCGTTCCTGATGCTCTCGCCCGAGATCGCCGTGGTCACCAACGTCGAGGCCGACCACCTCGACAACTACGGCGGCCTGGACGAGATCCACGCCAACTTCGCTGCCTTCGCCGAGCGCGTCGCCGACACCCTGGTCGTGGGCGCCGACGACCCCGGCGCCCGCCGCGTCGCCGCGATCGCCCGGGACCTGGGCAAGCGGGTGGTCACCTACGGCGAGTCGACCGACTGCGACTACCGGGTGGCCGGAGTCTCGGCCGACGGCTTCCGCACCTCCTTCACTCTGAGCGTGCCCGGCGGCGAGCCGCTGCGCGCCGAGCTGGCGGTGCCCGGTCGGCACAACGTGCTCAACGCCGCCGCCGCGGTGGCGGCCGCCGCCGTACTGGGCCACGACCCCGAGGTGGCCGTCGCCGGGCTGGCCGGATTCACCGGCGCCGCTCGGCGCTTCGAGCTCAAGGGCGAGGCCGGCGGTGTCGCGGTCTACGACAGCTACGCCCACCACCCCACCGAGATCGAGGCCGACCTGCACGCGGCCCGCGCCGCGCTGGACACCCGGGCCGGCGACGCACCGCCCGGCCGGGTCGTGGCGGTCTTCCAACCCCACCTGTACAGTCGCACGCGGATCTTCGCCGACGAGTTCGCCGCGGCCCTGTCGCTGGCCGACGAGGTCGTGGTCCTGGCGGTCTACGCCGCGCGGGAGGATCCCGAGCCCGGTGTCAGCTCCGAGCTGATCACCCGGGGGATCACCCGCGGCGTCGCCTACGAGCCCGACCGCGCCGATGCGGTGGCCCGCGCGGCGGCCGCCGCCCAGCCCGGCGACATCGTGCTGACCATGGGCGCGGGCGACGTGACCGAGTTGGGGCCGCGGATCGTCGAGGCGCTCGCGGCGCTGGAACAGGTCGGCGACTAGGCGCGCACCCGCGCGCATCGGGGTGAAAGGCGGCGAGAGCAGGTGAGCGCGACCATCGGGCACACCGCCGCAGGCCGCGACACGCCCGCCGAGTCCGCCGGCCGCCGCCGCTCGGACCCCTGGAAGGTCGCCTTCGTCGTGCTCCTGATCGTCGCGGTGCTGACGGTGGTCACCTGGGTACTCCTCGGGTCGCGGCTGCTGGTGGTGCGCGACGTCGAGGTCAGCGGCACCTCCCGGCTCGACCCCGAGCGCGTGGCGGCCGCCGTCGATGTGGCGACGGGGACCCCGCTGGCGCGGGTCGACACCGACGCGGCCCGGCTCCGCGCCGAGGACCTTCGGCTGGTGGAGTCGGCCGAGGTCGGCCGCGGCTGGCCGGCCACGCTGCGGGTGGAGGTCGTCGAGCGGACCCCGGTGCTGGCCATGCGCGCCGGCGACGGGTTCCGGCTGATCGACGGCGACGGGGTGCGCATCGCCGACACCGACAAGCGGCCCGACAACTACCCGCTGATCAGCGTCTCCGGTGAGCCCGAGGGCAGTCCCGCCGTGGCTGCCGCCGCCTCCGTGCTCGCCCGGGTGCCGGCGGCGGTCGGGGGGCGCATCGACAGTGTCGACGCGGCCGACCGGTCGGCCATCGAACTGAGCTTGGAGAGCGGTGCCACCGTCTCCTGGGGCACCGCCGAGCGCGCCGAGCGCAAGAGTACGGTCCTGACCGTGCTGCTCAACGAGCACCCGCCCGGTCCAGACCGGCACTACGACGTCAGCGCACCGGACATGGCCGTCGTCGAATGAGGCCCGCGACGAGGCCGGGCGGCGGGGGAGCGGCGCGGCTCCGACGGCGCTGCGAATCGCCCCAGATCAGGCATACATTCCAGACGCGACGCGCCGGGAACGGACATCGCCGCCCCGGGCGACACGCCGTTAGGCTGCACTCGTGGTTAGTTGCCCGCAGGCAGGCAGCGGCTTACTGTCGGGAAGCAATACCGTTGGTTGACATAAGTGTGGATCTGAGACTTTAGGGCGGTTACGGCGGGAGCACCCGGAGGAGGGGGAACCGCCCGGCTGCGAGCCCGAAGCCCTGGATGGGAACCCGACCGGCCCCGCGCCGGTCAGAGGGGTCCCAGTGGAGAGACTGTAGAACCGGACAGCCGATCGGTCCGTTCGCCGCCGCAGGACGGCAGGTTCTGCTGCGGCGGGACGGCGCGATTGGCCGAAGCGAGCGGAAAGGCCCCTCGTCGTGGCAGCACCGCAGAATTACCTCGCGGTCATCAAGGTCGTCGGAATCGGCGGCGGCGGCGTGAACGCCGTCAACCGGATGATCGAAGAGGGACTCAAGGGCGTCGAGTTCATCGCCATCAACACCGACGCTCAGGCGCTGCTTATGAGCGATGCCGACGTCAAACTCGACGTCGGACGCGAACTCACCCGCGGGCTCGGCGCGGGCGCCAACCCCGACGTCGGGCGCAAGGCGGCCGAGGACCACCGCGAGGAGATCGAAGAGGTCCTCAAGGGGGCCGACATGGTCTTCGTCACGGCGGGGGAGGGCGGCGGCACCGGCACCGGCGGCGCTCCGGTCGTCGCCGACATCGCGCGCTCGCTCGGCGCATTGACCATCGGCGTGGTCACCCGCCCGTTCGGCTTCGAGGGCAAGCGCCGCGCCACCCAGGCCGAGGCCGGCATCGCGATGCTGCGCGACGAGGTCGACACGCTCATCGTCATCCCCAACGACCGCCTGCTCTCCATCTCCGACCGCCAGGTCAGCGTGCTCGACGCGTTCAAGGCGGCCGACCAGGTGCTGCTCTCCGGTGTGCAGGGAATCACCGACCTGATAACCACACCGGGCCTGATCAACCTCGACTTCGCCGATGTCAAGTCGGTGATGCAGGGCGCGGGCTCGGCGTTGATGGGCATCGGCTCGGCACGCGGCGACGACCGCGCTGTGGCGGCGGCGGAGATGGCGATATCCTCGCCCCTGCTGGAAGCCAGCATCGACGGCGCGCACGGCGTACTGCTGTCGATCCAGGGCGGCTCCGACCTCGGACTGTTCGAGATCAACGAGGCCGCCCAACTGGTGGCCAACTCCGCCGCCCCCGAGGCGAACATCATCTTCGGTGCGGTCATCGACGACGCGCTGGGCGACGAGGTGCGTGTCACCGTTATAGCGGCCGGCTTCGACGAGGCGCGCAACGAGTCGGCCTCGCCGCCGCAGAGAGCCGACGCGCCGCCACCGGAGACACCCGTCCGCGAGCAGACGGCGGCTCCGGCCGCCGATCCGCGCCCGGCCGTGCGTCCGGTCGCCGAGGAGCGCCCGCAGTCGCACGCCGAGCCCGCACCGGCGCGCGAGTCGGCCCGCGAGCCCGCGCGGGAGCCGGTCCGCGAGGACTCCCTGCGGGCCGAGGCCCCCGCGGAGCCCGAGCCCGCGCGCGCCCAGGAGGCCCGCGACGCCGCCGAGCGCCGCGAGCCCGAGCAGGTGGGCGCCCGTGAGCAGCGGGAAGAGGCCGAGCGCCGCGAACCCGACCCGGAGGCCGAGGAGTCCGAGGCCGAGGAGGACGGCCGGGCGCGCGGCATGCACGCCGTGGGCGATCCCGACTACGGCGAGGTGCGCGGCACCGGAACCGACGGCGCGTTCCCGCGTTCGGGCGAGAACGTGCCCACGCCGCGGCGCCGGGTGGTCTTCGACGACCCCGACGACCTCGACGTGCCCGATTTCCTGAAGTAGCGCGCCGATCGCGGCGCCTGAGCGTACCGGTGGCGGGGCCTTCCGCCGCCGGTACGCTTCTTTGCGTCCCCTGGACGACTGCCGAGGAGCGGGAGGAACCGCGCACACGATGAGTGCCGTGATCGAGCTGGGACCGGGAGTGCAGGCCGCGTTCACCCGGCGCTACGACGGCGGGGTCAGTTCCGCGCCGTTCGACAGCCTCAACCTCGGCCACGGGGTGGACGACGCCCCCGCGGCCGTAGCGGAGAACCGCCGTACGGCCGCGAAGGACCTCGGGTTCGCCGCCGAGCGCGTGGTGTGGATGGACCAGGTACACAGCGCCGACGTGGCCGTGGCCACCGAGCCGGGAACCGCCGGGCGCGTCGACGCCGTCGTCTCCGACCGGCCCGACCTGGTGCTGGCCGCGCTTGCCGCCGACTGCCTGCTGGTGCTGGCCGCCGACGCTGAGGCGGGCGTCGTCGGCGCCGCGCACTCCGGCCGTCTCGGCACGCAGGCGGGCGTGGCGCCGGCGATGATCGCGCGGATGGCGCTGCTGGGCGCCGACCCCGCCCGCATCGCCGCCGTCCTCGGCCCGGCCATCTGCGGCCGGTGCTACGAGGTCGGCCCGCAGGTGCAGGCCGAGATGGCGCGCCGCGTACCCGAGGCGGCGAGCCGCACCCGCGAGGGCACGGAGGGCATCGACATGCGCGCCGCCGTCACCGCCCAACTACGCGCGGCCGATGTCGGCCATATCACCTCCGACGACCGCTGCACCCTGGAGAGCCCTGAGCTCTTCTCGCACCGAGGCGGCGCTCCGACCGGCCGTTTCGCCGGTTTCGTGTGGAGGCGGCCGTGAGCGCCCGCGACGCGGTGGGAGCCGGTGAGGCGGACCCCGGCAGGGGCTCGCGCCGCCGCGAGCGGATCCGCGCGAACCTCGCCGAGCTGCGCGAGCGCGTCGACGCCGCCTGCGCGGCGGCGGGCCGCAGTCCCGACGACGTGACGATCATCGCGGTGACCAAGACGTTCCCCGCCTCCGACGTGCGCATCCTCGCCGAGCTCGGCGTCGCCGACGTCGGTGAGAACCGCGACCAGGAGGCCGCGCCCAAGGCGGCCGAATGCGCCGACCTGGGGCTGAGCTGGCACTTCGTCGGACAGCTGCAGACCAACAAGGCGCGTTCGGTGGCCCGCTACGCCCACATGGTCCACTCGCTCGACCGCCCCCGGCTGGCGGCCGCGCTGGGTGCGCGGGCCCGGACCGAGGGGCGCGAAGTGGGCTGCCTGGTCCAAATCGACCTCGACCCCGCCTCCGAGGCAGGAGCGCTGGGACCGCGCGGCGGCGCCGACCCGCGCGACGCGCTGGCCGTGGCCGACGCCGTCGCGGCCGAGGAGGGTCTCGCGCTGGCCGGAGTCATGGCGGTGGCGCCTCGCGGGGGCGACCCCGAGGAGGCCTTCGCCCGGCTGAATGCGGTCGCCGCCGAGGTCCGGGATCGCTACCCTCGGGCGAAGGCGGTTTCCGCGGGCATGAGCGCTGACCTGGAGGCGGCCGTCGCCCGGGGTGCGACACACCTGCGGGTGGGAACGGCGTTGCTCGACGATCGGGGCCCGAACGTGGGGTAATGTCCCCACATGGACATTGGCGCCCAACTGCCGAGTTCGCCCGCGTGGCGGACTCGGGCCCGTCCCGACATGGACTGAGTCATCTGCGGTGCCGCACCACAGGGACGACGGAGGACAAGAGATGGCCGGCGCGATGCGCAAGATGGCGGTCTACCTCGGCCTCGTGGAGGACGACCGCTACGATCACCGCTATGCGGACGAATACGATGACTTCGACGACTTCGACGAAGGCGTCGAGGGCCGGCGCGACCGGGATCTCGTTCACCATGGCGGCGACCGCCGAGCCGACTCCGTGACGGATGCGGACGACTACCCCATGTCTCCTGCCGACAGGCGCACACCGACTCACACCACCCCCGCTACGGCGGACCTTGCGCGCATCACTACGCTGCATCCCCGGACCTACAACGAGGCGCGTACCATCGGAGAGTACTTCCGAGAAGGTGTACCGGTGATCATGAACCTGACCGAGATGGTCGACAGCGACGCCAAGCGTCTGGTCGACTTCGCGGCGGGCCTGATCTTCGGCCTTCACGGCAGTATCGACCGCGTGACCACAAAGGTGTTCTTGTTGTCCCCGGCTAATGTTGAGGTGACTGCTGAAGACAAAGCACGCATCGCCGAGCGAGGGTTCTTCAACCAGAGTTAGATCATCACTGATGTCCAGAGATTGGGTCGGGGAACGGCCGTGAGTATCGTCCAGTCCGTCATCATCGTCTTGCTGAACGTGTTCATGCTGGTGCTGATCGGACGGCTTGTCTTCGAGCTCGTACAGGCGTTCGCCCGGTCGTGGCGACCGAGCGGGTTCCTGCTGGTACTCGCGGAGATCGTCTACACCGTCACCGACCCGCCCCTGCGGTTCCTGCGTCGGTTCATCCCGCCCATTCGCCTGGGGGGAGTGGCGCTGGATCTGAGCTTCACCGTCCTCTTCCTCTTCGTGGTGATCCTTCTCCAGATCGTAAGTTCGATCTCGTTCATCTAGAAGGTCACAGATGTCGGAAAGGCAAGCCCTGGTTTCGATATGTGGCCTTGGTCATGATCTGGATTGCCGTAAGGTCACGATCAGGTAGCGTCCCTACGGACACAGTCCAAGCGCGCCAAGGAGACGAACATGCCGCTGACACCCGCGGATGTGCGGAACAAGCAGTTCAGTACCACCCGGCTCCGGCCGGGCTACGACGAGGAAGAGGTCGATGCGTTCCTCGATGAGGTCGAGACCGAGCTCGACCGCCTGATCCAGGAGAACGAGGAGTTGCGCGGCAAGCTGGCCGAGTGCCTGCGGGGCAAGGTGCCCAACGCCGGCATGCAGGACTTCCAGCAGCAGCAGCCGCAGGAGCAGCAGCTCGCACCCGAGCCGCAGCAGCCCGAGCCGGCCGCCCGCCAGGAGCCGCCGCAGCCGCCGCAGCCCCAGCAGCCGCAACCCCAGCCGCAGCAGCCGCTTGAGCAGCAGATCCCGGCGATGGCCGCCAACATGGGCCTGCCCGGCTCTGAAGAGAACATGGACACCGCCGCCCGGGTCCTGGCTCTGGCGCAGCAGACCGCCGACCAGGCGATCTCCGACGCGCGACGCGAGGCCGACGAGACCCTCGGCCGCGCCCGCCACGAGGCCGACGACATCCTCGGCAAGGCCCGCCGCCAGGCCGAGCAGATCGTCAACGAGGCCCGCGCCCGCTCCGAGAACCTCGACCGCGACGCCCAGGAGCGCCACCGCCAGGTGATGGGCTCCCTCGTGCAGCAGCGGGAGGAGCTGGAGCACAAGGTCGCCGAGCTCAAGGACTTCGAGCGCGAGTACCGCAGCCGCCTCAAGGACTACTTCGAGCGCCAGCTGCGCGAGCTCGCCGAGGGGGCCAACGAGCCCAACTCCGGCCAGCAGCAGAACCCGAACACCACGGGCGGATTCCAGACGATGGCGCCCACCGGCGGGAACCCGGGCATGCCGCCCGGCGGCGGTCCGGCCAACGGAGCGCCCTCCGGCAATCCCTTCGCCCAGCCCGAGCCCGCCCAGCACGGCGGCTACCACCCCGGCGAGGCTCCGCACGAGCGGCGGTGAACCGCCGGACTCCCGGCGCGCGAACGACAGCGGCGGCGACCGGACTGTGCCGTGGCGCCGCAGCGCACAACAGAACCCTTGAGTGAAGGCTCTCCTATTCCGTGTTCATCCTCAGTCTCGCCACCTTGGTGGCGGCTCTGGCGGTCATCGCCTTCGGTGTGGTGTTCGCCGAGACGACGCTGGTCTACATCGCCCTCGCATTGGGCGTCCTCGGTGCGGTTCTGCTCGTCGCCGAGGCGGTGAGATCACGCGAGCAACTGGGTCTGGGCGCCGGAAAGGCAGCGGCCGCCGGCGACGGCGGCGCGCAGCGGCAGTGGGCACGGACGGACGGTTTGGGGAAGGCGTCCGTCCTCGCCCCGGCCCTGTCGGGTGCGACGGCGGGATCCGCCGCGCAGCACAGCGGTACCACCGAGGGAGAGCGGGGCCCGGATCCCGCCGCTCAGCCGGCGCGGCAAGACAATCCTGCACAGGGTGCACCACCGGTTGCCCCCTACGGCGGCTACGCGCCGCCGCACGGTCTCGGTGCGACGCCCCCCGGCCCTTCGCCGGAGGAGCCCGCCGAGCAGGCCGGACGCCCCGAGCCCTCCATCCGCCCCGAGCCGGTGGAGAGCGCGGAGGGCCTCCGATCGCAGCGGCCGGTCCGGCCGCGCATCAACCGTCTTCCCAGTGGGCCCGACGAGGGCGCGGTCGCCCCGGGCGCCGCAGAGCCGTCCGGCGGCTCCGGGCACGGGGCCGCCCCAGAGCAGGCGCACGCCGGGTCGCCCCCGGCGGAACGGGCCGCTCGGGACGTCGCCGACCCCGTGCCGCCCGAGCCCGCCTCCGACGCTGGGACGGCCGAGGAGACCGCGCACCCCGCGCCCGTCGGCGACGCCGAGGAAGGTCCCGGCGCCGGGCAGGAGGAGTCGGCGCCCGCGGAGCCGGCGCGCACGGCCGAGTCCGAACCGCCCGCGGGCGCCCCGTCGCCGGAACCGTCGGCCGCGGAGAGCGCGCCCGCCGACGAGTCCGACCGCGACCTCTCGTTCAGCGCCTTCGTCAGCGGCCTGCTGCCGGAGCGGGGACAGGCGGCGGACCACGACTCCGGGACGGCGCCGGAAGCGGCCGCGGAGCAGGAGCCGGACACCGAGCACGCTCCCGCCGAGGACCGCGCAACCGCGGACCGGCCCGCAGATGCCGCGGACGATGCAGCGGTACCCGGGGCGGCCGACGCGGCGACGCCCGCCGAGGGCGGGCCCGGGGAGGACACGCCGACCGCGGACTTCGCGGCGCAGTCCGACGCCGCCGCCGGGAACGACTCCGCCGCAGGGTCGGACGGGGCCGGCGCCGACGTGCCGGACCCCGAGCGGGACTCCGCTCGGGAACCTGCGGCCGAGGGCTCCGAAGACTCCGAGGAGCCCATCACCGCGCCCATCGACCTGCGGGCGATCATGGCAGCTGAGAGCGCTGCCGCGTCTTCGGAGGCCTCCGGCGACGGCGCGAGCGCCGCCGTGCCCGAAGCCCAGGAGAGCGCCGCCGTGCCGGAAGGTGCTCGGGAACCCGAGCAGGAGTCCGCCGCCGAAGCCGTCGAGGCGGCTGAGACACCCGACGAGACGACCGATGTCTTCCAACGGTCGGGCGAGCAGGAGCGCGGCGGACGGGCGGACGGCCCGGATGCCGCCGGAACCGCCGACGCCGCCGAGGACGCGGCCGATGCGGAGGACGCCGCCGAGCAGCGGGCCGAAGGCGAAACCGCCCCCGCCCCCGAGCCGGAGCCCCGGGAGCCGTCCGGCGCCGAACCCGGGCACTCCGCGGATCCCGCGCCGGAGTCCGACGAGCCCGGCCCGGACGAGACGGTGGTCCTCCGCCGCGAACCCGCCGGCGAAGACCGCCACTGACAGCACCGTCGATCTTGTAGCCATCGCAAACGGAGATCGTTCTCCTTCACGATGGCTACAAGATCAGCGTCTAGGCCGCCTTGCGCAGGCGGAGTGTCACACCGAAGTCGTCCGAGGAGACCGTGCGGGCCTCGCCCTTCGGCGCTCCCCGGGTGACGCTCACTGCGAGGACCTCGCCGGCGATGCTGCGCTCGTGCTCCTCCAGCGCCTGGGCGGTGACCGGGTCGGTCGCCTCCCACCACAGGTCGATCCGGTCGGAGATCTCCAGGCCGCTGGACTTGCGGGCGTCCTGAACGAGGCGGATCAGCTCGCGGGCCAGGCCGGCGCGCTGAAGCTGCGGAGTGATCTCCAGGTCCAGGGCGACGGTCTCGCCGCCCTCGGCGGCGACCGTCCAGCCTTCCCGGGGCTGCTCGCTGATCAGCACCTCCTCGGCGCTGATCTCCACCGGCTCGCCCTCAACGTCGACGTGGGCCCAGCCGGTGGTGCGCAGCTGCTCGACCAGCGTGCGCGCGTCGGCCTCGCCGATCGCCGCGGCCACCAGCGGCGTGCGCTTGGCGAAGCGCTTGCCCAGGGAGCGGAAGTTCGGCTTGACCGTGTGGTCGACCAGGTCGACGCCGACGGCCGAGAGCGGGTCGAGCTGCTGCACGTTCAGCTCCTCGGCGATCTGGTCGCGCAGCTGCTCGGGCAGCTCGTCGAACCCGGCGGCCCCGACAACCACCCGCGACAGCGGCTGGCGGGTGCGCACACCCGAGTCCAC
Source organism: Streptomonospora wellingtoniae (assembly GCF_031845375.1). NCBI lineage: Bacteria > Bacillati > Actinomycetota > Actinomycetes > Streptosporangiales > Nocardiopsidaceae > Streptomonospora > Streptomonospora wellingtoniae. The sequence continues at coordinate 372,005 of NZ_JAVREK010000002.1, forward strand.
CCGGGCCGCGCGGCCCAGCTCCACCAGCCGGCGGGCCAGCGCCATCTGCTCGGAGAGCCGGGTGTCGACGAGGTCCTCGCGCACCTGCGGCCAGCTCGCCAGGTGCACCGAGTCCGGCGCGTCGGGCCGGCGCAGCGCCGCCCAGACGTGGTCGGTGATGAACGGCACCAGCGGCGCCATGACCAGCGTCAGCGACTCCAGGGCCTCGAACAGTGTGGCGAAGGCGGCCGCGCCCTCGGGGGTGTCCGCGCCCGCCCAGAAGCGGCGGCGCGAGCGCCGGACGTACCAGTTGGACAGGTCGTCGACGAAGGCGGTCAGCAGACGCCCGGCGCCGGCGGTGTCGAAGCGCTCCAGCGCCTCGCCCACGCCCTTGACGACCCGGTTCAGCTCCGAGAGCAGCCACCGGTCCAGCAGCGGGCGCTCCGCGGGCGCGGGTGCCCCGGCGAGCCGGCCGTGGCTCCAAGCCTCGCCCGCCCCTGCATAGAGGGTGAAGAAGGAGACGGTGTTGTAGTAGGTCAGCAGGACCTTGCGGACGATCTCCTCAAGAGCTTCGTGCCCCACGCGGCGCGGCATCCACGGCGACCCGCTGGCGGCCATGAACCAGCGCAGCGCGTCGGCGCCGTGGCGCTCCATGACCTCCATCGGTTCGAGGACGTTGCCCAGGTGCTTGCTCATCTTGCGCCCGTCCTCGGCGAGGATGTGGCCCAGGCAGACCACGTTCTCGTAGGAGGACCGGCCGAAGACCAGGGTGCTCACGGCCATCATCGAGTAGAACCAGCCGCGGGTCTGGTCGATGGCCTCGCAGATGTACTGGCCGGGGAAGTCGGCCTCGAACGCCGCCTCGTTGCGGTGCGGCGCGCCCCACTGGGCGAACGGCATTGCGCCGGAGTCGAACCACACGTCGATGACCTCGGGCACCCGCTGGGTGCGGCCGCCGCACTGCGGGCAGTCGAAGGAGACGTCGTCGACGTAGGGCCGGTGCGGGTCGAGTGCGCTGAGGTCGCGGCCGGCGAGTCCGCCGAGCTCGTTCAGCGAGCCCACGACCGTGTGGTGCTCCTCGGCGCAGACCCACACGGGCAGCGGCGTGCCCCAGTAGCGGCTGCGCGAGAGCGCCCAGTCGATGTTGTTGCGCAGCCACTCGCCGTAGCGCCCCTCCTTGACGTTCTCGGGGAACCAGTTGGTGCGCGCGTTCTGCTCCAGGAGCTCGTCCTTGATCGCCGTCGTCTTGATGTACCAGGACGGCAGCGCGTAGTAGAGCAGCGGCGTGTGGCAGCGCCAGCAGTGCGGGTAGCTGTGCTCGTAGGGCTGGTTGCGCAGCAGCAGGCCGCGCGCACCCAGGTCCTCCACGAGTGCGGCGTCGGCGGTCTTGAAGAACGCGCCGCCGATCAGGTCCAGGCCGGCCTCGAACGTGCCGTCGGCGCGTACGGGGTTGACCACGGGCAGCCCGTAGGCGCGGCACACCGCCATGTCGTCGGCGCCGAACGCGGGCGACTGGTGGACCAGGCCGGTGCCGTCCTCGACGGTGACGTAATCGGCCAGCACCACGAAGTGCGCGGGCTCGTCGAAGGCGACCAGCTCGAACGGGCGCTGGTAGGTCCAGCGCTCCATCTCCGAGCCCTCGAAGCGCTCACCGGTGAGGGTCCAGCCCTCGCCGAGGGCGGCGCCGACCAGCGGCTCGGCGACCAGCAGCCGCTCGGTGCCGTCGGTGGCGACGACGTAGGCGACGTCGGGGTGCACCGCCACGGCGGTGTTGGAGACCAGGGTCCAGGGCGTCGTGGTCCACACCAGCAGGGACGTCGGCCGCGCGGGGTCGGCGAGCGGGCCCGAGGTGACGGGGAAGCGCACGTAGACGGAGGGGTCGACGACGGTCTCGTAGCCCTGTGCGAGCTCGTGGTCGGAGAGCGTGGTGCCGCAGCGCGGGCAGTAGGGGCTGATGCGGAAGTCGCGCACCAGCAGGCCCTTGTCCCAGATGGTCTTCAGCGCCCACCACACCGACTCCACGTACTCGGGGTCCATGGTGCGGTAGGCCTCGTCCATGTTCACCCAGTAGCCCATGCGCTCGGTCATGGCGGTGAACGCGTTCACATTGCGCAGAACGGACTCGCGGCAGCGGGCGTTGAACTCGGCGACGCCGAACTCCTCGATGTCCTTCTTGCCGCTGAGACCCAGCTCCTTCTCCACCGCGACCTCGACGGGCAGGCCGTGGCAGTCCCAGCCGGCCTTGCGGTCGACGTGGTAGCCGCGCATGGTCTTGAAGCGGGGGAAGACGTCCTTGAAGACCCGCGCCTCGACGTGGTGCACGCCGGGGCGGCCGTTCGCGGTGGGCGGGCCTTCGTAGAACACCCAGTGGGGTTTGCCCTGCGACTGCTCCAGCGAGCGTTCGAAGACCTTCTGCTCCGACCAGCGCCGGAGCACCTCGTGCTCGGTGGCGGGCAGGTCGATCTGGGCCGGGAGGGCGGGGAAGGAGCGGGCGGCGGTTTCGTCGGGCATCGGGTCGACCTCTCACCAGGGCATCGGTTGTCCTGATGGAGGGACGAGGCTGCGCGCCCCGCGGTACCACCCTCCTTGGGCGAGGCGGACCGGCCGCCTCGTCCCCTCTCACTTCGCTCGGCGGCCGGGTCTACTGGGCCGGCGCTGCGCGCCGCACCGTTCTTCCGGCGGCTCCGGGGTGATCTTCACGACGGGCATGCCCCCGGGCTTCCACCGTCCCCGGGTCGCTTTGGGCTGTTTCCGGCGGTACTCGTCCCCGTCCGCGCCTTGCCGTGATTCCGAGGATAGCCCACGACGGGCGGGGCGGCGTCCGAAGGCGGGCCCAAGGGGACGCGCCTTTCCCGGTGCTGCGGCGTGCGGTGCATACTTGCCTGCCGGGCCGGCCTCGCGGCGGCCCGGCGGCCGCGCGGGGCGCGGCGCAGGCACGTGGTGGCGATCGACGAAAGGAGGCGGCCGTGGCCGCGACCGGCAAGGAGGGCACCGTGCTGGTGACGCTCTCCGAGCGAGAGGACGCCGAGGAGTTGGCGGAGCAGCTGTACGACCAGGGGTACGAGCCCTGCACCGTGCACCGCGACATGCTGGCCGGCGAGGACGACGCCGAGGACGTCGACTGGGTGATCGAGGTGGCCACCGGCCCGCACGGCGGACCGGCGACCTTCGACGAGCCGCACCTGGCCGTGCTGGCCCAGGACTACGGCGGATACGCCGCCGCGCAGTAGCGCGCCGGGGCGCGGCGGCGCCGGGGGGAGGCGCGCCGCCCCCCGGCGGACGCGTATCGGCGGCGCGATCGGGAACACATGGGGGATAGACGCGGAAAGCCGGGAGTGTTCCACACTGCGTTGTCGATGGTTGATTCGCTCCCGGCGGGCGTTTAAGCTACCCGGCATCTTGTGCGGGCACCGCTGGAGGCGGTGAAATCGCACGTCAGAACAGGGTTCACGGCCGCCGTTCAGCGGTGGCCGAGGGGGTGAGTGCCTGATGGCGTCGACTACCACGACCGGTAAATCCGGCGAAGAGGCCCGCGGCGGAAAGGACGGGGCGACCATGGGTGTCTCCAACGCGGCCGATCTGCCCGTCCGTCCCGGCGAGGACCCGTGGACCGAGGCCGAGTTGGCCGAGGTCCGCGAAGGGCTGGAGTCCGAGGTCGCCGGGCTGCGCGACGGCATCGCCGCCGCCGAGACCGAGATGGCCGAGCGGCTGTCGGACTCGGTCGAGGGGGCCGGCGACGATCCCACCGACACCGGTGCCAAGGCCTACCAGCGCGAGCACGACCTGGCGCTGAACTACAATAGTCGTGAGCTGCTCGCCCAGAGCGAGCGCGCGGTCCAGCGGATGGACGCGGGGACCTACGGGGTCTGCGAGTCCTGCGGCAACGCCATCGGGAAGGCACGGCTGCAGGCATTCCCCCGCGCCACATTGTGTGTGCAGTGCAAACAGCGCGAGGAGCGTCGCTGAGTGACGTCGAGCCCTCCGGGGCCCAAGATCGGACCGTGAACGGACCCGCCGCGCGCCGGCCGCGGCGGTTCGTTCTGTTGACGGCGGTGGCGGCAGCGGCACTGGGGGCCGATTACGCCACCAAGGAGGCCGCGCTCGCGAGCTTCGAGCCCGGCGAGTCCATGCGCGTCGTGGGCGAGCTGCTGCAGTTCACGCTCGTGTTCAACACGGGCGCCGCGTTCTCCATGGGCCAGGGGTTGCCCTGGCTGTTCTTCCTCATCGCCGCGGCGGTGGTGGTCTACATCCTGTTCCTGGCCCGCAAGCTGGCCAGCGTGCCCTGGACTTTGGCGCTCGGGCTGATTCTGGGCGGCGCCCTGGGCAACCTGGTCGACCGGGCCTTCCGCCCGCCGGCTCCGCTGCACGGCGCGGTCGTCGACTGGATCCAGGTTCCCAACTTCCCGGTGTTCAACATCGCCGATTCCTGCATCGTCGTGGGCGGCGCGTTCGCGGTGCTGCTGGCCTTCCGCGGCATCAACATCGACGGCACCCGCGAGTCGGACGCCTCCGGCGGCGACGACGCCTCCGGCGGCGAGCCGGAGGCCGGGGCCCAGAGCGAGGACGGAGGGCGATCGGCGTGACCGGCCCGACCACGACCGGCGACCACCGCGGCATGCCCGTGCCCGACGGCGTCGAGGGCGAGCGCATCGACTCCGCCATCGCCCGCATGTTCGGCCTCTCGCGCACCCGCGCCGCCGAGCTGATAGCCGACGGCAACGTCACGGTCGACGGCGGTGCCGCCGCCAAGTCCGACCGGCTGGAGGCGGGCAGCTGGCTGGAGGTCGTCCTGCCGCCGCCGCCGGAGCCCCCTGCGGCGCGGGCCGAACCCGTGCCGGGGCTGAGCGTGGTCTACGAGGACGCCGACATCGTGGTCGTGGACAAGCCCGCTGCCGTCGTCGCCCACCCCACGGTGGGCTGGACCGGGCCCACGGTGCTCCAGGGCCTGCTGGCCTCGGGCATCGAACTCGCCACCAGCGGCGCCGCGGAACGCCAGGGCATCGTGCACCGGCTGGACGCCAACACCACCGGGCTCATGGTGCTGGCCAAAAGCGAGGCCGCCTACAGCGTGCTCAAGCGCGCCTTCAAGGAGCGGGTGGTGGACAAGGTCTACCACTCCCTCGTGCAGGGCCACCCCGACCCGCTGCGCGGCACCGTAGACGCGCCCATCGACCGCCACCCCGCCGGCGACGGCCGATGGGCGGTGGTGGCCGGCGGCCGACCCTCGGTGACCCACTACGACACCATGGAGGCGTTCCGCGCCGCCAGCCTGCTGGAGATCAAGCTGGAGACCGGGCGCACCCACCAGATCCGGGTGCACATGTCGGCCCTGCGCCACCCGTGCGTGGGCGACCACCTCTACGGCGCCGACCCCGCGCTGGCCGAGCGCCTGGGCGTGCGGCGCCAGTGGCTGCACGCGGTGCGGCTGGGCTTCGAGCACCCCACCCGGGGCCACCGGGTCGAGTTCGAGAGCCCGTATCCGGGCGATCTGGAGGCGGCGCTGGAGCTGCTGCGCGAGGAGTGATCCCCCGGCCGCTGCGCCGGGCCCCGGCCGGGCGCAGCGGCCGGGGCCCGGCTGTCAGGCGCCGCCGAGCAGTCCGCTCATGGTGGCCTCCGGGCTGATGACGTCGGGGTCGGTGCGGACGTCGACGAGCGTGGGCAGCTCGGCCGCAAGCGCCGCGTCCAGCGCGTCGGCCAGTTCCACCGGGTTCGCGGCGGTGGCGCCGAGCGCGCCCAGGCCGCGGGCGTAGCCGGCCAGGTCCAGCGGCCCGCTGATGTCGGTGCCGGCCGTACGCCCCATCTCCCGCGCCTGGTGCATCGCGATCGTGCCGTAGAGCCCGTTCTGGAAGACCACCACGGTGATCGCCAGCCCCAGCCTGACCGCGGTCTCCAGTTCCTGCCCGGTCATCAGCAGCCCGCCGTCGCCGACCGCGGCCACGACGGTGCGGTGCGGTGCGACGAGCTTGGCGGCCACCGCCGCCGGAACCGCGTAGCCCATGGCTCCGCTGGTGGGCGCCAGTTGGGTGCGCGGGTGCCGGTAGGTCCAGCCGCGGTGCAGGAAGGCGGCGAAGTTCCCGGCGTCGTTGGTGATCACCGCATCGTCGGGCAGGGCCTTGCGCATCGCCTCGACCACCGCCCACGGGTGCATGAGCCCGCCGGGATGGGTGGCGGCCTCGGCCGGGGCGGTGGCGGTGCGCTCCCACACGTGGTGGGCCTCGCTGTAGTCGCGGTCGGGAGTGGCAACGGGCAGCGCGGCGAGGGAGCCCAGCGCCGAGCGGGCGTCGGCCACGGCGCCCAGCCACACGCCGGTGACGGCCCCGACCTGGGCGGGGTCGATGTCGATCTGGGCGACGGGCGAACCGGGCCCCGGCCCGGCTGATGCGGGCAGCCGGTAGGACTGGCTGGTGATCTCGCTCAGCCGCGAGCCGACGACCAGCACCGCGTCCGCGTCCTCCAGCGCACGCAGCACCGGCTTGGGGCAGCCGAGCCCGAGGTGGCCGAGGTAGAGCGGGTGGTCGTTGGGGAACACGTCCTGGCGCCGCCAGGAGGTGTAGACGCCCGCGTTGTAGCGCTCTGCGGCGGCGACCAGCTCACCGCGGGCGTTGCGCGCGCCCCCGCCCGCGACGATCACCGGGCGCTCGGCCGTGGCCAGCCACTCCGCAAGCCGGTCCCGGTCGTCATCGCTCAGCGGCGGGCGCGGCGGCGCGGCGCCCGGCAGGGCGCGGGCCGGCGGGACGAGCCGGCCGAACAGGTCGCCCGGCACCGCGACGGCGACCGGCCCGGGGCGGCCGGTGGTGGCCACCCGCAGGGCCTGCGCGGTGGTCTCGGCGAGCCGATCGGCGCGGGTGACGGTGGTGGTCCACTTGGTGACGGGGGAGTAGAAGGCGGTGAGGTCGACCTCCTGGAACGCCTCGCGGCCCAGGTGGTCGCTGGTGACCTGGCCGAGAAAGACCACCATCGGCGTGGAGTCCTGGCGCGCGGTGTGCACCCCCACGGCGAGGTTGGCGGCTCCGGGGCCGCGGGTCGCCGCGGCGACAGCGGGGACGCCGGTGAGCTTGGCCTCGGCCTCGGCCATGAAGCCGGCGCCGTTCTCGTGGCGGGTCGAGACCAGCGCCAGGTCGGCGTGCCGGTCCACGGCGTCGGCCAGTTCCAGGAAGCTCTCGCCGGGCACGGTGTAGCAGCGGCGGACTCCGGCGCCGGCCAGCACGTCGGCGACCTCCTCGGCGGCGGTGCGCCAGTGTGCCGCCGCGCCCCGCCCCGGCGGGTGCGCCCCGGCGTCGAAGCCCTCGGCGGCGGTGGCCGCGTTCCCGTACTCCTCGGTCATCGGCGTCCTCCGGCTCGCGGGATGGTCACGACCGACTTCTGCCCGCCCGCGGGGGTTCCGTCACCTCGGCGGGGGCACGAGGCGCGCCGGTGTTCCCGGAGCCCGGGCCGTCCGTTCCCGTCCCGCCGCCGGCGGGTCACAGCCCCAGCAGGCGCAGGCCCGCCGCCGTCGCCGCGGCCACGGCGAGCACCACCAGGAACGGAGCGCGCAGCAGGAGGGCCACCGCGGCGGCGGCCACCCCGCCGATGCGGGCGGGGTCGAAGACCAGTTCCCGGCCGCCGTCGCTCGCAGTCTGCACGGCGATCAGGGCCGCCAGCAGCGCAACCGGGACGGCCATCGCGAAGCGCCGCACGAGCGGGTGGTCGAGCAGCCGCCGCGGTGCCGAGAGTCCGGCCAGCTTGAGCAGGTAGCACCCGGCGCAGGTGCCGATGATGACCAGCCAGAGCGTCATGGGCGCGCCTCCCCGTCCTTCCGGCTCTCGCCGCCGGGGGCCGCCTCTCCGGCCCCGCTCGGCACGACCAGCGCCGCCGCCGACGCGAGCAGCACCGGCACGCCGGGCGGCGCGAGGGGGACGGCGGCGAGCGCGATCGCCGCGCCGAGCACTGCGACGGCCTGCTCGCGCCGGTTCCCCCGCAGCCGGGTGCCGACCAGGGCCAGGAACACCGCCGCGCTCATGGCGTCCAGCCCGAAGGCGTCGGTGTCGCCGATGCGCTCGGTGGCCAGCGCGCCGAGGAGGGTCGTCAGGTTCCAGACGAGGTAGATGGAGGCGAAGACCGTGACGAAGGAGGTGCGCGCCCACGCCGCGGTGGGCTGCGCGAACGCCCCGGCGGCGGTCTCGTCGATGACGCCGTGGGCGACCAGCAGCCGCCGCGGGCCGCGCCAGTGCAGCAGGTCGGCCAACCGCAGGCCGTAGAGGGTGTTGCGTGCGCCCAGCAGTAGCGCGCCGGCTGCGCCCGCCGCCAGGCCGCCTCCGCCGGCGACCACGCCCACCAGGGCGAACTGCGACGCGCCGGTGAAGGCGAACAGGCTGAGCGTGCACGCCTGGGGCACCGAGAGCCCGGCGGTAACGGCGGCCGCCCCGAACGCGGTCCCGGACAGGCCCACGGCGACGCCCATCCCCAGCCCGTCGCGCACCGGGGGCGGCAGAGGTGCAGCGGAGGTGTTCACGTCCGCCGACGCTAGCGGCGTCGCGGCACGGCCGTCTTGAACGATATTGCGGGCGCGGGCGCGGAAGCCCGTGCGGGCGCCGATGGCTAGCCCGGCTGGGCCGGCCCCCGGACTCCCCGCTGGAAGGCGCCCGGCGGTACGCCGGTGGTGCGCTTGAAGTGGCGCGTGAAGTGCGGCTGGTCGGCGAAGCCGAGGGCGGCGGACACGTCGGCGGGCGGCATGCCGTCGGCCAGCAGCCGCCGGGCGCGCTGCACCCGGACGTCGTTCACGTAGGCGTGCGGCGGCAGCCCGTGCGCCGCGCGGAACGCCCGCAGCAGCGCGAAGGGCGGGGTGTCCACGGCGGCGGCCAGCTCCTCCAGACCGGGCGGGTCGGCCAGGGTGGTGTGCAGCAGCTCGCGGGCGCGCTCGACGGCGCGGACGGAGCCGGGCGGTTGCGGGGCATGCGGAGCGGCGCCCGCGCGGGTGTGCCGGGAGAGCAGCCGGTGCAGCGCCTGGCGGATCAGCGTGGAGGCGCTGAGCCGGTCGCCCTTCTCGGTGGCCCGGTGGGCCGCCCGCACGAGGCGCGCCGACCCCGGGTCGCGGACCTCCTCGGGAATGAACGGCGGTATGCGGTCCATGCCGAGGTCGCGCGCCACGGCGGCGACCACGCCGACCTCGGGGTAGAGCACCCGGTAGCGCCAGCCGTCGGGCACTCCGGCGTGGCCGGTGTGCACCTCGTGCGGCTCGACCACCAGCAGTCCGCCCGCACTGATGCTGACGTCGCCGCCCTTGTAGTAGGTGACCTCCACGCCCGACTCGACGAGGGCGAAGGTGTAGGTGTCGTGCGTGTGCCGGTTGAAGGTGTGCCGTACGTAATGTGCCTTGAGCAGCTCCACGCCCGGCAGGCCGGGATGGCGCCAGAACCGCGCGCGATCGGCGGACTCGTCGCTCATAGCCCCAGCTTAGGCGGCCCGGGCGAGGTGCGGCGGACGAGTCCGGCACCGCCCGACGGTTCAGTCCCGCCCACTCGGGCCGGCCCGGCGCCGCGGCGCCGGGTCTAGAATTCCGCGCGTGCTCACTATCGACCTCGCGGAGAGCCCTCAGGACCGCGCCGCCGTCTTCGTGATCCGCGGCGCCGTTTTCGTCGCCGAGCAGCGGGTGCCCGTCGCCGAGGAGTGGGACTCCTGCGACCTCACCGCCGACCACCTACTGGCGCGCGCCGGCGGCGTGCCGGTCGGAACCGGCCGGCTCGTGACCGAGGGGGAGCGGGGCGTCCTCGGCCGACTGGCAGTGCTGCCCGAGGCCCGCGGTACCGGCGCCGGGGCCGCGCTGGTCCGCGCCGTCGAGGACCGGGCGCGCAATCTGGGGCTCAGCGCCGTCGAACTGCACGCGCAGACCCACGCGCTGGGGTTCTACGAGCGGCTGGGCTACACCGCCCGCGGCGAGGAGTTCCTGGACGCGGGCATCCCGCACCTGGACATGCACAAGTTTCTGACCTGAGAGACCGCCGGTCCCGCAGGGACCGAACCCCGCTGATCTTGTGGCTGTCGTGAATGCAAGCGGCTTGGCGTCAACCGGTGAGTGCAATGGTCAGGTCAGCAGCGCCGCGTTGAGGCGCCGCGCCGGCGGCCTGTGACGGTCGTCGCGTTGCTTCCCCCGGTGCGGTGGGGGATCATGAAGCTACTGACTAGTAACATGGTCGGACCTCCGGCGCGGCGGCGTTCGGAGCGCGCGCCTCCTCCGCGGCGGTCGCGCCCCGGAGCGCGGCCGCCGCCCGCCGAACGAGTACACAGTGCAGAGCGAAGGAAGCCATGACGGTCGACGCCAAGCCGGTTGCCGAACTCCCCGACCCCCGCGACTACGGTCTCGCCGTGGTCGGCGAGGAGGAGCTCCCGGCGGAGCTGACGTCCCTGGTCGCCGAGGTGCGATCGCTTGTCGACGCCGTCGCCCACACGCGGGCTGGAGACGAGGAGCTTTCGGCGGCGCGCGCGTCCGTGGCCGAGGCCGCCGCGCGGCTCCGGGGAGGCCCTCGACACGAGATCGGCACCATGGTGCGCCACATCCGCGACGGCGGCCGGGTGGAGTACGGCACGCTCACCAACCTCGTCGCCGGGCCGACCAACGCCGCTGCTCCGCCGCTGCGCCTGGATACCGCTCCCGAGGGGGGCCTGCGCGCGCAGGTGCGGCTGAACGGCACCTACCAGGGCCCGCCGGGGCTCGTGCACGGCGGCTGGCTCGCCGCGCTCCTCGACCAGGCGCTGGGCGCCGCGGCCGGCGCCGAGGGGATGCCGGGCCTGACGGCCCACCTCGACGTGGACTACCGCCGCCCGACCCCGCTGAACACGCCGCTGGAGATCACCTCGCGCGTCACCGGAACCGAGCGCCGCAAGGTCTTCGTCGCCGCCGAGATCCGGCACGGCGGCGAGGTGACCGCCGAAGGCACCGCGGTCATGGTGCGCATCGACCTCCCCGGCGAGGAGGGCGCATAGCGGCCGCTCCCGCACACCGGCCGCTCGGCGCGTACACGCATGCGAGCGCCGCACGGCCCGCGGGCCGTGCGGCGCTCGGTGGGTCCCGGAGCGGTCAGCGGCGCCGCAGCGCCCGCCGTAGCCGACTCTCCACCCGGCGAAGGCCCCGCTGGACCTCCGGGGGCATGCCGCCGCGCGCCGGAGCACCGGGGCTGCGCGTCCGCGCGCCGGGGCGCGGACCGGTTCCGCGGTGCATCCGCGCGCGCCGGACGATGCCGCCCAGACCGCGCGTCGCTGCCGCACCGCCTGTGCGGTGGGGGCGATGGGTGCGGGAGACGGGAGACCCGCCACCCATTCCGTCGAGCCTGCCACCGATGACCTGGCGCGCCTTGCGTTCGATCCAGTTCCTACGGGTCCCCATGGGATCTCCTCCTCGGGGGATGGCTCTCTCGATCCGTCGATCGCTGTCGTCAGGGGGCGGGAGGGGCCCGCCGTGTCCCTGCCATCCGCTCTACTACCCGCGACACGCCGGGTTATTGGGGCGATCTCGGTCACGCCTGCGCGGCGGCCGGGACTATGAGGGAGATCATGGCGCCCGGCGCCCCCTGGTGGGTGGTTTCGTGCCGCATGTCCGATAAACCGGAGTGGTGACAAGCAGTATCGCGAATCCGGCGCGGAGCGACCTGCCCGTATCGGGCGGGTTGGCCGACACCCTCTTCGACCGCGCCTCCCGCTTCCCCGAGCAGCCCATGCTCAGCCGCCGGACCGAGGGGCGCTGGCGGGACGCCACGGCCGCCGAGGTCCGCGACGACGTCGCGGCGCTGGCCAAGGGCCTGATCGCCCGGGGTGTTCAGCCCGGCGACCGGGTGGGCCTGCTGTCGGGCAACCGCCACGAGTGGACGCTGCTGGACTACGCGATCTGGACGGCCGGCGCCGTCTCGGTGCCGATCTACCCCTCCTCGTCGGCGGAGCAGGCGGCGCTGATCCTCCGGGACTCGGGCTGCCGGGCCTGCGCCGTCGACGGCACCGGCCACGCGGCCATGGTCGAAGAGCTGCGCACGGCTTCCGCCGGTCCGGAGGCGCTCGAACACGTGTGGTGCTTCGACACCGGAGCGCTGGACGAGCTGCGCAGCGCGGGGGCCGATGTGCCCGACGGCGCCGTGGAGCAGCGGCGCTGCGCCGTCTCCCACGACGACCCGGCCACCGTCGTTTACACCTCCGGCACCACCGGCGATCCCAAGGGCTGCGTCCTCACCCACCGCAACTTCCTCGCCGAGATCCAGGCCGTCGAGGCGTCCCTGCCCGCCCTGTTCGAGCCCGGCGCCGACGGCACGCCGCCCTCGACCCTGCTCTTCCTGCCGCTGGCCCACGTGTTCGGGCGGATGGTGCAGGTCGGCGTCATCCACTCCGGGGCCCGGCTGGGCCACACCGCCGACGTCGGCTCGCTCCTCGCGGACCTGGGCACCTTCCGGCCCACGTTCCTGCTCGCGGTGCCCTACGTCTTCGAGAAGATCCACGCCACAGCACGCAAGCGCACCCGTGGGCTCAGCCGGCGCGTCTTCGACGCCGCCACCGAGACGGCGGTGGCCTGCAGCCGCGCCGCCGACGCCGGCGGCCCCGGCCCGCTGCTGCGCCTGCGCCGCGCCGTGATGGACCGGCTGGTCTACCGCCGGCTGACCGCTGCGCTCGGCGGGCGCTGTACCCGGGTCGTCTCGGGCGGCGGCGCGCTCGACACCCGGCTCCTGCACTTCTACCGGGGCGTCGGCCTGGAGGTCTACGAGGGCTACGGCCTGACCGAAACCACGGCCGCGGTGCTGGCGAACACCCCCGGGCGGGTCCGGCCCGGCACCGTGGGCGGACCACTGCCCGGCGTCGAGGCGCGGCTGGCCGGCGACGGCGAGCTCCTCGTCCGCGGCGGCCCGGTCTTCACCCGCTACTGGAACCGCCCCGAGGCGACCCGGGACGCCTTCGTCGACGGCTGGTTCGCCACGGGCGACCTCGCCGAGATCGACGCCGAGGGCTTCGTGCGCATCACCGGCCGCAAGAAGGAGATCCTGGTCACGGCCGGCGGTAAGAACGTCGCGCCCGTGCCCGCCGAGGAGCGGGTCTGCGCCCACCCCCTCGTCGAGCAGTGCATGCTGGTCGGCGACGGCCGCTCCTTCGTGACCGCGCTGGTCACCCTGGACCCCGACGAGCTGGCCCGGTGGAGGGAGCGCAGCGGATACGCCCCCGGCGAGCCGCGCGGCGGTCCCGGCGCCGACCCCGCCCTCCGCGCCGAGGTGCAGAAGGCGGTCGACGCGGCGAACGCGGCCGTGTCGCGCGCGGAGTCCATCCGCGCGTTCCGCATCCTGCCGGAGCGGTTCAGCGTGGAGGACGAGACCCTCACGCCGACGCTGAAGCTCCGCCGCTCGCGGATCGCCGACCGCTACGGCGCCGCCATCGAGGAGATGTACTCCAAGCGCTGAGTGGCGGGCCGACGGGATCGGCGACCGGTCGAGCGTGCGCGGAAGGTGAATAGCACTCACACAGAATTCGGATTTCAGGACGCCCTGAATTCATCCCTCTGCGTGCAGGTCGGGTTACGCGACGTTGACCCGAAGCGGGCGCGTTTACCGCGGCCTTGCTCCGCGCCGGTTCGGGCCGACGTCCGCCGCCGGGCGATCGTGCGTCCCGCGCCGAGCGCACCGCCCCTGGCGTCGCACGACGCGCGATCCGGCCGCCTGTCCCGCTGCATACTCCATTCCATCCGATGAAAGTTCCCGTCATCGACTCGGAAAGGGGCGGGAGGTTCCGCCCGCGCGCCCGGACTGTCCGTAGTCGGCCACCAGCATTGCCGCAGCCTCCGAACCGGCCGATCGTGCAGTGGAGGGAAAACGCCGCGCGAAGGCCGCCCGAGCGCTCCGCGCGTCCTCGGCACATCGTCGCCGGGGCCGTTCCGCGACTCCCGCGCCGGTCGGCGGCCTCCCGTCCTCGCGCCGCAGCAGTCCGCAACGTCGAGCGCCACGAGAAGAGGACGCCGTCATGGAGTCGACCGCCGAAACGTCAGCCCCGTCCGAGGAGCCCCGGTTCCCGCACCGGGCGCCGCGCAGCGGCCACGGCCTCACCCCGCGCGGGCTCGGCCACGTGCCCGAGTCGCCGATGTTCGAGGGCAGGTTCGGGCGGATGTTCCGCCGCCTGCCCGCTCTCCGGCTCACCGAGCCCGAGATCACCGAGCTGGCCGGGCGCATGGTCGAACGCAGCCCCGGCGACCCGGGGATGGACAACCCGGACGCGCCGGCGGGCTATACGTTCCTCGGCCAGTTCATCGACCACGACATCACCCACGACCCGTCGCCGCTGCAGGTGCGCCGCAACGATCCCGACGCGCTGACCAACTTCCGCTCGCCGTTCTTCGACCTGGACTCGGTCTACGGGCGCGGCCCCGGAGACCAGCCCTACCTCTACGACGACGACCACGTCGGCCGCTTCCTGATCGCCCGCCGCGACGGCCTGTTCGACCTGCAGCGCAACGCGCAGGGGACGGCCGTCATCCCCGATCCGCGCAACGACGAGAACGTCTTCGTCACCCACCTGCAGCTGACCATGCAGCTGTTCCACAACAAGGTCGCGGAGCGGCTGCCCGAGTTGCGGGAGGACGTGCGGGCGCCCGAGGAGAGCGCCTTCGCCGCCGCCCAGCGCATCGTGCGCTGGCACTACCAGTGGGTGGTGATCCACGACTTCCTGCGGCGGGTCGTCGGCGAGGAGACGTTCGCGGACGTGCTCCGGACCCTGCCGCCGTCGGGACCCCACTGCTCGGTCGAGCGGCCCCACCTGCGCCACTACCGCTGGAGCAACAACCCGTTCATGCCCGTCGAGTTCTCCGTCGGGGCCTACCGCTTCGCGCACTCCATGGTCCGGGCGCGCTACAAGCTGAACACGACGGTGCCGGACCTGCCCATCTTCACCGCCGAGCCCATCTCCGAAAGCGACCCGCTGACCCACCTGGGCGGGTTCCGCGCGCTGCCGCCGAGCTGGCAGGTGGAGTGGCGCCGGTTCTTCCCGCTGGGCGCGGACGGCGGCGAGCCCGCGCCGTCGCGGGCCATCGACCCCTTCCTCGCTCCTCCGCTGATGGAGCTGCCGCCGGAGGCCGCTGAAGGCATCGCGTCCCTGGCCCGGCGCAACCTGACGCGCGGCGTGAGCCTGGGTCTGCCCTCGGGGCAGGCGGTGGCCTACGCGATGGGCGTGCGACCGCTGCCCGAGTCCGAGCTGGACGCGCCCCGGCGCGGGGCGCCGCTGTGGTACTACATCCTGCGCGAGGCCGAGCTGCTGGCCGGCGGCCGGCACCTGGGCCCGGTGGGCGGCCGGATCGTCGCCGAGGTGTTTCTCGGGCTGCTGGCCGCCGACCCGTCCTCCTACCTCAGCAACGACCCCGGCTGGCGGCCGACGCTGGGCGAGGACGGGGTCTTCACCATGTCCGATCTGATCCGCTTCACCGGATTCGGGCTCGACGAGGTGTGAGCCCCCGGCCCGGGCGCCCCGGCTGGGGGACCGCCGTCCGCGCCTGCGCCGCGAGCCGCGCATCGGGGCGGCGCTCACCGCGAGCGCCGCTCCAGCTTCTCCAGCCGTTCGGCCGCCTTGCGCGGCGACCGGGCGTGCCGCGCCATCCCGTGCCAGGCGTCGCCGCCTGCGGCCTCCGCCCGCCCCAGCCGCTCGCCCAGTGTGCGCACCGTCCAATGCCGTGCGGAGGGGACGCCGTTCAGCTCCTCCCACTCCAGCGGCACGGCCACCGGGGCCTCGGGCAGGGCGCGCACGGCGTAGGGCGCCACCGCGTGCTGGGCGTAGGCGTTGCGCAGCACGTCCAGGAACAGCCGGCCGCGGCGCTTGTCCTTGCGGAACTCGGTCGTGTAGGCCTCGGGGCGACGCGCGGCGACCGCGTCGGCCAGGCGGCGGGCGAACCCGCGCA
Source organism: Streptomonospora wellingtoniae (assembly GCF_031845375.1). Lineage (NCBI taxonomy): Bacteria > Bacillati > Actinomycetota > Actinomycetes > Streptosporangiales > Nocardiopsidaceae > Streptomonospora > Streptomonospora wellingtoniae. The sequence continues at coordinate 387,864 of NZ_JAVREK010000002.1, forward strand.
CCTCATCGAAGTGCAGTTCGGGGCGGATCGGCGCGACCACATGCAGCCCGCGCGAGCCCGTGGTCATCACGAACACGGCGAGCCCGGTCTCCTGCATCGCCGCGCGGACGTCGGCGGCCGCCTCGCGCACCAGGGCGAAGTCGTCCACGGACGGGTCGAGGTCGACGATGAGGCGGTCGGGGTGCTCCAGCGTGCCGGTGCGGCTCAACCACGGGTGCGGCGTGATAACCGCCTGGTCGGCGAGCCACAGCAGGCATGCGGTGTCGTCGCAGACCGCCATGGTGATGTCGCCGCCGTGCCCGCGGTGCACCTCCACCCCGCCGATCCAGTCCGGGGCGTGCGCGGGCAGCTGCTTCTGGAAGAACCCCTCGCCGCCGTCGGCGAAGATCCCGTTGGGGAAGCGGTGCAGCGCCAGGGGCCGGTCGCGCACGTGGGGCAGCATCGCCGGAGCGACGGCGCGGTAGTGGTCGGCCAGCTCGCGCTTGGTGACACCGCCCTCACCGAACAGCTCCTTGTCGGGCTTGCCGATCTCGACCGGGCGGCGCCTCCCGTGCCGCGGCCGCACCGCGGCGGTGCTCACCGCGCCTCCCCGCCGTCGCGGGGGCGGCCCTTGAGGGTGCGGCCCTCCTCCTCGGCGACCTCGCCGAGCACGCGGCCGCTGAGCACCGAGTGCGGCTGGGTGGAGACCGGGTTGCGCCGTGCGTCGGCGCCGGAGTCGCGCTCCTTGACCAGCAGCCACGCCTCCCCTCCGTCTTCGTCCTCGCCGGAACGGAACCGGTTGAGCGCGAAGCGGCCGGCCAGCTTCTCGCCGTGCAGTTCGAAGGAGACGTGCCCGTGCTCCAGACCCTCGGCCATTCTCATGGGCTCCCCCTGCTTGGCGGTGGTGTTGGCGTAGGTGCCGGTGTCCCACACGATCACGGTGCCGCCGCCGTAGTCGCCGGCGGGGATCGAGCCCTCGAACTCGGCGTAGTCGAGCGGGTGGTCCTCGGTGGGCACGGCCAGGCGCTTGTCGCGCGGGTCGGTCGAGGGGCCCTTGGGCACGGCCCAGGACTTGAGTACGCCGTCGACCTCCAGCCGCAGGTCGTAGTGCTCGCGCCGGGCGACGTGGCGCTGGACCACGAACAGCGGCCCTTCGCCGTCCGGCCGCTCGAAACCGCCGCCCTCGGGCTCGGCGGTGCGGTCGAAGTCGCGCCTGCGCCGGTACTCCGACAGCGCCGAGCCCTGCTCGGAGCCTTTCCCAAAGCCCTGCCCCTGCCCGGACTTCGCGGACCGGTCCATGGTTCACCCCCGACGGCGGTGGCCGCACGCCTTCGACGGCGCGGCTACCCGCCCCGTGCACCGTTACACGCGGCGGGGATGCCGCCGGGCGGCAGGCGCCCCGCCCGGCGGTCGGCAGGTCAGCGGCAGCAGACGTCGAGCCAGACCAGGTGGTGGTCGGACGCCTTCGCGGCGGCCTCGGCACCGGGGCGGCCCTCGGCCGGCCAGAACACGCGGGTGTCGGCCACCGGCAGCCCGCGGGAGGGCAGGACGTAGTCCACGCGCAGGTTGCCCGGCTCCGGCTCGCCGAAGTCGGCGGTGTCCAGGGCGGGGTCGCCGGTGTGCTCTGCGTTGGCGCCGCCCTGCTCTCGTGCGGCCTGCGGCGCGCCCTCGCTGGTGGGCCGCACGCCGCCCTCGACGCGGTCCGACTCCAGCAACTGGAGGACGGCGCGGGGGTGGCCGTCGCCGTCCTCGGGGTCGGCGTTGAGGTCGCCGGCGATCACGAACCGCGCACCGGGGGGCAGGCCGCCGCGCCGCCCCTCGTCGTCGTAGATGTAGCCGCTGCGGTGCGGCGAGACGTAGTCGGCGAAGAACCTGTTCTCGTCGTGGTTGCGGGTGACGTTGCGCTTCTCCGGGCCGTCGAAGCTCGGCGGCGTGGGGTGGGAGGCGAGCAGGTGCACGGGGCGCCCGCGGCCCAGGCGCACGGGCACGTCCCAGTGGCTCTTGGAGGACAGCCGCAGTTTCGCGCGCTCCTGCTCGGAGTAGTAGTCCTCGCCGGTCTCGGGGTCGGTGGGCAGCAGCGCGCCGGGCATGTCGGCCCAGCGGAAGGTCTGGAACGTGCGCACGGCGCCGCGGTCGATCGGATAGCGCGAGTAGACCACCATCCCGTACTGGCCGGGGAACGCGCCGAAACCGTAGGCGTCGCCGGCGTAGCCGGGAGCGCCCGGCTCGGTGACCGCCCGGCCGTCGTTGTCCAGGTCGAACCCCGAGGCCACGCCGGTGTTGACGGGTGCGGTGTAGCGGTACCGGTAGCGGATGGGCTCGGCGCCGTTCTGGGCGCGCGCGAGGTAGTTGCGCTGGAACAGCGCGGCGGCGCGGCCCTGCTCGTCGTAGTCGAACTCGTTGACGAGCAGCACGTCGGGGCGGGTGCGCTGGACGACTTCGGCGGCGGCCTGCGCCTGCTCGTCGCCGGGGTCCGACAGGTCCTCGACCAGAGTGCCCTGGTAGGGCCTGTTCAGCGAGGCGTTGAACGTCGCGAAGCGCACGGTGCCGCCGCGGCCGCCGTCGGGGGCGCCGTGACCGCCGCCGCGGTCGGCTTGGGCGGTGGGTGCGGCGGCCAGCGTGCAGGCCAGCGCCGCCGAGAGCGCGAGCAGCGTGGGACGGGTGCGGGGCATGGGGGAGTCCTTTCCGAGCCGGGGCGTCCGGTGGGCACCGGGCATCGCGCGCCCGGCGGTATCCCACCGTGCCACCGGCGGGCATCACCGCGTGGATAACCGGGTGAACAGTTCCGCGGCCGATGCGGGCAGCCCCGGGGCCGATCGCCGTTGACGGAGGCGAGTTATAGATATATCGTAAAACTATCTCGATAGGACCTAATATATCGAGACAGATAAAGAAGTATCGACTACCACGGGGGTATCACGATGACTGCGATGTCGATGCCGTGGTCGTGGGGGCAGCGCGCGGGGATGCCCGGGCGCGGCGCCTGCGGTCCCGGCGACGAGACCGCCGCCGACCGCGCCGATGAGGCGGGGGCGCGCCGGGCCGACGGCTGGCGCGGTCCGCACGGCTTCCACGGGGGGCCCGGCGGACGCCTGCAGCGGATGGCGGCCTGGGCGCAGGGACCGCGCGGCGGCTGGCCGGGCGGACCGGTCCCGCCCGTTCCTCCGGGGCCTCCACCTCCTCCCGGGCCGCACGGGGCGCCGTGGGGCGGAGGTCCGTTCCCGCCCGGGAGCGGCGGGCCCTTCGGCGGGGGCGGGCACCGGCGCCGCGGGGGGCCGCGGGCCCGCCGCGGCGACGTCCGCACCGGAATCCTGCTGCTACTGGCGGAGGAGCCGCGCAGCGGCTACGAGATCATCCGCGATGGCCGCGAGCGCAGCGGGAACGCCTGGCGCCCCAGTTCGGGGTCGGTGTATCCGATGCTGCAGCAGCTGGAGGACGAGGGCCTGGTGCGCCCGGCCGAGGACGCCCACGGCCGGCGCCGCCCGTTCGAGTTGACCGACGAGGGCCGTGAGTACGTCGAGCGCGAGGCCGCCGACCTCACCCCGCCCTGGGAGGCCGTCTCTGAGCAGCACGAGGACGCCATGGCCCGGTATGCCGAGATCAGCTCGCTGGCCTACCAGCTGGCGGCCGCGGCCGCCCAGGTCGCCCAGGCGGGGACCGACGAGCAGGCCGAGCGCGCCAAGCGGCTGCTGTCCGAGACCAAGCGGGGCCTCTACCGCATCCTCGCCGAGGACGACGGTTCCAGCGACGACGCGCCCGGGGACGTCGGCGACCCCGGCGGCGAGGAGCTGTATCGGGACGGCCCCGGTCCAAGGGGATAGGGGGCGGCACTCCCGGCGGCGCCCCCGCGCCGCCGGGAGCCTCCCGCTGCGCGGGACGGCCGCGGGGGCGCCGTCCCGGCCGGGTGCGGGTCCGCGCCGCGCGCGTACGACGCGCGGAGGGCGCCCCCGTACCCGCCCTCGTGCGGTCGCGTTCCGGTCGTGCCGTTCGGCCGGATCACCGCCTCGCCCGGCCCGCACGCTCACCCACCTGTTCGGCGACGGCGCACGTGGGGCGCCCGCGGCCCAGGCGACCTCCGCGGTCCCCAGCCCCGCGCGGGACAGGCGCGGGCGAGTCCGGTCCCGCTCACGTTCCCGAACGAGCGCAGCCGTCCCTGAGGGCGCCGGAAACCGGTACCGGCAGCGGGAGGAACTCGCGGTCGGCCGGACGCGGCCGAGATGGTCGATGACAGCCGCGTGACGGGTGTCGCCGCGGGTCTTCGCGCCCTGCGACGACGCCGCCCACCGACATCGGTGGAGAGGTCGGCAGCGGGGCGGCCGCCGCGAGGCCCTGGCGAAGGTCGGCGCATTTCTCCCGTACGGTTGAGCGGTGCCACTCCAGTCAAGCCGTGAGCATGGTGCGCTCGCCGGCCGACGTCGGGCGTCCACCCGGGCACGGGCGGCGGGGGAATGCGGGCGGCTTCGGCCGTCAGCGGGGGGTCGGAGCATCGGAGTTCGGTGGCACCGGAATCAGGCAACAGACCCGACCGGACGAGGGGGTGCGGCGGCCGATGACCCGCCGGAGACTCACCGTGGGCGGTACCGTCCTGGGCTGCACAGCCGTGCTGGGGTTGCCGCTGGGCCTGCTGTGGTGGCTGTTGGCCCCGCGTCCGCGGGTCACCGTCGGGCGCGACGGCGCCGTCCTGCCCTTCCCCGTCTCCGAGACGGCGTTCGCGGTCGACGGCTACTTCGCGCTCATCATGATGGGGGCCGGCCTGCTGTGCGGCTACGCCGTCTACATCCTCCAGTACCGGCTTGCGGCGCGCGACGCGACCGACCTGCGCATGGCGTGCCTGCTGGGCATGGCGGCCGGATCGCTGCTGGGCTCCCTCGCCGCGTGGCAGACGGGCACCCTCATCGACGCCGCGGAGTTCCAGCGGGCGGTGGAGTCCGCGAGCCCGGGCACCGTGATCCGCTCCGGATTGCGGCTGGACGCACTCAGCGCCCTGATGGCCTGGCCGTTCGTGGCGGTGCTGCAGTACGCGCTCTTCGACGCGGTGAGCCTGTGGCGCGGCGACCTGCCTGCACGGCGCCGTTTCGCCGACGACGGGGAGGACGCGGCGGACTCCGCCGAGCGCCGTTGATCTTGTAGCTATCGTGAAGGAAATCGATTTCCAGTGACGATGGCTACAAGATCAGCAGTGGTATGCCCCGCTGCCGCACGCCGACGCGAACGAGCACACCGCCGCGAGCTCCCCGCACTCCGGCATCCGGCCGCCGCGCAGGCGCCGGCGCCGGCCGCGCCGAAGCGCGCGGAATCCGAGCAGGGCGGTGGACCGCACCGCCGCCTGCGTGGAGTCGTCGCCTTCGGGCAGCGCGTGTGCCTCGGCCAGCAGCGTGTCCCCGGCGGCGGTGCGCGGGCCGAGCTTGCCGCCGGTCAGCCGGTAGAGGCACTGCAGCAGCGACCAGCCCGCCAGCAGCGCCAGCAGCGCCGACGGGGCGCGTGGCGCCGGTACGACGGGGATCGCGGCGGCGGCGACCGCGCCCGACACGGCGACCGCGCCCGGCATGCCGCCCAGGAGCCGCCCGCTGACGTAGACCAGCGTCGGGTAGGCGATCAGCACCCCGGCGAACACCAGCGGGACCGCGTCGAACCGCTCACCCTCGGGGATCACGGCCCACAGCACCACGCCGCCGCCGGCGAGCACGCCCGCCGCGCCGGCGAGCATGTGCAGCCCCCAGGCGGCGCTGCGCAGTAGCGCGACCCGCGCCAGACGGTCGGGAGCGAGGAACAGGCCCAGCCGGCGCAGCCGCCACAGCACGGCCGTGGCCGGGTCGGCCCGGGCGGCCAGCCGCACGAGCTGGTCGGCCGCCAGGGAACGGGAGGAGTCCAGCCGCGCGTCCAGCAGGCGGGTGAAGGGCGCCGACGAGAGCCGGTCGGGTCGCTGCTCGGCATGCTGGGGCCGGGCGACCAGCCCGTGTCCGCGGGCGACCGCACGCCCGCTCAGGTACAGCTCGGCCAGCGCGACCTCGCCCATGCGCTGGCGGCCGCCGGCCAGCATGGCCAGCTCGAAGGGGTCTAGGTCTTCGGCGCCCACGGGCGGGCGCTGCGGCCCGCGGCGGCGGATGCGCGCGTAGGCCAGTCGCGTGACGATGTAGCAGGCGGCGACTGCCAGGTAGCCCAGCGTCGTGGTCCACACGATCCCGGCGACCATCGCGCCTCCTTCACGCGCCCCGCTCTATTCATCTCGGTGAGACAACCGTAAGTCGCAAGGGGCACCGAGGAAAGAGGCCGCGGGGCCCCGCTCGGCCCCGGATCCGTGCCCTATGGGGGCCGCGGGCGCGCGGCGCGGCGGTGCACGGGGCCGGTGCCCGCGCTTGGGCCGCGCCGCCTCCCGGCCCGCGCGGCGCAGGTGCGGAGTCCGGGCGGTGGCCGTGCGGTCAGGGGGCCGCGATGGGGGCGGACGTGGCCTCGGCGGTACGTACCAGGTCGGCGGGGGACAGCTCCATCTGCAGGCCGCGGCGGCCCGCTGAGACGAACACGGTGTCGTGGCCGGCGGCCGAGGAGTCGACGACGGTCCGCAGCCGCTTGCGCTGGCCCAGCGGGCTGATGCCGCCCACCACGTAGCCGGTGGCGCGCTCTGCGTCGGGCACCCGGGCCATGATCGCGCGCTTGCCGCCCGCGGCGGCCGCCAGCGCCTTCAGGTCCAGACCGCCCGCGACCGGCACCACCCCCACCGTCAGGCGCCCGTCGACCTCCGCCACCAGCGTCTTGAACACGCGGTCGGAGCCCACGCCCAGGGCGCGGGCCGCATCCTCGCCGTAGGAGGATCCGGAGCCGTCCCCGGTGGCGTCATAGGAGTGCAGCCGGAAGTCGATGCCGGCGCGGTCGGCCGCGGCCGTCGCCGGAGTCCGCTTGGCGCCCAAGGCGGCCTCCGATCTGTCGTGGGCGGCGGTGCCGACCGCCGTCCCGGATGGGCGTTCCCCCGTGCGCGCAGACCGGAACCGGCACACCGTTCCGGCCTCAGTTCAGGCTGACCTCGGGCTGGGGGAGGTGCTCCGCCGGCAGGACGGGCAGAGAGGTCAGCACGCGGTTCTCCCGGCGCAGCAGGACGGCGGCCGTCTGCAGGCGCTGGGCGGCGTGGTCGGCCTCCAGCAGCCGCTGCTTGTCGCCCTGATCGACCACCATGGTCGCCGCGACCGTATAGGACAGCGGCAGGGGGGCCGAGGGGAAGTCCCGGGGCGGTTCGGCGGCGACGCCCAGGCCGCGCAGGCGCTCGCAGTAGACGCCGAACAGGCGCCCGACCCGCTCAGCGTAGTCGTCGGCGCCCTCTCCGACCTCGTCGGGCAGGAATGTGGTCTCGGCGCGGAGATAGCCCTTGGGGCCGGAGTTCTCGACGGAGTCGACGCGGAAGCGCGATCCGCCCTCGACCACCACGTCGAACGTGCCGTCGGCGTGCCGGCGGGCCGTTCGGACCTCGGCCGTGCAGCCCACGTGGGCGAGCTGGGCCGAAGCCTCGCCCACCTCGTGGCCCAGCTCGATCCCCACGACGCCGAAGGTGCCCGACACGGCGTCACCGGGGTCGTCGAGCACGTCGCCCATGAGGCGGCGATAGCGCTCCTCGAAAACCCGTAGCGGCAGGCGCGCGCCCGGGAACAGCACGCTGTTCAGCGGGAAGAGCGGCAACCGGTGTGGCATTGCACAAGTATGCCCGACTGTGCGGTGCCCATCCCGGCACGGGCCGGGCGCCGCACAGCCGACCGGGACGTACGGAGCGCGGCCGAGGCGGCCGGCGGGCCTCAGCTGACCGAAGGGCCCGCGGTGTCGGGTGCGTCGTCGGCGTCACCGGTCGACGACAGCTCGCGGTCGACCCAGGTCTCGACGTCGAACATGTTGCCGTTTCCGCGGTCGACGACGTTCAGCAGAGTCGACATGGTCGAGACCTCCTCGACCTGCTCCTGCAGGAACCAGTTGAGGAACTGCTCACCGGTGTAGTCGTGCTCGTCGCGGGCCGCCTTGGCGAGCTGCTTGATCTGCTCGGTCACCCGCTGCTCCTGGCGCAGTGCCAGAGCGACGAGTTCGCGCGGCGCGGTGAAGTCGGTCTCGATTCCGCCGACCCCCGGAATGTCGGGGGAGACGCCGTTGTCGATCAGATACCGCACCATCATGGTGGCGTGGTCGCGCTCCTCCAGCGATTGCCGGTAGAAGACCCGGGCGAGCCCGGGAAGGTCGCGGTCGTCGAACCATGCCGCCAGCGCGAAGTACTGGTGCGATGCGGTGAATTCGTGTCCTACCTGGTCGAGGAGGAGGCGATGGAACTTGGAAAGGCCGTGCTCGGAAGTCCGTGTCGTCGCGTTCATGCGTTAACAATAGCGCGCCGAAATTTGCTTGTCGATTTATGCGGACGTTGCGCTGGACACTTAGGAAAGCCTTGCTCAAGGTGATTTAGGTTAGGTGTCCCGAAGTTAGGCGAAGCTAAATACCCCATTATTCGGCAAGGCTCTCCTCAATTCGGCTCCGCAGGCCCCGAGGGCGGACCGGTCGGCGCCCGAGCGGGGCCCGCCGGCGCCTCCGCGGCCCCTAGAATGAGGCCGTGATCTCCCGAATCGACCTCCGAGGAAGCGCCGGCGACCCGCGGGAGCTGCTACCGCGCGCCGACACCGACGTCTCGGCCGCGATGGACAAGGTCCGGCCCGTCTGCGAGGACGTGCGCCTGCGCGGCACCGAGGCGCTCGTCGAGCTCACCGAGCGCTTCGACGGCGTGCGGCTCAGCGGCGTGCGCGTCCCCCGCGCCGAGCTCGACTCCGCGCTGGCGGGGCTGGACCCGGGCGTCAGAGCCGCCTTGGAGGAGTCGATCGAGCGCACCCGGCGGGTCCACGCCGACCAGCGCCGCGCCGACACCACCACCCGCGTGGTGCCCGGCGGCACCGTCACCGAGCGCTGGATCCCGGTGAACCGCGTGGGCCTCTACGTGCCGGGCGGGCGGGCGGTCTACCCCTCCAGTGTCGTGATGAACGTCGTGCCGGCCCAGGAAGCCGGCGTCGGCTCGCTGGGCGTCACCTCGCCGCCCCGGGCCGAGTTCGGCGGTCTGCCGCACCCCGCGGTCCTCGCAGCCTGCGCACTACTGGGCGTCGACGAGGTCTACGCCGTCGGCGGAGCCCAGGCCGTGGCCATGTTCGCCTACGGCGCCGGCGAGTGCGAGCGCGCCGACATGGTCACCGGCCCCGGCAACATCTGGGTGGCCGCCGCCAAGCGCCTGCTCAAGGGCGTCGTCGGCATCGACGCCGAGGCCGGGCCCACCGAGATCGCCGTCCTGGCCGACGACACCGCCGACCCCGCCTTCGTCGCCGCCGACCTCGTCAGCCAGGCAGAGCACGACGTGGTCGCCGCGTCCGTCCTGATCACACCTTCGGAGGAGCTGGCAGGCAAGGTCGAGACCGAGCTGGCCTCGCGGGTGGCCGCCACGCGCCACAGCGACCGCGTCGCCGAGGCGCTGGGCGGACCGCAGTCGGGGATCGTGCTCGTCGACGACATAGCCCACGGTCTGGCCGTCGTCGACGCCTACGCCGCCGAGCACCTGGAGGTCATGACCGCCGACTCCGCCAGGCACGCCGCCGCCGTGCGCAACGCCGGCGCCGTCTTCGTGGGCCGCTACTCGCCGGTCTCCCTGGGCGACTACCTGGCCGGCTCCAACCACGTGCTGCCCACCGGCGGCAGCGCCGTGCACACCGCCGGGCTGAGCGTGCAGACGTTTCTGCGCGGCGTGCACGTCGTCGAATACGGGCGCGACGCGCTGGCCGCCTCCGCTGAGCACGTGCAGGCGCTGGCCGAGGCCGAGGACCTGCCGGCGCACGGCGAGGCGGTCGCCGTGCGCGTGGGCACCGGTCGGGAGGGGGAGCAGTGAGCCCCGCCGGCCCCGCGGGCGGCGACGACCGGGAGCGGATCGGCGTCGAGGACCTGCCGCTCCGCGACGACCTGCGCGGACGCAGCCCCTACGGCGCGCCGCAGCTGGAAGTCCCCGTCGCGCTGAACACCAACGAGAACCCCTACGCCCCCTCTCCCCAGCTGGCGGCGGCGCTGGCCCGCAACGTCGAGCAGGCCGCCGCGGGGCTCAACCGCTATCCCGACCGCGACGCCACCCGGCTGCGCGCGGCCCTGGCCGACTACCTCGGCCACGGGCTCGACCCGGGCCGCGTGTGGGCCGCCAACGGGTCCAACGAGGTCCTGCAGCAGATCCTGCAGGCTTTCGGCGGCCCCGGGCGTACCGCCATGGGCTTCGAGCCCTCCTACTCGATGCACCCCGTCATCTCCCGGGTCACCTGCACCGACTGGGTCCCCGTCGACCGCACCGGCGCCGACTTCGGCCTCGACGCCGGCGCCGCCGTCGAGGCCGTGCGCCGCCACCGGCCCGACGTGGTGTTCCTGACCTCGCCCAACAACCCGACGGGCGCCTCGCTGCCGCTGGAGACGGTCGCCGCGGTGGCTGAGGCCGCGCCCGGCATGGTCGTCGTGGACGAGGCCTACGCCGAGTTCCGCCGCGAGGGCACGCCCAGCGCGCTGACCCTCCTCGGCGAGCACCCCCGGCTGATCGTCTCGCGCACCATGTCCAAGGCCTTCGCGCTGGCCGGAGCCCGCGTGGGCTACCTGGCCGCCCACCCCGCCGTCGTTGACGCGCTGCAGCTGGTGCGCCTGCCCTACCACCTCTCCGAGATCACCCAGGTGGTGGCCGCCACCGCCCTGGAGTTCGCCGACGAGCTGCTGGGCCAGGTCAAGCAGCTGCGCCAGGAGCGCGACGCGCTGGTGGAGTGGCTGCGCGGGCACGGCTTCGCCGTGGCCGCATCCGACGCCAACTTCGTGCTCTTCGGTGATTTCGACGACCGCTCCGCGGTGTGGCGGGGCATGCTGGAACGCGGCGTGCTCGTGCGCGAGGTCGGGCCGCCGCACACGCTGCGCGTCACTGTCGGCACCCCCGAGGAAATGTCGGCGTTCCGCACGGCGTTGCTCGAAGTGACCACCAGGTGAGCGGGTGATCGCGCGGCATCCGCCGCCGACCGCCGCGGGTAGCGTCATCGGCGCGAGCCGCGCACAGCCCGTGG